>JABBOX010000056.1 GCA_012927555.1 Phycicoccus sp.
ATGGGCGAGGACTACCTGCGCACAGCGCGGGCCAAGGGCCTCAACGAGCGCACGGTGGTCCTCAAACACACGCTGAGAGCCGCCTTGACCCCGATCGTTACGGTTGCCGGGCTCGACCTCGGGAGTCTGCTCGCCGGCGCGGCGATCACCGAGACAGTGTTCAACTTCCAGGGCTTTGGGCGCGCCGTCGTCTCGTCCGTGACCACGTTCGACCTCCCTGTCATCGTTGCGCTGGTGCTTGTGGCAGCCTTCTTCATCGTGGTCGCCAACCTCGTCGTCGACGTGCTGTACGGCGTGATCGACCCGAGAGTGCGCCTTGCCTGACATGGCGCCCGCCAGCGATCCCAGCCCGCGAAAGGCACGTCCCGTGATCGAAGACACCCTGGCCGCTGACTCAAGGAAGCCGTTCCTGCAGGTCAAGGACCTGCACGTCCACTTCCCGACCGATGACGGACTGGTCAAGGCGGTCGACGGCATCGACTTCACGCTTGAGCGTGGCCAGACCGTGGGCATCGTCGGCGAGTCGGGCTCGGGGAAGTCCGTGGCCAGCCTTGCCATCCTGGGGCTGCACCGGCGATCGAAGGCCAAGCTGTCAGGGCAGATCCTGCTCGAGGGCGAGGACCTGCTCACGGTCTCGGACCAGCGGATCCGATCACTGCGCGGCAGCCAGATGGCGATGGTCTTCCAGGACCCTCTGTCGGCTCTGCACCCGTACTACACGATCGGCAACCAGATCGTGGAGGCCTTCCGCATCCACAACGACGTGAGCAAGGATGTGGCCAGAAAACGGGCCATCGAGATGCTCGAGCGGGTCGGCATCCCGAACCCCAACCGGCGAGTCGACCAGTACCCGCACGAGTTCTCCGGCGGAATGCGCCAACGGGCCATGATCGCCATGGCGCTGGTCAACGACCCCAAGCTGCTCATCGCGGACGAGCCGACGACGGCGCTTGACGTGACCGTGCAGGCCCAGATCCTCGAGCTGATGAAGGACCTCCAGAAGGAGTTCGGGTCGGCGATCATCATCATTACCCATGACCTGGGCGTGGTCGCAGACGTGGCCGACGACATCCTCGTGATGTATGGCGGCCGGTGCGTGGAGAAGGGCAGTGTCGACGAGGTGTTCTACACCCCGCAGCACCCCTACACCTGGGGTCTGCTGGCTTCGATGCCGCGCCTGGACAGGGTCCGCACGGATCGTCTCGACCCCATCCCCGGCAACCCGCCGTCGTTGATCAACCTGCCTTCGGGCTGCGCCTTCAACCCTCGCTGTGCGCACCGCAGCGAGGTCTCGGGCGATCGCTGCAAGATCGAGATGCCGGAGCTGCTCGAGACGAGTCCGGACCGCAGCGCACGCTGTCACATCGACCCCTTGCGCCGGAGCGAGATCTACGCCCTCAACGCCGGCCAGAAGCAGTGACGGAGGAACCCATGAGCACAGCTGCTGACAAGACGGTCGACCGGCCTGCGCCGCGCAAACATCCCGAGACGCTCCTGCGGGTGACGGACTTGCGCAAACACTTCCCGCAGAAGAAGCCGGGAATCATTGCCCGTGCGGACGCCCCGGTGAAGGCGGTCGACGGGATCAGCTTCGAGATTGGCCGCGGTGAGACGGTCGGCCTGGTCGGGGAGTCCGGATGTGGCAAGTCCACGGCTGGACGAACCCTGTTGCGCCTGCTGGAGCCCACGAGTGGCACGATCGAGTTCGCCGGTCAGGACGTGACCCATGTCGGCGGCGGAGAGCTCCGGCGTCTTCGCCGCGGGATGCAGATGATCTTCCAGGACCCATACGGGTCACTGAACCCGCGTCATACGGTCGGCAAGATCATCGCCGCGCCGTACGCCATCCAGGGCATCACGCCCGAGGGCGGGGTCCGCACGGCGGTCCAGGAGCTGATGGAGCGTGTGGGGCTCAACCCCGAGCACTACAACCGCTACCCGCACGAGTTCTCCGGCGGCCAACGTCAGCGCATCGGCGTTGCTCGGGCCATCGCACTCAAGCCGCAGCTCATCGTCTGCGACGAGCCGGTGTCGGCGCTCGACGTGTCCATCCAGGCCCAGGTCATCAACCTGCTCGAGGACATCCAGGATGAGCAGAAGCTCGCCTACATGTTCGTTGCCCACGATCTTTCGGTGGTGCGTCACATCTCCGATCGAGTCATCGTGATGTACCTCGGCAAGGTCATGGAGGTGGCTGACCGGGACACCTTGTACGAAGCGCCGCTTCACCCCTACACGCACGCTCTGCTGTCGGCCGTGCCCGTGCCGGACCCGCGCCGTGCGGCAGAGCGCGAACGGATCCTGCTCTTTGGCGACCTGCCCAGTCCGCAGCATCCCCCATCAGGGTGCGTCTTCAGGACCCGTTGCCCCAAGGCGCAGGAAGTGTGCGCCGTCGAGATGCCCGTCCCGGTCGAGATCGTGCCAGGACACCAGGTCGCCTGCCACTTCCCCGAGAAGCGTACGGTCGTCTAAGGGCGAGGTCGGTCGGACGCGCGTCCCGTCGTCCGAGCACACGAGGGAGTCACCACCACATGCCCGCCAGAAGATACAGCCTCGCTGTCGCGTTGGGCCTTGGCGTCATTCTCGTGACCTCCTCGTGTTCCGTGCATCTGGCAGCCGACGTCAAACCCACGTCGGCTGGTCCCAGAACGTCCGGTGCGTCGTTGTCCATCCTGCGTCTGGGGCCAGTGGCAGCGTGGGATCCTCAACGGCTGTCGGTTGGAGCGGAGATGGCCTTCGCGGGTCGTGTCTTCGAGCGGACGCTGACAGCCTGGGCACCGGCGACCGAACAGGACACACTCCCGGATCTCGCCCCCGACCTGGCCACGGAAACCGGGACGGTTTCCGCCGGGGGGAGAGGGTGGCGTTTCACCCTGCGAAGCGACGCCAAGTGGCAGGACGGCGAACCCGTCACGTGTGCCGACGTGAAGTACGGCATCTCACGCACCTTCGCGACCACCCAGATCACCGGCGGTTCGACCGTCGCTCTGGCCTTGCTCGATGTGCCCCGCAACACTGACGGCTCCAGCACCTATGCCGGCCCCTACCTCAAGACAGGGCAGGCGGGGTTCGACAAAGCGGTGACCTGTTCGGGTCAGACGATCACCTTCAGGCTGGCCAGACCGGTGCCGGAATTCAACCAGGTGGTGGCACTGCCGGCCTTCGGACCGGTGCGGGCGGACAAGGATCGCGGCGCCCAGTCGGCCCTTGAGATCTTCTCCAACGGCCCCTACATGCTCAAGACCGCCTGGACGCCCAGTGCGGGCGGAACCTTCGTCCGCAACCCACATTGGGACATGGCGTCCGACTCGATCCGCAAGGCGAGGCCGCCGCAGATCGTCTACAAGGAGGGGATCCCGGTCGAGACCGCGATCAGCTCGATCATGGGGAACGCTCGGTCGGACTCCCTTGAGCTGACAGGGGACTCCGCGCCGCCGGTGCTGCAGCACAACATCATGTCCACCCCGGCGATCAAGGCGCTGTCGACGAACCCGCGCGCGCCGTTCGTGGATTACCTGCTGCCCAACTTCAGCAGGCCGACAATGGCCAGTCTGAAGGTGCGGCAGGCGTTGGCCGTGGCCACCAACCGAGAGGCATATGTCACCGCCCTTGGTGGGGATACGGCGGCAGAGTCGACCTACGCGATGATCAACAAGTCCCTCCCCGCCTATCGCGATGTCAACCCCCTGAACGTCCCACCCCGTGGGGATGCCGCCAGGTCACGCAGTCTGCTGCAGGCCTCCGGGCTCGCCATGCCGGTCAAGATCACGGTGGTCTACCGACAGGGCGCCATCGCTGACACGGCCATGGCGGCCTTGCAGAACGGATGGCAGAACGCCGGGTTCTCGGTCACCCTCAAGGGCCTCGAGAGCGACTACTTCACGACGATCACGTCCGTTCAGAACAGTCGCGCGTATGACGTGATGTGGGCCGTGGGGTCCGCCGAGTGGCCATCCGGCTCGAGCGTTATCCCGTCCCTTTTCGACAGCCGGCTCAACCTCACGGCCAGCTCATCGGGCCAGGACTATGGACGGTTCGCCAGCCAGGAGTTCAACGCGAAGATCGACGCCGCCGCGAAGATCGCCGATGCATCCCAGCGCGAGAAGGCGTGGGGAGACCTCGACGTGCAGCTGGCGACCCAGGTCGCAGCCATCGCTCTGACCAACCAGAAGTACATGTACGTGCACGGTGGCGGCGTCAAGAACTACATCGACAACCCGGCGCTGGCCAGCACGGTCGACCTGGCCACGGTCGACGTGGCCATCCCGTGACCGCCCATCCGGTGGCCCAGGGTTCCCCCAGGAAGGCCAGGCTGCTGTTCGTCCACGCCCACCCCGACGACGAGACGTTGACGACGGGGATCACCATGGCCGCGTATGCCGCTCAGGGGCACGATGTCCACCTGCTCACGTGCACTCTCGGCGAGGAGGGCGAGGTGATCCCGGCTGAGCTGGCCCATTGTGGCGCCGACCGCGATGACAGTCTTGGACACACGCGCCGCGAAGAGCTCCGGGCAGCCATGGCAGTGCTGGGCGTTCACCATGCCGTGCTGGGGGAGGACCCGGCGCGAGGTGTGGCTTCTCGCTATCGCGACTCGGGGATGGCCGGTACGTCTGGGGCACAGCGTCCGGATGCCTTCGCCAATGCTGACGTCGACGAAGCCGCTGCCATGGTCGCCGCCCACGTCAAGGCGTTACGGCCGGACGTGGTCGTGACCTATGACAGTCAGGGAGGTTATTTGCATCCGGACCATATCCAGGCCCATCGGGTGACGATGTCGGCCCTCTCGGCCCTCTCGGCCCTCTCGGCTCGGACTGCTTCGGCCGAGCTGGACACGACGGCTGCGCCAGTGGCCTACTGCATTCTCACCCCCCAGAGCTGGGCGTCGCAGGACCGGTTGTGGCTTCAGGAGAACGTGTCCTCAACCAGCTCGACATGCGTTGTACTGCAACAGGATGATCCCTACCCACCATCGGTGGTCCGTGACGAGGTCGTCACCCACGTGGTGGACGAACCGGCCCTGGTCGAGACACAGAGCCGGGCGCTGGCTCAGCACAAGACCCAGGCGGTCGTCTACGACGGTTACTTCACGTTGTCCAACCACGTGGCCGCTCGACTGTCCGGCCGCGAGGGTTTCGCGCGTTTTGACCTTGCCACGGGCGATCTCGTGCCGGCGGCGCACGGCGCACCGTGGCATGCCGGCTTGCTGACCGACCTGCTGACCGACCTGGAGGTTCGCCGATGACCCAGGACGCCAAGGACGCCCCCGACACCGATCTGTTCCGTCGGGCGATGAGCCGATTCGCGACCGGCGTCACGGTGCTGACCACCCGCATCGGCGATCTGGACTACGCGATGACTGCCAGTGCCCTGACATCGGTGTCGCTCGAGCCGATGCTCCTGCTCGTCTGCGTCGAACGCGAGGGACGCTTGCATGACGCCGTGGTCGACGCGGGGGTCTGGGGGATCAGCGTGCTGTCCGCCAAAGACAGGGCTGGTGCCGATTGGCTTGCCACTCGTGGGAGGCCGCTTCATGCCCAGCTCGACCACATCGCTCACCACCGTGGGCCGCAGACCGGAGTGGCGTTGCTGGACGATGCTCTGTCGACGTTCGAGTGCCGTACCACCGAGATCCATCCGGCCGGCGACCACAGCATCGTGGTCGGAGAAGTCGTTTCGGTAACAACAGCCGCTCATCCCGGCGAGGCTCTGCTGTACTACCGCGGACGTTACGAGACATTGGCGTGAGGACGAGCACCGAGCTTGACCGCGATCAAGGACGTTTCAGTGGAGCCCATGCGAGCTAGTCGTGCGATTGTGCGTCTGGTCGTGGCCCTCCTGGTGCTGGGCGCGGTGTACCTGGGGCTGGCGGCGTTCCTGATC
>JABBOX010000199.1 GCA_012927555.1 Phycicoccus sp.
CATGACCGTCAGCGGGCAGTTTTCACGTCCGCCACCGGGCAGCTTCATGGCCGTCTCCGGGCAGTTTCTCGTGTCCGCTGTCACATGACCGTCTTACGCCGGCGCGAAGCGCGTCGCTGCACTGTGCGTACCGCCTCAAGCCTGGCGGTCCGGGCACTGTCGCGCTGCGCCTGTCGACTCGACTTCTCGGTTCTTCTGCTCATTTGCTCGCTCCAGTCGGTCCGGTCCCGGGCCATGCCGCGCTTTCAGGGGTTGTCAGAACTCAAGCCCTGCCAACATCGTGCGCGAGGCAGATGATGATCTGACACCCATTTCGTAAAGGTTTGCCGAAGGTCCTGGCCGGCATTTGAGGGCTCTGATCCTTATGCGTCACCTGGAGGCACATCCCTGGCAACCTCTCGGTCAGGAGCTTGCGGCCAGCGCTGCGCACCTGAGGGTCGCTCAGGCGATACCGACGCCATGGTTGGCTCTCTGTTGGCGCCACTCGCGCCAGGTCAGCCAGACGATGAATCTTGGTGATGCCGTGGACCAGGAGGTACACGGCGGCGAAGGTAACTGCCGTGCCGGTCAGGCCGTGGGCGTAGCCCAGCAGGTGGCTGGCGATGAAGTCGTGGGGATCCTCGAACAGCTCGTTCTGAGTCAGCCCGGACAGCACGTTGTTGATCGTGGCCGGGGTGAGTGCGAGCAGCAGTAGGCCGCCGACGGTTTCCAGGACTCCGTCGAGTCCTTTGAGGATGATCCCGATCTCGAATACCCGGTCGAGTGTGTCTCGAGGTTTGAACCGGCTCATCTTGAGGGATCCTTGGCCGTGGTCCAGGCTGTGGTTGGCACCACTGTTTGGGGCACGCTCGCTAGACCATGAGGTCGTCGGCAACGGGTTGGGGCTCGGGCAACGCGCCCAGCAGCGTGGCCCGCACGAGGGTGCCGTGGGGCGTGTTCGCGCGGATTTCGAGACTGCCCCCGACCAGGTTGACCCTCTCGCGCATGCCGATCAGTCCCAGGTGGCCGCCAAGAGTTACCGACATGGTGCTGGAAGCTGGGATCCCGCAGCCGTCGTCGGTGATGGTGAGCACGACCTGTTGACCGTACTGCAGGTCGACCAAGGCGCCCGTGGCGCTGGCGTGACGCACGACGTTGCTCAACGACTCCTGAGCCACTCGGTACACGGTGAGCTCGTTCTCTGGCGACAGCCGTATCTGGTCCCCGCTGACCCGCAGCCGGACAGAGACCGTATGCCGGGCGTCGCACTCGGCGACCAGCTGACGAAGGGCGGCGACCACGCCAAGGTCGTCAAGCGCGGGTGGCCGCAGGCCGCGAATCACCGTGCGCAGAACGTCGACAACCTCCGTGGCCAGCTGGCCACCCTCGGCTACCAGCGGGACGAGATCCGCTGCCAGCCGTGGGTCGTCGCCGAGCTGCTTGAGCATCCGCACGTGGTGGATCAGCGACTGAACCGGGTCGTCATGCAGGTCTCGGGCCAGCCGCCGCCGCTCGTCCTCCTGCACGGTGACAAGGTGAGCGGCGTAGGCGCGCTGTTCGAGCGCGCGATGCTCCTCCTCGGTCACGTCGACGAGAACGATCTGTACGAGAGGTTCGGCCAAGCCGATCTCGAGCGTCCGAGCCTTGGGCACGAACACCCGCTCCCGCACCGGAAGGCGCGACACCGCCCCTTCCAGGATCGCGGTGACCGGGGCATCGACCAGGTCCGACAACCGTCGGCCCGCTGCACTGGCCCCCAGTAGGGATGTAGCTGCCGCGTTTGCCTCGGTGACCACCCCTGCAGAGTCGGTGACCAGCACCGGCGCGTGCTGCTCGTCGAACAGAGCGCGGTAGCGCGCCTCGGCGACCTCACTGGCTCGCAGTGCTTCTTCGGCCCGTAACCGCGCGTGGGCCTCGCGTTCAACCCGCTGCCCGACGACGAATGCGACCCCGTTGATGATGACCAGGCCCCCGATCTCGGCCCATTCAACCGAAGGTGACACCCCGCCTGGGATGACCCAGTCATGGAACATGAGCACGGTCGCCCACAGTGACGTGCTAACGGAACCGCGAACCCCGAAGTTCAGCGCCGCGTAGACGACCGGGACGAGCAGCAGCCCGGCGATCGTCGAAGGAGGGAGCACGAAAACCGGAGGGGGGCGCAGGAGATGCTGCACGATCTCATCAAGGAACGCCACCAAAAGAACGCCCGCCTGGACGATCCAGAACTTGCGCGAACGCAACGGCAGGCCCAGCCATTGAACTGCCACGAGGAGCGGTAACCCGCGGAAGCCGCGTCGCTGGTCAGCGCTCATCGGGGACGATCAGCAGCTTGGTCGAGATGGCACGCACCACGGCCTCGGTGCGTGAGCTCACCCCGAGCTTGGCGTAGATGTTGTCGCAGAGCCGGTCAACCGTGCGCGTGCCGACGTTCATCCGTTCCGCAAGCTCCCGGTTGTGTAGCCCCTGTGCGAGCAGGCTCAGGACCAAAAGCTCACGTTCGCTCAGGTCGGCTCCACCCTGCGCGGGCTGGCCCTGCGGTTTGAACAGTCGAGCCATCAGGCCGGACTGGAGCACATTCGTCCCACCGGCTACGGCCCGCACCGCCTGGACCAGCTCATCGCCTGGGGCGGTTTTACTCAGGTACCCCGCGGCCCCGGCCTCGAGTGCGCCGCGGATGTACACGTCCTCGTCGTAAGCGCTGACCATCAATACTCGTACGTCGGGATGGTCCTGGGTCAATCGGCGGGCAACCTCGATGCCGTTCATCTGCGGCAGCGAGATGTCCATCAGCACTACGTCCGGGTGCAGCTGGTTGACCAGGGCAAGCGCGACCTCGCCGGATTCCGCTTCGCCCACGACCTGTAGGTCGGGGTGGGCCTCGAGGATCCTACGGGTGCCGTCGCGGAGAAGAGCATGGTCATCAACGACCAGCACTCGTATCACTTGCCCCGCTTGCGCTTCCATGCTCATCAGGCTACGCGCGAATCTGAGCCACGCACCGGGTAGAACGCGCCATCGCCGCGTGAAACGCGCCATCGTCGCGCAGACGTCCCTTCGAAGATGGCGAGCATCGCGGTTCCGCCCGCCGGCCGACGCGGCAAGGCTCATATCGGAACATCTGCGCCCAGCGTCGGATCCGTTCCCGGCCGGGTGAACTCCGGCTGACCCAAGGCAGAGAGCGTGAAGACAATGAACCACATCGACTCCATCGACGCGACGACAGCATCGCATCGCAAACCCCTGCGAATGATCGGCGTCGGGCTGATCGTGGCAGCCGTTGCGGTCAGCGCGTCGGCTTGTGGCGGGTCCAGCTCGGGCGCGACCGACACGCCTGCGGCGACCACGGCCGCACCCGTCGCGAAGACCGTCAACATCGACATGATCGGCAAGATCGACGCCGAAACCGGTGCAGTCGGGACGTTCACCGGCAAGGAGCACTGGCCGGCAATGGCCCCCAGCGACGTCACCTTCGCCAAGGGCGACACGGTCGTGCTCACGATCAAGGAGTACGACGACATGATGTCCGCCCTGCCAGCCGGGTCGCCGTACAACGACGTCAAGGGCGGGACCATGACGGTCGACGGTGTGGCCACGACGACCGTGCCCAATTCCATGCTCTCGCACACTTTCAGCATCCCGGAGCTCGGGCTCAACGTGCCGCTGGTGAAGGCCCCCGAAGGCAAGTTCTCGACCACGGTCTTCACCTTCAAGGTCGACAAGGCCGGCACGTACACCTGGCGTTGCTTCACCCCTTGTGGTGGCGACCCCAAGGGCATGGGCGGCTCCATGGCGACCAAGGGCTGGATGCAGGGCAACGTGGTCGTCAGCTGACGACGCCAGTCCCAGACAGCTGACCCTGAACGACTGAAAGGCAGGACGCCATGCAGGACCGTACGACGCACCCGGGGGAGGGGCCCGCTAGCCCTCCTCCGGCAGTCACCCTCAAGGAGCGCCAGGCGTTGAGCCGGCGGCTCTTGTTGGGAACGTTGGGTGTCACGGCGGCCGGTGGTGCCCTGACCATGGTGTCCTACCAACAGGACGCGCAGGCAGCGACCACGCCCAAGGCGGCGACCGCCACGGCAACGCCGGCGGCCACCGGCGCGAAGCATGCGTGGTGCATGGTCATCGACCTGCGCCTCTGTGACGGTTGCAAGGGCTGCACGGTGGCCTGTCAGGACCGCCACCAGCTCCGGCCGGAGCAGACCTGGATCAGGGTCTCCGAGATGAAGGACGCCGCCGGCGGCACGTTCAACATGCCGCAGCCCTGCATGATGTGCGAAGACCCTCCGTGCATGTACATCTGCCCGGTCGGGGCGAACATTCGCACCGACGAGGGTCTGAACCTGGTCGAGACAGATACCTGCATCGGCTCCCGCGCCTGCATGGCGGCCTGCCCGTACGAGGGGCGTTACTTCAACTGGACCGACCCGCTGCCGCAGAAGCGGATGCCGATGGCCGACTCACCACAGATGCCGGTGCCGCAAAAGGGCACCGTCGGCAAGTGCGTGTTCTGCGCCGACCGGCTGCCCCACGGCGAGCTGCCCGCATGCGTGTCCGGTTGCCCGATGGGTGTCCTCTACATCGGCGACCTGGTCACCGACACCGCCGTCAACGGCCAGGGCACCACCGTGGTGCTCTCGGACTTCCTGCACGACAACGACGCCGTGCGCTACAAGGAAGAGCTCGGGACCAACCCGCGGGTCTACTACATCCTCGGCCACGGCCAGAGCCTCGGAGGCGGAGCATGAGCACCGACGTCATCAGCACGGGCGCACTGACCGCCGAAACCATCGGCACCGACATGGCGACCGACAACGCCCGCGCGGCGTCGCTGCGACCGTTCGGCAAGCCCAGCCTCCTGTGGTGGGTCACCGTCGTCGCCCTGGCCTTGGTGGTCGGGGCGGGTATCGCCGCCTGGGTCGTCCAGCTCAAGGACGGGATGGGAGTGGCCGGCTACAACGACCACGCGTTCTGGGCCATCTACATCGCCGACGTGATCACCTTCATCGGGGTCAGCTACGGCGGTGCCGTGGTCTCGGCGATACTGCGGCTGACCGGCGCCACCTGGCGGGCACCGCTGACCCGTCTGGCCGAAGGCACCGCCGTAGTCACCGTGCTCATTGGGACAGCCCTGATCATCCCGCACATCGGTAACCCGATCCGGCTCTACGAGCTGGTCACCCGGCCCAACCTGTCCGCACCGGTGTTCTGGGACTTCGTCGCGGTCATGACCTATACGTTCGCCTCCATCGTGTTCTTCACCCTCCCGCTCGTGCCCGACATGGCCGTCCTTCACAAAGGACACCAGAGTGGCCTGGGCAAACGACGCACGACCCTGTACGCGAAGGCCTCTCGCGGCTGGACCGGGGCCCCCAAGCAGCGCGCCGTCCTGGCCGGCGCCCTCGGCCTGGTCTCCATCATGATCATCCCGCTGGCCGTGTCCGTGCACTCGGTCCTGGCTTGGGCCTTCGCCTCCACCGGCCGACCGTGGTGGCACGAGAGCATCTGGGCGCCGCAGTTCGTCGTCGCCGCGCTCTACTCCGGCGTGGCCCTGGTCATCCTTGTGCTGGCCGGCTTCCGTCGCGGCTACCACCTCGAGTCGCTCATCCACCCGCGGCACTTCGTGCGCCTGGGATTCATCCTGGCCACCTTCGCCCCCCCCAACCACGACCAC
>JABBOX010000237.1 GCA_012927555.1 Phycicoccus sp.
TCCGACCGATGCAACCGTCGGATCTCAGCCCAGTCCTCCACGATGATCACTCCCTCACTCTCAGCGAGGGGGGTCAGAATTCGCCCGGCGCCAGGGGGTCATCTTTCACGCGGCATCGACACGCGCATCGGGACGGAGATGCGGAGGCGGCTTACGGACAGGCATCCTCGACAAGCACAGACACAGGCACAGTCCGTCTTGAAGCATGCTTCTGGCGCTGCCACCCCGCCGCCGCATTGGTCTTCGCACTCATGATGATCGGGATGATGTTCATGAGTGGGCAACGGCCGAAGGAATTCTGGAGGGCACCGCCGCGGTCAGCTTGCTGGCGCCGCACCGTTCGACCGACGGAAGCCGCGGTGGACGGCCTCAACCGCCGGTGCGATCTGCGCGATACCCGGCGCGGCCCGGTGTCCTCGCCATCCGCCCTGTCGACGCGAACCCAGGGACAGGCAACACAGCCGTGCCGCCGGGGATCAGCCGGGCGGCACGGGTCACAGGCTGCAAGGCATCCCTAGGTGCCGCCTTCCGCGCCTGCGGCCTCTGCCTTGTCGTGCCCGCACGCGCATCCGTGGGGCGATTCGAGCGTGACGTCGGCGGTCCGGGGCGCTCGGCGGCGTCCTTGGACCCGGTGACGACGTCGGACCAGATGGTGGTGGGCTCCACGCCGACCTCGAGCAGCGCGGCGCGCTGCAGGGAGGGATCCTGCGCGGTGGTGGACACGCGGGTGTAGCCGAGCAGCGTCATGCGCCCAGGTGTACCAGAACCCCCCAGACGCGCCGTTCGCGGGACGCGAGGTGCAATTTGATCTTGTAGCACACATGCAACAGACACCGGCGCCGTTGCATATCTGCATCTCTCTCGACTATCGTTGCGTCCATGCAACAGGTTGAGCAGTGGGTGACTGGCTCCGGCCTGCGCCCCGGCGACGTAGCGCAGCGCGCCGGCGTCGCGCGCTCCACCATGCTCCGCATCGCCCGCGGGTCGGTCTCTCCCACCCTGTCCACTCTGCGCGAGATCGCCATCGCATGCGGACTCGACATCGATATCGTCGCCCGCCCGCTCAGCGACCCGGCCGCCGCCGAGGCCGCGCGCGTCATGCTCGAAGACGGCTACACCGCCAGCGCCCCTGCCGCAGCCGCCGCTTGGGTCGCCCGCCTTGAGCGCACCGCTGGCGCCGACCCCGTGGAAATCGTGCGCGTAGCGGGCGCCGCCGCGTCCCTGCTCGCACGACCCGGAGCCCGCTACCTCACCGGGCGCGCCGAGCTGCTGCGCGTCGCCTCCGCCGGGGACGGTTCACGCAGCCCGTGGGCGATCTCCGGGGCCCCTCCCCTGGGCACCTCCGGCACCATTGTCTTGTGGGCCGACGACGCCGATCGGGCAGCCCGCCTCCTGTCCGAGTCGCTGAAGCCCGCCGGAAGCCCCTCCGCCGCAACGGTCATCATCGCCCCCGCCCACCCCGGCATCTACGTCGACTCGTGGACCGAGGGCCCGGTGCGCTACGTCGCGCCCGTTCAGATGCTCCTGGACGCACTGGGTCTCGAACCCCATCTGCGAGACGCCGCCCTCGAAGTAGCAAGGATCTGGTGAAGGATGTCGAACCCACGCTGGGCCGTTGGGTCCAACCAGTACCGCAAGCGGGCTCGGCCTGCGGCCGCCGAGCCTGGCGTCACGCTGCCCGCACCCACCCCCGCGGACCGTGAGCGCACCCGGACGTGCGGGATCGACTGGGACGAGGCGCAGATCGACGTCGAGGCCATCCACCGCTCCTCGGCTGACCGCGCTCGGGCCCGGTTCCGTGCCCAGCTCCCCGAGCTCGTGTGGAACGCCGCAGCCCTGGAAGGCAACACGTACACGCTGCCCGAGGTCCGCACCCTGCTGGAAGGGGTGACGGTCGGCGGAAAGCGTGTCGAGGAGGCCGAGCAGATCCTGGACCTGTCCGAGGCGCATGCACGCCTGGACGAGATGGTCGGAGCAGGCACGTTCCGCCTGGACAAGGCGACCGCCGACCAGCTGCACGCCATCCTCGCCCGCCACGAGGCCCTGGACGCTGGCGCGTTCCGCGGGGAGGGCAGTGCCACCGGTGGCGGTCACGTGCGCCTGTCCGACGGCACCAGGGTTGAAGGTGTGGACACCGGCCCGGGCGGTGCCAATCTGCGCCGACGCGCCGAGGACCTGCTTGCCTACATCGAGTCCGAGCCCGACCCGCGCATGCAGGCCCTGGTGTACTTCGCTTCGGCCACGCGCACCCAGTTCTACTTCGACGGCAACAAGCGCACAGCCCGCCTGATGATGACCGGGCACCTGATGTCCAGCGGGTTCGACGCCGTCTCGGTGCCAGCCGCCCGGCGCTTGGAGTTCAACCAGGCCCTCGACACCCTGTTCGCCACCGACGACGCCACGACCCTGATGGCCTTCCTCGCCACCTGCACCCTGGACTGACGGCGGTCCGCCGCGGCACACCACACACCCGACCGCATCGCCCCCGGCTCGCAGCCGGTGGCGCGTCCCGCCAACGTTTCCCTTGCAGGTCGTCCGGATGGTCACGACATCGTGTGTCGGCTCGGCGTTCTCGAGCTTCCCGCCGCCCTTGTCCCGCCCTGACCACCAGACGTCGCGGAGCGCCTGCCCAGGAGCCAGGCACGGCATCGGCTGGCCGTAGCGGCTGATGACGTGCTCCGTGACGTTCGGCCCGAAGTCCGGTGGTGCGGTCAACGGCGGGTGGAACGTCACCAGGACATCGCGCGCCATGCTGGCGTCGGCATTGCGGATGACGACGTCGAGGACGGTGTCGCTGTGCTCGGCGTGGCGCAGCTCCGCGAGCACGTACGGGCGGCTGCGGTCCTTGCTGTCCTGGCCGGCGCGCATCAGCGCAGATGCGGCGAACACCGCCGTGGCGATGGCCACACCCGCCGGTCACACGCGCGCAGGCCGGCCCTGGCGGCCTCGTCGCCCAGCAGCCGATGCCCGAATTCGCGGTCGTCGTGGTGGGCGTCGAACAGCACGTTCGCCAGATGCGCCTCTTCGAGCTCGCGGGCCGTGATCGGCGCGGCGAGCCACCGGTCTCAGGCGCGCTACGCCCGTGAAATGTCCGGGCTGGCAGCGTTGCCACCGGCTCATGGCCTCGTTGCCTGCCACCTCGGGCGCGCGCCCAGACAGCAGTTGACCCACCAACCGGCTCGGCTTGTGTCCGTGCGCGGCATCTCCGCTTGCAAGTGGGCGGCTCAGGTCGGCCTCGGTGACAGTCATGTTGGCGTCGACGGCTCGTCGCACGCATACCCCAGCGGGTACCCAACGGGAATCTGTCCGGGCATGTTCGTAAGCATCCGGGACGGGCTTGGCATGGCTCTGAACTGCACGGACGCGCGCGGACCGACCTCACCGCGCAATGGCCGACGGTGTGATCCCGCTCCTGGACTGCGCGTCGGTGGGCTTCCCCGACGTCGCGCGCTCAAGCCCCGTACGCCGCTTCCGTTGGCAGTGCCTCCAGTCGCCGCCCCCTGCGCGGCCGGCGGCCCTCACGCTCACACCCAACGATCCATGTTCGCTTCGCGGCCGCATGGCGCGTGTGAGATCGGGGGATCTCCGCGCGGCGGTACGTGTCGCGCTCGGCCAACGTGGGTGCCGTCGACCGACGGGAATGCAACTGGACTCTCCGGCTGGTCTCGCGGACCAGCGGGTGTCACCGTCTCAGCCGATCCACCACGATCTCAGCGGTTGATCATGCTCCCTGGGTCGTCATCGGAGCCTTCTTCCGGCAAGGACCGCGCAGCCTCCTCATCAGACTCCTCATCGGCCAGGATCTCTTCCACCTCGTCGTCAGCGACCGGCGTGTCGTCGATGCTCTCGCTCATAGCGATCCCTTTCGCCACAATGACTCGCGGCCACCGCATGCCAGCAGACCGCTGCTCCGATACTAGAACCGTTTGGCGTGACCGCCCGCTGGGGTCAAGTCCTCGGGGTCAAGCCCCCCTGCATGGTCGCGACAGACTGAGCGCCACCGTCGTATTGACACCCACCGTCCCGGCAGCATGGTTGCCTCGAGCGGGCCTCCGTCGCGAAGCCTCCGATGCCGCCCCGGCAATCGCGTCGTCGCCGCCGGTGGCAACCGGCGCCGCGTACGGGCACGGGCACGGTCCCCAGCGTCGACGCAGAATCTCCAACGTCGGGAACGGCGACGGGATGCAGCGTGCGCGACGAGTACGTGATCATGACCGGTTCCGGCTCGCGTGCACAGTGGTACCACAAGGTCACCGCGGCGACCGTGGAGATCCTCCCGATGGTTCGGGTGTTGCTGGCTGTCAGCCGATGAAGCTCGCGGGAGCCATCAGCTCGTCTGCGACAGCACGCGCCGTTGACGCGGATCTCCTTGTCCACTGTTGCGTTCTCGCCTGCCCGATCGACGTCCGCGGTGGGACCGTGCCGTGAGCAGACGCGGTCAGGGTCGCGAGCGGTCCGTAGACCGGCGCAGGACGGCAGGAGAAGGTAGAGGAGTGCCGGTGACGAACCGCGAGTCAGGATCACCGAGACGCATCGGCCTGTGGGGCGTGGCGTCGATCGGCATCGGCGGGATGGTCGTCGGCGGAATCTTCGCGGTCCTCGGGCTGTCGGTGCAGATCGCCGGTGGAGGCGCACCGGTCGCGTTCCTCGTCGCGGGACTGGTGGCGCTGCTTACCGCCAGGTCCTACGCGCTGCTCTCGACCTCGTTCCCGAGCCGCGGGGGGACGGTGACGTTCGTCAACCGCGCGTTCGGGCCCGGGCTGTTCTCGGGCCGGATCAACGTGCTGCTGTGGCTGAGCTACATCGTCATGCTCGCGCTGTACTCCCAGGCGTTCGGCAGCTATGCGGCGAGCTTCCTGCCGGACGCGCAGCACGATCTCGGCAAGCATGCGTTCCTCACCGCTGCCGTCGTGCTCATCGCTGTACTCAACATCGCGGGTGCCTCCACGGTCGCGCGGGCCGAACGCTACGTGGTGGCCATCAAGCTCACGATCCTGCTGCTGTTCGTGGTGGTCGGGATGTTCAGCGTCTCCTCGAACCGGCTCGAACCCAGCCAGTGGAGCCCGCCGCTGTCGCTCGTCGCGGGCGGCATGATCGTGTTCCTCGCGTACGAGGGATTCGAGCTGACCGCCAACGCGGCCGAGGACGTCTGCGACCCGGGGCGCACACTCACGCAGGCGTACTACATCCCGTGATCTTCGTCATCGTGCTGTACGTGCTGGTGGCCGTCGTCGCCGTCGGGTCCGTCCCGGTCTCTCAACTGATCGATGCGAAGGACTATGCGCTCGCGGTCGCCGCGCGCCCGGCGCTGGGCTCAGCCGGGTTCGTCCTGATCGGCATCGCCGCGATGCTCTCGACAGCCTCGGCGATCAACGCGACCCTCCATGGCTCTGCGCGCATGACGTACACGATCGTCAAGGCCCGAGAGCTCCCGGCACAGCTCGAGCGGCCCATCTGGAACCAGCCGCTCGAGGGACTCCAGAACTCCTGACGTAGCGAGTTGATTCATGAAGGGTCGGGCTGGTCTTTGACGCTGTAGACGATAGTGAGGTCGGTGCCGGGGTACTTGGTCGCGGTGGTGGTGAGTTCGGCGGCGAG
>JABBOX010000074.1 GCA_012927555.1 Phycicoccus sp.
GGCGGCGGCAGCGCGAACCGGCCGACGGAATCGACGATCCGGCGTGCGTTCACCCGCCTGGACGCCGGCGTGCTGGACCGTGTGCTCGGGGTGTTCATGTGGACCCGCACGGCGGTGGTCGCCGGCCGGCGGGTGATCGCCCTCGACGGCAAGACCGTCCGCGGTGCCCGCACCGCGAATGCGGTCGCACCGCACCTGGTTGCGGCGTTCGACCACACCTCGGGCGCGGTTCTCGGGCAGGTCGCCGTGGCCGCCAAGAGCAACGAAATCCCTGCGGTACGAGACCTGCTCGCGTGTTTCGACCTGACCGGCGCGGTGGTCACCGTCGACGCGATGCACACCCAGAGGGACACCGCGACCGCGATCACGTCCGCCGGCGGGGACTACCTGTTCACCGTCAAGAAGAACCAGCCCGGTCTGCACCAGACGTGCAAGGACCTGCCCTGGAAGGACGTCCCGGGCCACCGGGTGACCGCCACCGGGCACGGCCGGCGCGTCACCCGCACCATCAAGGTCGTGGCCGCCCCGGCCTGGGTCGACTTCCCCGGCGCCGCGCAGATCGCGCAGGTCCGGCGCACCGTGACCCGGGGCGGGACCAAGAGCGTCGAGGTCGTCTACCTGATCACCTCCGCCGACCACCACGGCGCGCCACCGGCCACCCTCGCCGCGTGGGTCCAGGGCCACTGGGGCATCGAGAACCGGCTGCACTGGGTCCGCGATGTCACTTTCGATGAAGACCGCTCCCAGATCCGCACCGGGAACGCGCCCCAGGTGATGGCCACGCTGCGCAACACCACCATCAGCCTGTTGCGTTTGACCGGGGCGACCAGCATCGCCAAAGCGCTACGACATCACGCCAGACACCCCGACCAGGCCATCGCATGCCTGCTGACCTGCTGAAACACGACTTTGCCGAGGCGTGTGTCACGAACATGGAAGGAGCTTCGCATGTAGGAGAAGCTTTCTGAGATGGTGCTGTTCGGGAGATGAAGGAAGGCCCTTCGGAGTCGCCTTGCGTGAGGAGGCTTCAAACTGCCTCGTGCTGCGTTGGCTGAAGACCGTCGTGGTGAGCGATCGAGGAAAAGGCGCCGTGAGAGGCGTCAGGTGGGGGTCGGGAAGACGAGCGCAAGCGAATCGCTGATGACGTGTCGTAACAAAGACAGATGGCATCGAAACCGGGGCGATGTTTCGCGTTCCGGGATGAGCCTGGCGGATGTGCGCTGACTGGCCAGGTGGTGTCCGGCATGGAGGCGACGTGAGCCCGACCTGCTGCTCCCGTGCGGAACGTGAGAAGGCGCAGCAACCCTGTCGGTGGTTGAGGACCGGCAGGTGGGCCCTGTAGGGCTCACTGGGTGGCTGTGCCGGCGGACCGGTTCGTAGTAGCGGTGATGGTCCTGTAATGGGGTCGGAGCGAAGGGGCCGGGTCATTCGTGGCTGTTTTCGATCCGGTCAACCGGACGATGTTCGGGAGGAATCGAGTGGACCAGCTGAAATCGAAGGGCAAGTCGTTCGAGATCTGGAAGGGTGAGGTCTGGGAGGCATACCTGAAGGTCAAGGAGAATCAGGGCGCAACGGGAGTGGACGGCCAAAGCCTGGTCGACTTCGAAGCCGATCTGAAGAACAACTTGTATCAGATCTGGAATCGGATGTCGTCGGGGACTTGGTTCCCGCCCCCGGTGCGGGCGGTGGAGATACCGAAGTCGCATGGATCAGGAACTCGCATGCTCGGCATACCCACGGTCGCCGACAGGATCGCTCAAACGGTGGCGGCCCGCAGGCTGGAGGAAGCGGTAGAACCGATCTTCCATCCAGATTCCTACGGGTACCGGCCGAGGCGGTCCGCGTTGGATGCGGTGGCTGTGTGTCGACGGCGCTGTTGGAAGAGCGACTGGGTCATCGACCTGGACGTCGCGAAGTTCTTCGACAGTGTCCGGTGGGACCTGATCCTTAAAGCGGTGCAAGCACACACCGACCTGCCGTGGGTCATCTTGTATCTCAAGCGGTGGTTGGCCGCGCCGATGCAGATGCCTGACGGCACGATGCTGCAACGAGACCGTGGCACCCCACAAGGGTCCCCAATCTCGCCGGTGATCGCGAACCTGTTCCTGCACTACGCATTCGACACATGGCTGGCCAGAGAGTTCGACGACGTCGAGTTCGAACGGTACGCCGATGATGCCGTGGTGCACTGCGCCAGCAAGCAACGCGCCGAGCAAGTACTGGCGGCGCTGACGGCGCGAATGGAACAGGTCGGTCTTGTCCTACATCCGGACAAGACGAAGATCGTGTACTGCAAGGACAACAACCGGCGCGGCACCTTTGAGTGCACGTCGTTCACGTTCCTTGGGTACACCTTCCGACCCCGGGCTTCGCGGGACCGTCAGGGGCGCAAGTTCCTGGCGTTCCTACCCGCGATCAGCACCAATGCCCTGAAACGGATCGGCGGTGTGGTCCGCCATTGGCGACTGCACCGCCGCATCTTCCACACCTGGGAAGAGCTCGCTGCGGGGATCAACCCCATCGTGGCGGGCTGGATGCAGTACTACGGCCGGTTCTACCGGTCAGCGCTGTATCGCCTCTTGGCACGCATCAACGCCTACCTGGTGCGCTGGATCCGCAACAAATATCGACGACTCGCAGGCATCCGGGCTTCTCGGCAGCGATTTGCCGAGTTCACCCGCGACTCTCCAACGCTGTTCACGCATTGGAGATGGGTCTGCACCGCCTGGTGACCAGGATGACAAGAGCCCGGTGACAGGAGACCGTCACGCCGGGATCCGTGGGAGCCGGAGGGTGAAATTCCCTCCGGCCACCCGACCCTGATGCTGGACCGCCCGAGACCCCGCGCGATCCCTTGCCCTCCTCGTCTCAAGGACTCGCCGAGTGGTGGGACTCGTTGATGTTCATGACCACTGACGCTCGGGTTCGCTCGAGCTGGGTCACCTTTGAACCCTCGAACGCGTCGTGCTCTGGTCATCCCCCCCGACAAGGTGCCCCACCACTGGAATGCGACGTCGAAGCCCGTCGAATACGACTTCACGAAAGAATACGGCCTCCACCACGAAAGAATATCGATACCAACGACTTTCAACACGAATTAGCTATTTCCAAGTCTTTATGAATAGCGGCACGCATGCTACCAATGTTGGTAGGTCGGGTCGCCTTTCGGGCGGTCCGGAAACGTATTTGCTGATGATTGTTGGTTGGTGTTGGAAATGCATGGTGGCTTAAAGGTGTATCGCGGTTCGCCGGCTGCTGCGCGTAGCTATGTCGAGGCCGACCGCGGGCGCGTGGATGACTACTACCTCGCTGAGGGCACTGGCGTTGCGCAGCGTTACCTCGCCTGGGCGGAGGTGGGGGTGCGTGACGGGGGAACGCTGACCGGCGACGCCTATGAGGGGTGGGTCGGGGGGTACGACCCGGCCACGGGTGCGCCCAAGGGGAGGGTGCGCACAGACGCTCAGGCTGTGCGGTTTGTGGAGGTTGTGGTCAACGGCCCGAAGTCGTGGTCGTTGGCCGCGGTCCTGCATCAGGAGATCGCGGCGGCTTATGACGGCGCGCAGGACCGCGCGGCCGAGCAGATCATCGGCTGGCTGGCCGAGCACGCGACCACCCGGGTCGGGCCGCGAGGCCGTCAGGTCCAGGTCCCGGTGCAGCAGATTGAGGCGGCGGTGGTGCGGCACTACACCTCCCGAGCTGGGGATCCGCACCGGCATCTGCACCTGCAGGTCAATGCCAGGGTCTTCGCCGAAGGCACATGGCGGGGACTGCACACCGTCGGGGTGCGGGACGCCCTGGACGCGATCAACGGGATCGGTCACGCGGCGGTGATGACGGACCCGGGATTCCGGGCCGCGCTGGCCGCCCGCGGCTACACCCTCGACTACGAATCGGGCGAGGTCGCCGAGCTGGTCGCCTACGTCGGGCCGTTCAGCGCCAGGGCTGCGCAGATCGCCCGCAACATCGACCGGTACGAGGCCCAGTGGCGGGTCGCCAACCCCGCAGCCGAGCCCGGCCCGAAGATGCGGCGGGCATGGGACGGCCGAGCGTGGGCCGATGCCCGCCCCGACAAGGTGATCCCGTCCGACGGCACCCAGCTGGCCCGGCGGTGGGTCGAAGAGCTGACCGAGCTGGGTTACCGCCCCGACCCTCAGGTCGCACGTCCGGTCGCGGTGGACCCCGTCGGCCCACGCAGTGCTGGGCGCACTGTTGTGCGGCCGGGGGCGCTGGATCGTGACGCGGCGGTAGCACAGGTCGTGGCCCGGCTGGGGGCACGCCGCTCGGGCTGGAACGCCGCCGACATCCGCGGCGAGGTCGAGCAGCTGATCGCCCGCACCGGTCTTGTGGCCCAGGCCGCGGTGCGCCTGGAGCTGGCCGAGGACCTCACTGCCCGCGCCCTGAACGCGTGCGTCCCACTGCTGACCCACCGCGACGGGTCGCCGTGGCGCGGGGTCCCGGAGCATGTCCGGGCCCTGACTTCACCGGCGGTTCTGCAGGTCGAAGCCGACATCACCAGTGCGATGATCGCCCGGGCCCAGGAGTCCCCGGTCCCGGCCGTGCTCGAGGCCGCCCTCGAGCCCGTGGCCCGGCTGGATGTCGCCCAGCGTGAGGTTGTCGCTGCCCTGGCGGGTACCGGAACCCTGCTGGTGGTCGAAGGGGCAGCAGGGGCCGGCAAGACCACCACCCTTGCCGCCGCCCGAACAGCGCTGGGGCAGCAAGGCCACCGGCTGGTGGTAGTGACCCCGACCTTGAAGGCAGCCACCGTCGCCGCCCGGGAACTTGGCAGCCGCGCGTTCTCCGCGGCCTGGCTCGCCCACCAGCACGGCTACCGCTGGGAGGACCACGGCCTCTGGACCCGGCTGGCGCCTGGCGAGCGTGAGAGTCACCGCGACCCGCAGACCGCCAAGGCCTACGCCGGCCCGTCGCCTGCGGCGGCGTTGCGGGCCGGTGACCTGCTGCTGGTCGACGAGGCCGGGATGCTCGACCAGGACACCGCCCGCGCCCTGCTGACCATCGCTGATGAGAGCGGGGCGCGGGTCGCGTTGGTCGGGGACCGTCACCAACTGACCGCAGTGGGCCGCGGTGGGGTCCTTGACCTCGCCGTCCGCTGGGCCGCACCCCAAGGGTGCCTGACCCTGGATGTCGTGCACCGGTTCAACGACCCCCAGTACGCCCGGATCAGCCTCGCGATGCGCACCGGTGAACCCCTCGGGACCGGTGGCGAACCGACTAGTGAGCGTCGGGGCGCGGCCACTGGTGGCGCATCCGGTGGGGTCTTCGACGCCTTGCTGGCCCGCGACCAGATCCGCATCTACCCCTCTGAGGCCGAACGCACCCAGGCGCTGGCCGTCCTGGCCGCCGGGAGCATCATCGGCGGCCAGCACGGGGTGCTGGTGATGGCGCAGACCCGTGAGCAGGTCGGCGCCCTGAACGGTGCGATCCGTGACCGCCTCGTGGCATCCGGGCGGGTCCAGGACATTGCGGCGGTCACCACCCAGGCAGGGGAGCGGATCGGGGTCGGCGACCGGGTCGCGACTCGCCGTAACGACCGAGCCCTGCAGGTGGCCAACCGCGACACCTGGACCCTGACCGG
>JABBOX010000198.1 GCA_012927555.1 Phycicoccus sp.
CTCCGCCGGACACCTGGACCGAGTCTGGCCTGACACCGGCCCTGCGAGAAGTCTCTAGTAGCCGCGTGCCGGCACACCCATGCACGGTCCTTCGCTCTGATCCAGGCGGATCAGAGCGAAAGACCTGGCTGGCCGCCGATGCCGCGGGTCCTGATGGTCTGGCTTTCGCGCATCAGGGCCGGCGTACGCCCCGCAGACAGAGGTAGCCCACCATCCACAGCTCACCGACGGTGGCGGGAATGGTGAGCAGGTCGAGTGCGGGGCCGGCGTCGGGGAGCACGTAGGTGAGGAGCGCGTTGGCGACGTACCCCACGCCGCCGATCATCAGGATCCAGCCCAGCAGGCTGGGCACCCCGCCGGACCGCCGGGCGAGCCAGCCCATGGGCATCAGCCAGAGACCGAAGAAGATCCCGCTGATGATCCACAGGTGGCCGGCCACGACGTACAGCAGCTGCGCGGTGGCGGCCGCCCCGCCACCCACGGTCAGCGAGGCGTCCTGGCTGACGTCGAGCGCGGTCGCGAGCATTGCAGCGCTGCCGAGGATCGCCACGGCGTTGACCAGGCCGAACGCGGCGATCGAGCCGGCGGCGAACGCGTTGACGCTCTTGAAAAGGCGATAGAACCACAGCGCCACGAGCGCCTGGGTGATCACGACGCCCATCTCCATCACGATGCCGAGACGCGCCAGGGCCTCGTGTTGGGTCAGGTTGGCCAAGGTCGCCTTGGGATCGTCGGCGACGAAGAGCTGGTTGCGGACCAGCATGAAGCTGAGCATCCCGGTGATGGCCAGCCCGAGGTAGAACAGGCCGGTCGTGCGGGCGGTGCGGACCAGCTCGGGCGTGGTCGCCTCGGGTCGAGAGCTGGTGGTGGCGGTGATGGTCATCAGAGTCTCCTTCCATGAACCTTACCCCGTAAGGCTCTCATACGCTGTAAGGTTGGCGCAAGAGGCAAGGAGGTGGTCTGTGACCACAGGCGCGGTGCGTACGCCGCTCAGCCGGGATCGCGTGCTCGCGGCCGCGATGGCACTGGCAGACGCCGAGGGCCTATCCGCGCTGACCATGCGCCGGCTCGCCGCCGACGTCGGCGTCGAGGCGATGTCCCTCTACTACCACGTGCCCGGCAAGGAGGGCCTCCTCGACGGGCTCACCGAGGCCGTTCTCGTCGAGATCAACGCTGCGGTCGCGGCTCGGGTGAGCGCCGACGACGACTGGCGTACGGCGCTGCGCCACCGCTGCCTCGCCGCCCGCGAAGTGATGGTGCGCCATCGCTGGGCGCCAGGCCTGCTCGGCTCACGCTCGAGCATCCCTCCGGGCCTGTACCCCTACTACGAGGCGATCCTTGCGACGATGATCCGCGGCGGCGTGAGCTATCACCTCGGCCACCGGGCCATCCACGCCCTCGGCACCATGGTCCTCGGCTTCACCCAGGAGCTGTTCAGTCCCGACTCCGAAGGCGGCACCATGGACGAGGAGGCCGCCGAAGCCGAGTTCGCCGCCATGGCCGCCGTCCTGCCCCACCTCACCGCGATGGTCGCCTCCGAGGTCCACGACAACGCCGAGGACCCCCTCGGCTGGTGCGATAGCCAAAACGAGTTCGAGTTCACGCTGGGCCTGTTGTTGGATGGGTTGGCCAGAGCTGCTGAAGGCTGAGCGGCGGGCCAGCGGAACATGAATCGAGTACGCGGGAGCGCCCTCCGACCGGCAGTTCGTCGATATCAAGATCGCCTGCCGCTCGGCGTTCACCGGAGGTACCTCACATGGCGGAGCTCGTCCGGACCAACGACCCCGAGATAATCTCCGCAATCGAGGGACTGCTTGGCGGAGCCGACATCCCGTATCAGGTCACAGACCGCAACATGAGTGTTCTCGAGGGCTCGATCATCGCGATCCGGATGAGGATCCTGGTTCCGGACGACCACGAGGCAGAAGCCCGTGAGCTGCTCGTCGACGCCGAGCTCGGCAACTGGCTGCGCCCCTGGATCCCGGCGTCGTTGCCAGACTTCGGGGTATGCAAGGTGCGTCATACAGCCCCCTATCGCCGACCGTGGGGCAGGCATCACAGCGCCCACTATGACGCGTCCATGGGTGCCTGCGTCTGCACTGGTGATCGCGGTCGGCCGATGTCGGGTGAGGATCGGCTTGTGGTCTTCGCGATCCCTCGACGCGGATCACCTGTCAAGGGCTACCGCTACCGCCGCCTGACACACGCGCAACGAGACGCAACGACCGACCCCGACGCCGGTGACGGGTCGGATCCCGTCACCGGCGCTTGCCGGGCCTGGCGAGGGTGGCACCCTCTGCCGAGGTCAGACGACTGTGAGGGTTGTGCGCACCGTTGTGGGGTTGGTGAACAAGTCCAGCACGGGGCAGTGGGCGTCGACCGCTGCCTGTAGTTCGGCGTACCGCTGGGGCGTCTCTGGGCCGCGGACCTGAACAGCCACCCGGACCTGACCGAATCCGGCGCGGGTCTGCTCGTCGAGACCGAAGAACCCACGCACGTCCAGGTCACCCTCGATCGAGATGTCGATGTCCTCGACCTCGATGCCAAGCTTGACGGCCCAGAACCGGTAGGTGACGGCTTGGCAGGAGAGCAGGCTGGCCAGGGCGTACTCGACCGGGTTTGGGGCGTCGTCTTGGCCGCCGAGGGTCGCGGGCTCGTCGGTCTGGATCGTGTGCCGGCCCAGAGCGATGGTGGTGGTGACCAGCCCGGTGCTCGAACCGGGTGCTTTGAACACCGCTGCGGCGGCGGTTGGGTCGGCGTGGACGGCCAGCTCGGTAGCGTCCAGAATGGCGGCGAGTGGGCTGGTCGTGGTCGTGTCAATGGTCATGGGCGTGCTCTCCTTCAGGTTCGTGTCAGTTCTTGTCGCTGCAAAGCAGATCGGGACGACGGCGGTGACGTGCACAGGCACCTCGGTCACGCACTTGTGTCGACCCGGGGGCTTCCGGTGGCCGGAATTGCTGGGGGCGATGTGGCGTTATGGGAGCCGACACAGGGCGCTGCGGTAACGGCCCAGGTCTATGTGGCGGCGGCGGATCAGCCGCTCACGAGTTCGTCGGACTTCCTGCGGGTGCACGAGTTTCATCGGGTCCTCATCGGTCCTGGCATTAGCACCGGCCCACGGTGGGGTGGTTGCTGCGACGTCAACGAGCCAGGTCTCTCGGTCGCTCTGGATGGTGGCAGTGATGCAACCGCAGGTGAACGGCGTGCGTCAAGTAGTGGACGCCGTTTCTCAGTCCGCGAGACAAGCCGATCAGCTCTGCGGTGCTGCGGGATGTCCTGGCCCGGCCTCCGCGCCACCGGCACCAACACCGCCCTCAATACCGGCACCGGGACCCAACCGCTCATGTGGCCGCGATCCGCGCAGTCGCGGACGACCTGCGTCTTTTCGCCGCCTGCGGACCGTATGTCGGGACGAGCGTCCACACGTGAGGCGTTCCGCCTTGGTGTCGGATGCTTCTTGGCTACCCGTTGACTAGTCCAAGCCCGTGAGCTGACGGTCTGCGAGCACTAGGCCCGCGTCCCATCCCGGTGCGCGCCCTCCGGGCGGCGGTCCGAAATCCTCCATGTCGTGGCCCGTGCGCGCGAGCACCCACGCAACCAAGGAGTTGGAGTTCCACATCTCCCCAGTTCGTAGCTCGTCTCGGCCCCAGGTCAGTGACGGTACCCCGCGCAGCATCTTCAGCACGCCTTCGACAATCTCCGGGTCGTCAGTGGTGCGCACCGGGCCGTCAACAGCTTCGGCGATGTCCGGGATGTGGCCGCCGGCCCAGCACCGCACTTCGTAGCGGAAGATGCGGAAACGGCCGAGCCATTTCGCCCCAACTGGCCCTTCACAGACGACACCGCGGTCGTTCGCAGAGACGTTCCACACAGGGCCCATCTCGACCGCGTAGGTGACGTCGCCAAAGTGCACCATGAGACCGGCGTGATACAGATCCAAGGCGGCCCGGTGTTCGTGCCGCGCTGAGAGCCACTCGTAGATGCGTCCGTTCCAGCGCACGACGTGGCCGCCCGCGCCAAGCGGGAGCCACAAGAGGTCGACCCATCCCGTTGGTCTCTCGCCGAGGGCGCTCACCCGAGACAGTCAAGCACCTGTCACCGAGACCGCCAACGACCCAAACGGCTTGGCACTGACACGCCGCTGGCCCACGACCCGCGGATGACTCCTCTAGCCATGTCGGGTGGGCGTCATATCACCGCCTATCGCCCACCGTGGGGTAGGCATCACAGCGCCCACAAAGACGATGGCGGCCGTCCCCGGACTTGACGAGAGGGTCGTCACCAGCGGATTATGTGAGTGAGCGCTCACATCACTACAAGGAGATCCCATGTCAGTCGTCGTCACCGCTGGTCTGACCCGTCGGTTCGGGCGAATCACCGCGGTGAACCAGCTCAGCGTTGAACTGCCGGACGCCGGGGTGATCGGCCTGGTCGGACCGAATGGGTCAGGCAAGTCGACCTTGATCCGGATGCTGCTGGGCTTGGTGCGGCCTACACAGGGCACCGCCACTGTGTTCGGTGAACCCATCAGCTCACCGGCCAGGTACGTGTCCAGGGTGGGGGCTCTGGTGGAGGGGCCGGCATTCGTCCCGGGGCTGTCGGCTCGAGCCAACCTTGTGTCACTTGCCCGATTGCGGGGTCTGGGGTCGGATCGAGTTGATGATGTTCTCGCCCAAGTGGGGCTGGTCGGGCGGGACAAGGAGCCCGTGAAGAACTTCTCGCTGGGTATGAAACAGCGATTGGGGATCGCCGCCGCGCTGCTGCCCGACCCGCAGCTGCTCATCCTGGACGAGCCGACCAACGGGCTCGACCCTGCTGGCATCGTGGAGATCCGCGCTCTCCTGCGCAGCCTGGGGCAGGCCGGACGCACCGTGATCGTGTCGTCCCACTTGCTCTCGGAAATCGAGGCAGCCTGCGACTACGTGATGGTCATCAGGTTTGGTGACTTGATCTTCTCCGGGCCGATGGATGAGCTGATGGCCCGAACCCGTGAGCACATCGACGTTCGCGCTGAACACCCCGCCGACAACGAACGGTTGCTGGAGGCTCTCACTGTGGCTGGCTGGGTCGTGACAGCGGGCGACGGAGCCTTGCGGGTGGCTACCGACGCGAGCGCAGCAGCCGACCTGAACAGGGCCGCCGCCGCCGTCGGGGTGACGCTGAGCCGGCTGGTCGTCGTGCAGGACAGCCTCGAGGACATCTTCCTGGCCATGACGGGACGATCCGACGGCGAGCTGGCCAGCGGACGCGCCGCGACGGTTGGGGAGGTGGCGTGATGCTCGCGGCCACCCGAAGCGAGCTGGTACGTCTGCGCCGCCCCCGCCTGCTCGCCGGCTGGTTCGGCCTGATGGGGCTGTTCGCCATCATGATCAACACCGTGATGTTCACTGCCGCGTCCAGGGGTACCGCGCCGCCAGCCGGCGGCCCGGGGGTCTCGTTCCCGAGCGCGGTTTCGCTTGCGGAGTCGGGTGGGCTGGTGGCTGGGCTGTCCGCCGCGTCCAACATCTTCGGGGTGGTCACCTTGTCGTTCTGGGCGGTCGTGACCGCGACCGACT
>JABBOX010000031.1 GCA_012927555.1 Phycicoccus sp.
GTTGCTCATGCGCGACGGGGTCCTGGCCGGATACGGACTGTTCGGTGACGACGGGTCGATCGAGCACCTCGTCCACCCGTCTGATGAGCGGACGGGCCTGAAGTACGGACTCCTGCAGATCATCCACGCGATCTCCGGCGACCTGCTCTCACCCAGTGAGGCACGCGAGCACCTGGACGTCATCGACGAACACCTGCTTGGACCGGACGGGGCTCGACTCTTCGACCGTCCGGCCCGCTATCACGGCGGCCCGATGGAGGTCTTCCAGCGAGCCGAGGCGAGCACCTTCTTCGGTCGTGAGATCGGGATCATGTACACGCACGCCCACCTCCGCTATGCCGAGGCCCTGGCTCGCCACGGTGACGCCGAGCGATTGCTGGAGGCCTTGGCGCTGGTAAACCCCATCGGTGTGACTGAGCGGGTGCCGAACGCGCGGCCACGTCAGTCGACTTGTTACTACTCATCGTCGGACGCGACCTTCGCCGACCGGTACGAGGCTGCCGAGCATTACGGTGAAGTCATGGCTGGCACGGCGCCGCTCGAGGGAGGCTGGAGGGTCTACTCCTCGGGCCCGGGAATCTTCCTGCGACTCGTCGTCGAGTGTCTGCTCGGTGTGCGCCGTCGTGGCGAAGTCCTCGAGATCGATCCGGTGCTCGCGCCTGCGTTGGACGGGCTGCAAGCGACGGTGCCGGTTGACGGCATACCACTCGATCTGACCTTCCGGGTGGGTGATCGCGGCGTCGGACCGGACTCCGTGGTGCTGAATGGCGTTGCGCTGCAGTCGAGTCCCCTGTCGAATCCCTACCGCGCCGCTGGCGTCGCCATCGACATGGTGCAGGTCAGGTCGGCGATGAACGCTTCCGAGCGCAACCTCCTCGAGATCCAGGTGTCCTGACGTGACCACACCACCGTGCGACACCGGCCCCAACGGCGGCCCCGACCCACACGGCAGTGCGGATCGAGTGTGGTTGCGGACCGACCTCCCGGTGGAGGAGCGCGTCGAAGCACTGTTGGCTGAGATGACCCTTGTCGAGAAGGTCGGGCAGACCCACCAGAGCGCCAACGTCGATCCCATCGCCGATGCGGAGCTCATCCGGGGCGGCGGGATCGGGTCGAGTCTCTTGGCCAGCGGGGCCACTGCTGGCAATGAACGCGACACCGGCATTCGGGTCTCCACCATCGATGCGGTGCAGCGGATCGCCGTCGAGCAGTCACGCCTCGGCATCCCCCTGCTGTTCGCGCGGGACGTCATCCACGGGCATCGGACAGTCTTCCCGATACCGCTCGGTCTTGCTGCCGCATGGGACGAGGACCTCGTATTACGGACCGCGCGCCTCGCTGCGGCCGAGGCGAGTCTTGACGGAGTCGCCTGGACGTTCGCGCCGATGCTGGACATCTCCGAGGAGCCCCGATGGGGCCGGGTCGCCGAATCCCTGGGGGAGGCGCCGGTGCTCACCGGTCGACTCGGCGCGGCGATGGTGTGCGGGTTCCAGGGTGACGATCTTGGTTCGGGCGAGGGGGACAGTCGCGGTGAGGGGGACAGTCGCGGTGCCGGCTCGATCTCGGGCTGCGCCAAGCACTTCGTCGGCTATGGGCTCGTCGCCGGCGGCCGGGACTACGAGACCGTCCAGGTCGGAGAGAACACGCTGCGCAACCTTCATCTGCGGCCGTTCCGAGACGCTGTCGAGGCAGGCTGCGCCACCGTGATGGCGGCGTTCACCGATGTCGATGGCGTGCCCATGCATGCCCACCGTCACCTGCTCCGCGACGTGCTCAAAGGCGAATGGGGCTTCGACGGTGTCGTTGTTGCCGACTGGGACGGCATCGGCCAGCTCGTGAACCAGGGTGTTGCCACCGATCTGCGGGACGCCGCCGCCCAGGCGATCACGGCTGGCGTGGACATCGACATGGTCACCGGCGCTTACGCCGCGCACCTCGTCGAGCTCGTCGAATCTGGTCGGGTGCCGCTGGAGCTGGTCGATGATGCCGCACGCCGCATCATCCGCCTCAAGATTCGGCAGGGGCTGTTCGAGCGGCCATACGTAGGAGCAACGACGTCAGAGCCGGTCCTTGGGCCCGAGGCCCGAGCCTTGGCGCGCGAGGCGGCCGCCGCGTCCTTTGTTCTGCTCAGCAACAACGGCACGTTGCCCCTGGCGCCGACGAACCCGGGCCGCGTCCTGCTGACGGGTCCGTTCGTGGACGAAAGGGAGGTGCTCTTCGGCACCTGGACTCTCGACGGTCGGGGCGAGGACGTCGCCAGCCCAGCGACCGCCATACGGGATCGGTTGCAGGACAACGCGATTGTCGACGACGGGCGCTTCAGCGACAGGACTTTGCACCTGGTCCGCCAGGCTGACGTCACCGTCGCCCTCGTCGGCGAACACCCTTCGCGATCGGGCGAGGCCAACTCCGTCACCGACATCGGCCTGCCCGCCGGTCAGCTCGAGGTTCTGCGTGCGATCGCCGCCATGGGCAAGCCGCTTGTCGTTGTCGTCTTCACCGGCAGACCCCTGGACCTTGGCGAGGTCCTGGACCTCGCCGACGCCGTCCTGATCGCCTGGCCCCCGGGGGTGGAGGCCGGACCGGCTTTGATCGAAACGCTCTTCGGCGACCGTTCGCCGGCCGGGCGTCTGCCGATGACGTTCCCCCGCGGCATTGGCCATCTCCCCACCAGCACCCACGCCCGACCCACCGGCCGACCCATCGCCGCGGTCGACGACCCCGTGATCGGTCGGTACCTCGACGCGTTGGTCCTGCCACGCTTCCCGTTCGGGTGGGGACTGACCTACACATCGTTCAGCTATGGTCCGATTCGCCTGTCCTCACACGAGTTGTCGTTGCTCGGCGGATCCATCGAGGTGAGCGTCGACGTCACCAACTCGGGAACCCGACCGGGCCGCGAAGTCGTACAGCTCTATCTCCGCGATCTGGTAGCCGACGTGACCCGGCCTCTTCTCGAGCTCGCCGACTGGTCGAGCCTCGACTTGGATCCGGGGGCCACTGGCACGGCAACGTTCACGATCACACCTGCGCAGCTCTCCTACTTCGACCGCACTATGACCCTGAGGATCGATCCTGGGGAGGCCGTGGTCACGGTCGGCCCAGACTCCTCAAACGGCGTTTCTGTCCGGGTCACGATTACGAAGTAGGTTCGCATGACGACCCTCCTGCTTGGTAAACCGCCATACGCCGTTATGCGTGCGGAGAGCGCATTGTCCTAGATCGTCATCGTCCGTTCGGCCTGCGGGATCGTCCCCTAAACGGTCAGACTCGCCCCCCTCGATGACGAAATACTTGACCAAGTCCTTACCAAGTCTTTACCTGCGCACTTACGCTTTTTCACGTATGGCGGTCCGACTGGATTGCCTCGGCGTAGGACAGGGGTAGGGCAATGAGCCTTCTTGCCGGTTTGGGAAACGTGCCTTCGCAGTCCGATCGAAGTGGCTACTCAAGGCTCCTTCCGGGGATGCTTCGAGTCCGACGGTGGCCCGCAGTGGTTGCGGCATCTGTGACCTTCCTCGTGGCAACCGGCATGCCGGTGTTGGCCGACGACGTGAACGTCGACTCGGACGTCTTGACAACCGGCACGCAGTCGTCGATCAACCTAACAGCGACCCCTGGACAGGTTCAGACGGTGCCAATCGACCTCTATATCGTGTGTGCAACCACCGCGAACCACATTAATGGCAGCGTCGTCCTTACCTATGACGCAGGCGGCTCCACTCTCCCGTCGGGCGGGAATCTATCTTCAAGCACCGTGACGATCGCGCGTCCGACAGGCTGGCCGGCGGACGGCACGGCCTGCGGCACCTCCACCGCAACATCAACTGGGCGCGCGAACGTATCAGTGGGCGCTCCGACGACTCCGGGCAGCTACACGTACAAGGTTCGTTGGTCATCAAGCGACACTGATGCCAAGACCGTCGGTGTGGCTGCGCTGGCCCAGGTGAACCTCACGGTCTCGGCACCCGCAGGGGACACGACTCCGCCGGTGATCACAAAGGTCGTCACCGGGACGCTCGGTTTGAACAACTGGTACACCAGTGACGTCAACGTGACCTGGAGCGTTACCGACGCGCAGTCCGCCGTGGTGATCGACGCCGGTTGCGGCATACAGAACTTCGTGAACGAGACCGCCGGCGCGACGTCAAGCTGCCAGGCGCACAGCGTGGGTGGTTCGGCCAGCGACTCTGTGGCGTTCAAGATCGACAAGTCGGGTCCCAGCGCCGTGCTGTCGCCGAGCGGCACGCTCGGCCAGAACGGTTGGTACACCTCGAATGTGACCCTCCACGCGTCCGGCCAGGATGCGCTCAGCAGTGGCGTCACCTGCACCGCGGACCAGGCCCAGACCACCGAGACCACCGGAGCGACCTTCAACGCGACCTGCACCAACGCGGCCGGCCTGCCGACGCCCACGAACTCCGTCTCGGTGAAGCTTGACAAGACCGGGCCCTCAGCTGCCCTCGCCGTGACCAGCGGCACCATCGGGAGCGCGGGTTGGTACACCAGCGACGTGGCAGTGAGCGCCTCGGGCACTGACGCCATCAGCGGACCGACAACCTGTAGTGACCCCCAGACACTGACGACCGACACGTGGGGCACGCCGGTCAACGGCTCTTGCACCAACGCCGCCGGACTGTCCACCAACGCCTCGGCTTTGACCGTCAAGCTGGACAAGACCGATCCGAGCGCCGCTCTGGCGGTTACTGCAGGCACCCTCGGTGCCGATGGCTGGTACATCAACGACGTGACCCTGACCGCGTCGGGCAGTGACAACGTCAGCGACCCCACGACGTGTGATCCCGCCCAGTCCCAGACGACCGATACAACCGGGCACCTGTTCTCCGCCGACTGCACGAACAACGCCGGCAGGACCCAGTCCGCCGTCCCGGTCAACATCAAGCGGGACTCCACGCCGCCGACCGCGGAGCTGCACGTGTCTGGTACCCCCGGATCCGGAGGTTGGTACACAACGGCCGTGACCGTGAGCACCGTTGGCGCAGACGTCACCAGCGGTGTGACCTGCACGACTGACCAGGTGTTGGCGGACGAGACCGCAGGCACCACCGTGACTGGTTCCTGCACCAACGGCGCCGGCATGAAGACCAACGCCGTACCGGTGACGATCATGATCGACACGACTGGGCCGACGGCCACCGAGTTCGTGTCGGTAGGCACCTCGGGCGCCAACGGCTGGTACACGAGCAACGTCACCGTCCACACGACGGGCGACGACTCGATGGGCGGCGCGGTCACCTGCGATGGAGACCAATTCCAGACCGACGAAACGGCAGGTCTCTCCTTCAATGGCACCTGCGTCAACGCCGCTGGTCTGAGCACCGTCTCTGCCTCCCTGACCGTGAAGCTCGACAAGACCGGCCCTTCAGCGTCCCTGTCGCCGAGCGGCACGCTGGGCGCCCACGGCTGGTTCACGTCCAACGTCACCATCGTCACCTCGGGCCAAGACGCTGTCAGCGGTGAGGTCATCTGTTCGACTCCACAGCAGCAGACCAGTGAGACCGCCAGTGCCACGTTCAACGGCTTCTGCACC
>JABBOX010000132.1 GCA_012927555.1 Phycicoccus sp.
GTCGTCGACGGTCGGGTGCTGTCCGCCAACGGGGCCAAGCTGATCGCCAACCTGGCGGTTGCCAAGCAACAGCCGCTGTGGCGGGTCCTCGTGGCCCTCTCGATCCGCCACGTCGGCCCCACGGCTGCCCGCGCGCTGGCCGGGCACTTCGGCTCGATGGAGGCGATCCGCGCTGCGTCTCTCGACGAGCTCTCAGGTGTCGAGGGCGTCGGACCGGTGATCGCCGAGTCGGTCCAAGAGTGGTTCGGCGTGGACTGGCACATGGCCATCCTCGACAAGTGGACCGCCGCAGGGGTGCGGACGGCCGACGCGGTCGATGAGTCGACCCCCAAGACCCTGGCCGGGCTGACGGTCGTCGTCACGGGCTCGCTGGAGGGGTTCTCTCGTGACGAGGCCAAGGAAGCCATCCTGTCCCGCGGTGGGAAGGCAGCCGGAACCGTGTCGAAGAAGACCGACTACGTGGTCATCGGGGAGAACGCTGGATCCAAGGCGGACAAGGCGCGGGAGCTCGGTCTGACGATCCTGGACGAGGCCGGCTTCCGCAACCTGCTCGAGTCAGGCAGTCCTGACGCCTGAGCTCCGTTCTGGCGAGGGCGAGTTCGGCCCGGAGGCGCATGGGGGCGTGATGATCTAGGCTGCGGAGAATTCCGCGTGGCGTATGGCGGTCAGGCAGGTGGGGGCCGCGTCAACCGACAGGAGACCCATGGATCAGCTCAGCCTCGGCGTGCTTGCCAGCTCGAGCAAGGAGAACGAGTTCAGGCTGCCGATCCACCCGCAGCACTTCGACCGGATTGACGCCGACCTGCGGGCGCGGATCGTCCTCGAGAGCGGGTACGGCGAACACTTCGGCTTCTCGGACGAGCATCTCGCTGGTCAGGTCGCGGCCATTCGTCCACGCGAGGAGATCATCGGCACCTGTGACGTGGTGCTGTTGCCCAAACCCACCCTGGACGATGTCGCCAGCCTTCGCGACGGGCAGGTGTTGTGGGGTTGGCCGCATGCCGTCCAGGACCCCCAGCTGACCCAGATCTGCATCGACCGGCGGTTGACGCTCATCGCGTGGGAGGCGATGAATCACTGGACGCCGTCCGGCGATTTCGTCGTCCATGTGTTCCATATGAACAACGAGCTCGCAGGCTACTGTTCGGTGCTGCACGCCATGACACTCATCGGTTCATCAGGTCACTATGGCCGACCTCTCACTGCTGTTGTCATCGGCTTCGGGAACGCGGCACGAGGTGCCATCACGGCGCTGAACGCGTTCGGTGTCCACGACGTCACCGTGCTCACCATGCGCAACGTCACGGCGGTTGCCTCGCCGGTCCCCACCATCGTGCTCGAGCATCTCGACCGGACCGAGGCGGACCCCAGTCGAACGACCGTCCAGATAGCCACGGGCCAGGTGCCTACGGCCACGTTCCTGGCCGGCCACGACATCGTGGTCAACTGCGTGCTGCAGGACACCGACGATCCGCTCATGTTCGTCACGAATTCCGAGCTGGAGCAGTTCGCTTCCGGCAGCCTGATCGTCGATGTGTCCTGCGACGCCGGCATGGGTTTCGAGTGGGCCCTGCCCACGACCTTCGAGGCGCCGATGCTGACGGTGGGTGACGGCGTCTCGTACTACGGCGTTGATCACAGCCCGACCTATCTGTGGAACAGCGCGACCTGGGGCATCAGCGAGGCTCTGATCCCCTACCTACGCACGGTGATGGATGGCCCCGCGGCCTGGGATGACGATCAGTCCATTCGGATGGCGATCGAGATCCGGGCTGGCGTCGTGCAGAACCCCAAGATTCTGTCGTTCCAGGGCCGCTCTGACGACTACCCGCATCCCAGATCCCGCTGGTGGTGACCTGGCTGCTCAGTGAACGGGGTGGTGAGGCCACGTGCTGGGCGTCTGGTGAGCACGCGGCATACAGACCGAGACAGCGCGTGAGTGCCGACTAGACTTCAGGGCATGTCCGCAATCTCCCGCGACGATGTCGCCCATCTCGCCATGCTCGCGCGCATCGATCTCAGCGATGCCGAGCTGGACAAGATGGCCGGCGAGCTCGCCATCATCCTTGAGTCCGTCGCGCGTGTGAACGAGGCGGCCACCGACGACGTCCCACCGACGTCGCACCCGCTGCCGCTGGCCAACGTGACGCGGCCCGACGTCGTGCGGCCCAGCCTGACCGCCGATGAGGCGCTATCGGGCGCACCCGCCTCCGAGCAGCAACGATTCTCCGTCCCGCGGATCCTGGACGAGGACTGACCCGCCCGACAGTCCCCGCAACCCACGCCGTTCTTCGAGCATTTCAGGCACTTCAAGCAACTCGAGTCCTCCGAGCAAAGGTTCCATTGTGACTTCCGACATCACCCGCGCCAGCGCCGCCGAGCTAGCGGATCGCCTGTACCGCAAGGAGATCAGCGCGGTCGAGGCCACCCAAGCCCATCTGGACCGCATCGCCGCCGTTGATGGCTCGGTCCACGCGTTCCTGCACGTCGATGCCGAAGGCGCACTTGCCACGGCTCGCGACATCGACCGCCGTCGGGCCGCTGGCGAGGATCTTCACATCCTGGCCGGGGTGCCGATCGCGGTGAAGGACATCGCCACCACCAAGGGGCTGCCCACCACGGCCGGCTCCCGGATCCTGGAAGGCTGGATCCCGCCCTATGACGCCACGATCGTGGCGAAGCTCAAGGACGCCGGTATGCCGATCCTGGGCAAGACCAACATGGACGAGTTTGCGATGGGTTCCTCGACCGAGCACTCGGCGTACGGCCCGTCGCACAACCCGTGGGACCTCGAGCGCATCCCTGGGGGGTCCGGCGGCGGTTCGTCGGCTGCCGTCGCGTCCTATCAGGCGCCCCTCGCGATCGGGACCGACACCGGTGGGTCGATCCGTCAGCCAGCCGCTGTGACCGGCACGGTCGGGTGCAAGCCGACCTATGGCGGCGTCTCGCGCTACGGCTTGATCGCTCTGGCCAGCAGCCTTGACCAGGCAGGCCCGGTGTCGCGCACGGTGCTCGACGCCGCTTTGCTGCACTCGGTCATCGGCGGCTACGACCCGATGGACTCCACCTCCATCGACGCCCCGGTGCCGCCCGTCGTGGAGGCCGCGCGTCGGGCCGACGTCAAGGGCATGCGGATCGGCGTGGTCAAGGAGCTGGGTGGCGAGGGCTACCAGCAGGGCGTCCGCGCCCGGTTCGAGGAGTCCGTGCAGCTGCTCGTCGATGCGGGCGCCGAGGTCGTCGAGGTGTCCTGCCCGAGCTTCGAGTACGCGCTGGCCACCTATTACCTGATCCTGCCCGCTGAGGCGTCCTCGAACCTGGCCAGGTTCGACGCCATGCGATACGGCCTGCGCGTCCTGCCCGAAGGGGTGGACGACCCCAGCGCCGAGCAGGTGATGGCTGCCTCGCGCGACGCCGGTTTTGGCGACGAGGTCAAGCGCCGCATCATCCTGGGCACCTATGCGCTGTCCAGCGGCTACTACGACGCCTACTACGGCTCGGCGCAGAAGGTCCGCACACTCATCCAGCGCGACTTCTCGGCAGCCTTCGAGAAGGCCGACGTGCTCGTATCGCCCACGACGCCGACCACCGCGTTCAAGATCGGCGAGAAGATCCACGACCCGCTAGCCATGTATCTCAACGACATCGCGACGATCCCAGCCAACCTGGCAGGTATCCCCGGGATGTCCCTGCCGAGTGGTCTGGCCGACGAGGATGGACTGCCGGTCGGCATACAGATCCTGGCCCCCGCGACCAAGGATGAGCGGCTGTATGGCGTCGGGGCCGCCCTCGAAGCAGCACTTGTCGCGCGCTGGGGTGGACCCTTGCTCGCGAAGGCCCCCGAGCTGTTGACCACCGCCAACGGCCGGGAGGCCCGCTCATGAGCACCGCCACCGGAGCCAATGGGGCAGAGCCCGTTGTCGACTATGCCGAGGTCATCAGGACGTATGACCCGGTGATGGGCCTCGAGGTTCACGTCGAGCTCAACACTGCGACCAAGATGTTCTGTGGATGTGCGACCGGCTTCGGTGCCGAACCGAACACGCAGGTCTGTCCGGTGTGTCTGGGCCTGCCCGGCGCGCTGCCGGTCGTCAACGCCGCTGCGGTCGACTCGGCAATCCGCATCGGTCTGGCGCTCAACTGTGAGATCGCCACGTGGTGCAGGTTCGCCCGCAAGAACTACTTCTACCCGGACATGCCCAAGAACTTCCAGACCTCGCAGTACGACGAGCCGATCGCCTTCGAGGGCTACCTCGACGTGGAGCTGGCTGACGGGTCGACCTTCCGCGTGGACATCGAACGCGCCCACATGGAGGAGGACACGGGCAAGTCGCTGCACATCGGCGGTGCCACCGGACGCATCCACGGCGCGGACCACAGCCTGGTCGACTACAACCGGGCCGGTATTCCGCTCGTCGAGATCGTGACCAAACCCCTTGTGGGCGCAGGGGATCGGGCGCCTGAGGTGGCCAAGGCCTACGTCGCGGCGCTACGCGATCTGCTCAAGGCGCTCAAGGTCAGTGACGTCCGTATGGAGCAGGGATCGTTGCGTTGCGATGCCAACGTCTCACTTCGCGCCAAGACGGAGGATCCCCTCACGCAGAATGACGTCCCGCTGGGCACCCGGACCGAGACCAAGAACGTCAACTCGCTGCGGTCGGTCGAGCGGGCGGTGCGTTACGAGATGACCCGTCACGCCGCAGTGCTCAACAGTGGCGCCTCGATCCTTCAGGAGACCAGGCACTGGCACGAGGACACCGGCGTCACCACGTCGGGTCGGGTGAAGTCTGATGCTGATGACTACCGATACTTCCCCGAGCCCGATCTGGTGCCCGTTGCGCCGACCCGTGAGCGCGTCGAAGAGCTCCGCGCCACGATGCCCGAGCCCCCGGACGAGCGTCGACGCAGGCTCCAGAACGACTGGGGCTACAGCGATATGGAGATGCGCGACGTCATGAACGCCGGCGCGGTCATCCTGATCGAAGAGTCCGTCGCCGCCGGTGCAACGCCTGCCGGCGCGCGTAAGTGGTGGCTGGGCGAGCTGGCCCGACGGGCCAGTGCCGAGGGCCGCGATCTGGCTGACTTCGGTGTCACGCCCGACGACGTCGCCGAGCTGGACACCATGGTGGTGTCTGGCCGGCTCAACGACTCGATGGCCCGCCAGGTCCTTGACGCCGTCCTCGCCGGTGAAGGCTCACCCCTGGCGGTTGCCGACGCGCGCGGGCTGATGCTGGTCAGCGACGACGGTGCGCTGTCGATCGCGGTTGACGCGGTCATCGCAGCCAACCCTGAGGTCGCCGACAAGGTGCGTGACGGCAAGCTGCAGGCCGCCGGCGCGTTGATCGGGCAGGTCATGAAGGAGATGAAGGGTCAGGCCGACGCGGCCAAGATCCGCGAGCTCATCCTTGCCAGGCTCGGGTCCTCATAAAGTCTGCCCCGTCGGATGAGAGGCCGATCACTGGTACGTTCCCGCGCGAGTCATCCACCCTCATC
>JABBOX010000146.1 GCA_012927555.1 Phycicoccus sp.
GTTGGGGGGCAACATCTACTCCGGAAACCTGGTGGGCTGGCCAGAGATCCGAGATGAGTTCCTCTTGCTCTTGGGGCCGTTGTCGCGGGGCACGCTCCGCGCGGAGCTCGTGGATATCGCCGTGGGCGAGAAGTATGTCGTCGCCGTCCATCGTGCAACGGGTCAGCACAACGGCGTGACGCTCAGACGCTGGACTCGACCAGCGGCGAGGTAGTCCTTGTGGTCCGGGGTCGAGTACAGGAAGTCTGGGCCACCCACGCCAAGCAAGCCGAGGTCGATGCGTTCTGGGCCTGACGGCGTGAGCTGCCATGAACCTGGTCGGTGTAGTTGTTCCCAGCGTCATTCACTCGCGGGGACAGCAGCCGCATTTCGCGCGGTCGTCACGTAGGACCGCGCCCGCGGCCAGGTGTTCGCAATGGGATCCCCTTGCAGGACAGCCACTTTGGTGCATCCCGAGCCCGTGTCAGGCCACAACCCGTGAACGATCGAGGCTAACGCCAGGAACACCGTTCGCCCGACACTGCCCAACCCTGAGCGGCTCCTCGCTGCCGGACCACCGGACCGGATTGTCAGATGCCCTCGCACGCGCCACCATGAGGTTGGCTTAGTTTCACCTAGGGTCGTGAAGGCAGGGGAAGCGCATGGGGGAGTTGAAGAACCGCCGGGTTTACATCGTTGTGCTGCTGCTCGGAGCCTTCGCCGGCATCACGGTCGTCGCTGTCAACGCCGCAAGCAACGACGCCAACATGCCTGAGGCGAAGCGCAACGCGATCACCTCGGTCACGACGATCGATACTTTGCAGATCAACAGTCGGTCTCACTCGACGTTCTCACCGTGGGCTTCGGACGTCGGGTCTGCTGAGCAGGTGGCTCAGGTCAAGGACGTCGCGGTGGCCCTGTTCGGCGACTACTACTCCGTGGGCGCGATGCCTCAAGACATGGCAGCCAGGCACGAGTACATCGTTGGCGCGGTTGGCAAGGCGAAGCGGGCCGCGGAGCTTGCCGGGGTTTGGGCCGCCGATGGTGTCGCGGACGAGCTCAGCACGGACGAGAAGGGGATGTTGACCTTCGACGGCGACACCACGAGCGTGGGCTACACCAGGGCAGTCTTTGTGGTGACGTCGTGGCAGAACGTCACGGTCCAGGACAACACGGCGAGCGTCCAGGCGGTGGGATACATCAAGTACTTCAATAACGACGGATCTACTAACAACGATCCAACGTGGCAGTGGCAGCTGGAGCTCGTGCGGGGCGGTAGTCCCGATAACTACCACGGGTGGCGCATAGCCAAGCGGACCGCAGCTGAGGTGCCGGAGGGGGTGGCCCGGTGAAGTGGATCGGGCGAGCCGGCGCTGTCCCCGCGAGCGGCCAAGCCCGTGCAGTCGGCAGCCACGCGAAGAAACCCGTCCCGACCACTGAGCCCACCACGTCTGCGCCCAACACGAAGTAGTCCCCACAACCGACGGAGACCTCACCGAGACTCCCGCACTTGACCTGCTCGTCGGTCTCGCCGCCGGCCTGTTCCTGCACCCCACGGTGGGGCTCTGCATCACTTGAATCGAACAACCGCTCATCGGCAAGACCGCGCGGATCGCGGCCACGAGGTTGCGTGTTCGGCTACCGTTGTCGGTAAGTGGAGCCTTCAGGTTCCTTCGCGGCTGATCGCTATCAGGCGTGAACCGCGCACCGGGCCGGATATGAGCCCGCCGAGTTGCGACAAGTCGAGGACAATCGACATGTCGGAATGCTCGAAGATCCCCTACGCCAGCCGTTGGATCGCTCTGGTCGCGATGCGAGCCATAGCCCGCAGTCGTGTCACTCGCGGCCTCACCGGCCCGAGGGGTACCTACTTCTGCACCCCGTGCCGGTGCTGGCACCTCACATCCAAGGCGAGATTGCAGACCCCGCCATGGCTCAATGGCTGAAGGCGCGGGCCCGGATCTGAACTCGTCAGGTTGCTTTCCCGGAGCATGCAGTAACGCCCGTCTCCAACACGGCCAGCCCTTCGGGTGCGCAGCGCGAGGCACCTCCCACAAAGCGCGAGGAATTGCACACTCGGCAAGACCGCGCGGATCGCGGCATTTGATGAGTGAGTTGATGTCCGAGACGTTCTAGCCGTAAGGCCATTCCTCAGGACGGGCAGTTGGGCTTGCCATTGGCAGGCGAGGTGTGGCTCGACCGGGCTAGGGATCGTCCGCAAAAGCGCCGCCCGTCTTGCGGATCGGGTGGTTGCCCACCGTGACGTCACCAGCCGCCTTGGGAGTGTCGACCGCTCGGGGGCCGTCGGCGCAGCAGGAAAGCTCCCAGCGAGCGTCCGAGTGGTTCGAGGACGAGGCCAAGTCCGATGGCGACGTAGAAGCCGTTCTCGGTGAACCCTTTCCACCCCGGGGCGAAGACTGAGTCAGGGGTTTCGCCCTTGCCTTCGTACAAGGCCGGGATGGACGAGCCGACGTCTGCGGAGTCGCCCACGATCTCGACGTCGCTGAAGGAGTGTCGGCCGTCGTTGCTGACGAAGTTTCCGTAGTGGTGGCATGGACCCTTACCGCTGCAGTCTTCAGTCATGACCGTGAAGCTGCCTGGGGCCCCTAGCCCGTGCGCGGCGTTCCACGTCGGGCCGATCTGCCCGAGGGAGAACCACAGGAGAAAGCAGCCGAATGCCACGAAGAAGATCCGTCGGAGGGCAGCACCGGCGCCGCGGATCCGGTCGAGGGTAGCCGCTACGCGAGGGCTGACCGCGTCCGTTCCGACGCCCAGCTCGCGCCATCGGTGCGTGGCACGCAAGGGCCCCACGACCGGCAGCGGACCGGCCTTCGTCGTGATGCTCACCCAGCTGCCGTCGGCTACCGGGCCGGCGACGAGTGCGGGCACGCTGCCGCCTCCTGCAAGGGGGGAGGGGCCTCCGGTCCCAAGCCACACGGTCGCGATCGGCTGAGTGCTGCCCGCCAGAGTGAGTTCGGCCCTGCCGTCACCCATGGCCCGAACACGGTGGATGACCGGTGGATCGTCCTGGCGAGCAGCCCTGGTTCTGGAGAGAAGGTGCCCGGCGGACCATGCGGCAGCGAAGCCCCCGAGCGTGGCCCACCCGAACCAGTTGGTGTACCCCTGCGGCTCGCTGGTCAGTCGCACCCACGACTGGTCTCGCGGGTCGAACAGGAGAACCCGCTCGCTCCCGAGGTCGAGTTCCTCGGTCACCTCGATCGGCACCCGCTCGCCCGCCCGGGGTCCGTTCTCCACGACGAACACCTGCCGGTAGTCCCCATCGGCATACGTGGCCACGTGTGCCTGCACCTGCTCGGCGCCGTCCACGTGCGCCTGCTCTGCACTGGCCTGGTTCTGATAGCCGATGAGCGAGCCCGCGACAAGGAGCAGCCCCGCGATGCCGATAGCTGGGACGACCGCGACCGCCCACCCACGCGGGCGCACCCGTCGGGTCTCACGGACGGTGAGAGCACGAGCCCCCAGGTCGGCTTCGGCTGCTCTGTCAGCGAACTGGGCCTGCTTGGCCCGCAGGGCTCGCAGGATAGCGAGCGCGCCCAGGGAGGCGGCACCCACGGCGACCGCGACGTATCGGCCCGAAATGCTCGGGTCGAACAAGACACTCAAGGCGGCGTAAACGAGACCTGCGACCAAGGCAGCGACGGGTGCCCACCAGAAGGCGACGGCGGCGATGCCGACGAGTGCGACGACCATGGGGAAGACAGCATCGGGCTGGCACGGTTGTGCGACAGTGCAGACAGCCGCCGGGTCACCGGCCATACTCGCGATTACCGACGCGACCAGGAGGGCCCACCACAGGTATGTCACCCACACCGGTGGCTGAAGCAGCAGCCACGGGTTCAGCGGCTGGTGGTGGTGGGGTCGAGCATCGGACACGGTGAGAATTATGTCGGTTGGGTCTGCCCCCGGTTTGGTTGACACTCGGGGTTGACCCCGCGGAGCCACCGCAGATCTCTACCGTCCGGTGATGAGTCTCGCCGAGTGCCGTCCGCGCACGTCCTTCGCCTCGGCAGGCCGGCCATGTGACCCGAGAAGCCCACTTAACGAACGTCAGCATCGACCTGATGTAGGCGACGTCACCCGGCCGAAGTCTCGACCAGGATCGCGATGCCCAGGAGTGCGATAAGCACGCACATTCCGGTAAGGAGCGTGTAAGCGAGCCTTGCGTCCCGGATCATCCGGGGACGATCTTGCTCGCTTTTCCCGGTGAAGCGTCCTCCGCGAATCACCTCGTCCATAGTTCGCGTAATGCGCTTGTCGTCGTTTCTCAGGAACCACATCAAGCCTCCACCTATGACTCCGGTGAAGATGAGGATGACGCCTACATCGTGGGTGGACATGATTAACAGTCCGGCGGGGCTTGTCGCGCGTTGTCGCTGTTCTCGACGCGGGCGATCCGCCGCGCATGGGAAGTGGGTCCAGGACCCCAGTGGCTCATTGCCGAAGTGTAGGACGCGGTTCCCTCGGTACGATTGCCCCCTGTTCCACCCCTCATCATGTCCAGAGATCAGGCAAATCGAAGCTGAGAGGGTTTCCGGTCTAGACCTCCCTGCCGTCTGGAACGAGCACGACAGCGGCATGAGCGTGCGTTGCTTCAGGCAGTGAAGTAACCGGACACGGCGGTCCACACGACCGGTTCGTCACCGTCGGCACGGACTATCGAAGGCGGCGCGACGGTATGGCCGACGTGCTTGAAGCCGGTGAAGTCAGGGCTTGGCTTCACAGAGGCGACGCGTTTCCGGCTTGCCAGGGCAGCCTCGCTGCAGCGCTGTATCTTTCCGTCGATCTCGGCGGCCAACCACGGAGGTGGAGCTGCGACGGCGAGTTCGAAGGCTAGCAGCGCCGTCTTTGGATCATTGAGTCGAGTCCATACGACACAGCCTCGACACCACGACAAGACAGCCCTATCGGCCCTTCCCTCCAGCCACGTCCCCAGACCGAGGTCCAAGGAATGGACGGCCGATCTCGGCTGGCCATGGAGCAAGGCCGACGCGGCATACAGGAGCCAGGTGTCCGGCAGCCAGGCGCCGCCGCCCCAACCGACCCAGCTCTTCGTCCAGTCATAGACACCTCGCCAGTCTTCTTTCACGAGGGCCTCGAGGGCGCGGTCCTTGCAGTGTTGGCCCCAAACGGCTGAGTCCTGTCCGGGGACCTTGGCGGGATCAAACGTCACGTGCTGACAGTGTCACAGAGCTCAGCGATCGACGCTTCCAATGCAGCATGAGCGTGCGCCGCCATGTGATGCTGTGGCTATGTTCCCGTCCCGAGTTGAGGTAGAAGATCACCTGGCTGACAGCGGACACGAGAAACTGCCCGGAGACGGCCATGAAGCTGCCCGGTGGCGGACATGAAAGCTGCCCGCTGACGGTCATGAGATCTGCCCGACACGATTCCGTCTGCCTCGCCGCGTCCCGCGGCTGAGGCCCCTCCTGGAGTGCGGTTAGCGGTGCTGAAGCGCCCAACCGCCCCCAGGAG
>JABBOX010000109.1 GCA_012927555.1 Phycicoccus sp.
CGCCTCGCGACGGAAGGCCGGTGTGTAACTCGTGCGCTTGCGCTTGCCCGACATGAAGACATCCTGCCTGCGGGATCATGAATCCCGCTATCAAGGTGTCCGCCATCCGGGGTGAACCCCACGCAACCCCCTGCGGGCCGCCCGACACTCGAGATCATCACAGCCAACACCCACCCTGTCCGGCAAATACGAAAACTCGCCGAAACCGCTCAACCCGCACCGGCACTGATCAAGCTCACGCGTGCACCCTCGTCACAGTCGCGCCGGCGGTCGCGGCACGCTTGATACCTTCGCGCGGCCGCAGCATCAGGAGGCCTTCAGACATCGGGATTGGCAGCGCTGGGAAGGCTCCGCCAGGGCTGTGTTGCCTTTTCAAACTCATTTGCCAGGCGCTGAGGGAGTTTGTCGCGTGAGACCGACAGCACGCTCGGCCACGCCACCACTTTGTTACCGGCCATGGCTCTCCCCTCCTGCCACCTGCTTCTTCCGACACATAAGCGACACTCTGGGGTGCATTCAGGCGCCACCATGTGCCAAAGCGACTAACGAGACTCCATGGATCCGACGCGTTCGCTAGAACCCGGAGATCAACGTAACCCGTTGCTGCACAAGGGAAATCGCCCGCTGCGCTACCGCTTCAGGACTGCCCGTGCCATCACGATGCGCTGGATCTGGTTCGTACCCTCATAAATCTGGGTGATCTTGGCGTCTCGCATCATCCGCTCGACGGGGAAGTCTTTGACGTACCCAGAGCCTCCGAGGAGCTGGACCGCATCGGTCGTGACCTCCATGGCCACATCTGACGCGAAGCACTTGGCCGCCGCGCCGAAGAAACTCAGATCGGCATCGCCGCGTTGCGACTTGGCCGCCGCCACGTAGACCATCTGACGGGCCGCTTCCAGCTTCATGGCCATGTCGGCCAACATGAACTGCACGCCCTGGAACTGCGAGATGGTCTTGCCGAACTGCGAGCGCTCCTTGACGTAGCCCAGGGCAAAGTCCAGCGCGCCCTGGGCGATCCCCACGGCCTGCGCCCCGATCGTAACCCTGGTGTGGTCCAGCGTCTTCAACGCGATCTTCAGCCCTTCGCCGGGCGCACCCACCATCCGGTCCCCAGGGATCCGGCAGCCTTCGAAGATCAGCTCGCGGGTGGGCGAGCCCTTGATGCCCATCTTTCGCTCGAGCTCACCAAAGGTGAACCCGGGATCGGACTTCTCGACAACGAACGCAGACACGTTCGACCCTCGTTTGCCGTCGGGATCGGTCACCGCCAGCACCGTGTAGTACTCGGACACGCCTGCGTTGGTGATCCAGGCCTTCTGCCCGTTCAGCACCCAGTCGTCGCCGTCAGCCTTGGCGCGGCAACGCATCGCGGCAGTGTCGCTGCCGGCCTCACGCTCGGTAAGACCGTAGGAGAACATCGCCTCACCGCGGGCCACCGGCGGCAGATACTTCGCCTTGATCTCGTCGGATGCCGCAAGGATCAACGGCATCGTGCCCAGCTTGTTCACGGCCGGGATCAGGGACGAGGACGCACACACCCGCGCGATCTCCTCGATCACGATGCAGGTGGCGAGGGCATCGGCACCGACGCCGTCGTACTCCTCGGCGATGTGGGGCGCGTGGAAGTCCGAGGCGACCAGCGCGTCATACGCGGCCTGCGGGAACGTGGCCGTCTCATCCGCCTCGGCAGCGTGCGGGGCGATCTTGTCCTCGGCAACGTTGCGGACCGCTTCGCGCAGCGCCTCGTGGTCCTCGGAGATGGTGAAGAACGGAAAGTCGCCTTTGTCTGTGCTCACGTTCGTCACACTAGTGCGCGGAGGGCTACTTGAGGTCCGGTATGACCTTATTTTCGAAGAGGTGGATCCCGGAGGTGTCGTAGGCCGCCTCGGTGAAGTAGGCGATCGTGTAACCGAGCCCCAGTGCCTTCAGCGCGAGGAGCTTCTCGACGACCTGCTCATGCGTGCCAACACCCGCGCTGCCTGTCAGCCCGGCGATCTGCGTGTCGACGATCTCCTCGGACACGCCGGCCTTGAGGTAGTGGTCGCGCCTCCAGGCGAGGCGGTCCTTGACGTCCTTCTCGGTGTCGCCGATGACGACGTCAATGTTGGTTGACCTGGTGATCTCACCAAAGTCCCGCCCGACGTCGGCACAGTGAGCCTCAAGGATCGCGCTCTTGTGCTCGAACTCCGAGGCCACGAAGTTGGTGTAGTCCGCGTACCGCGCGGCGATACGCAGGGTCTTCTTCTCGCCGCCACCGGCGATCCACATCGGTATGCCGTTGAGCGCGGACCCGGGCTGGGTCGTCCCCTGCAGTGGGCGTGGAGCACAGATCGCCCCGTCGACCTGGTAGTACTTTCCGTCCAGGGTGGCCGATCCCTTGGTCCACATGTCGCGGAAGATCTGGACGCCTTCCTCGAGCGCACCGAGTCGATCGCCTGCGGAGGGAAAGCCATATCCATAGGCCCGCCACTCGTGCTCGTACCACCCCGCGCCGATGCCCATCTCGAGACGGCCCTCGGAGATGATGTCGACCGTCGCAGCGACCTTGGCGAGGTAGGCGGGGTTGCGGTAGGCCATGGACGTGCACATCTGACCCAGCCGGATCCGGCTCGTCACGGCTGCCAGCGCGGCCATGAGCGTCCACGACTCGTGGGTGGCCTCCTGCGAGGGGACCGGCACCGTGTGGAAGTGGTCGTAGACCCAGATCGACTCCCACAGGCGGGTCATCTCGGCGCGCTCGGCCAGGCCCGCCATGACCCCCCAGTGCTGGTCCGGCTCGATGCCCGCGAGATCCATCCGCCAGCCCTGGGGAACAAAGAGGCCAAATCGCACGAGCTTCTCCCTCACTCAACGGAACAACGCCAGAGGGCAAGGCTACTGTGCGGCCATGGCGACCACGATCTCAGGCGATGTCCCGAACCCTGACCCGAACCCTGAGGTGATCCGCAGACTTCTCAACACTCCCGCCACGTGGGCGGTGGTCGGGCTGTCCTCCAACGCCACCCGGACGGCATACGGCGTGGCCCGGTGGATGCATGACGCCTTGGGGCATCGGATCATTCCGGTGCACTCACGGGCTGAGGAAGTATGGGGCGAGCCCGGCTACAGCGACCTGACGCAGATCCCGGACGGCACCGTCGTCGCCGTGGTGGACTGCTTCGTCAACTCGTTGCGGGTCGGCGTGGTCGTGGACGAGGCGATCGCCAACAAGGAACGGCTGGGCATCGAAGCCGTCTGGCTCCAGCTCGGGGTTATCGACCAGAACGCAGCCCAACGCGCACTCGACGCAGGTCTCGACGTCGTCATGGACACCTGCCCGATGATCGAGTACCCCAAGCTGAGGTGAGTGTCGACTGCGAGGACGGTCGGCCAAGGCCACCTAAGTGCGCGACGGAGGTCACCTAACCGCGAGGCATCCCGAACCCGGTGGGGTGCCCACGCCTGGCCCGCAGCCGCTCGCCCTTGGCAAGTGCCTCATCACGCAGCGTGCTCTGGAAGGCAACCATCCGCGTGCGCAACGCGACCGCGTCTCCATCCACTCCCGCGGCGAGGATCCGCACCGCCAACAGCCCTGCGTTTCGTGCGCCCCCCACCGAAACCGTCGCCACGGGGATACCCGCAGGCATCTGCACGATGGACAACAACGAGTCCATCCCGTCGAGGTACTTCAGCGGCACTGGGACGCCGATGACCGGCAACGGAGTGAGCGCGGCCAGCATCCCGGGCAGGGCGGCGGCGCCCCCGGCTCCGGCGATGATGACCCGCAAGCCACGATCGACAGCGCTCTGGCCATACGCAACCGTCTCCTCGGGCATCCGGTGCGCCGAGACGACATCGGCCTCGTAGCCAATCCCGAACTCCTCCAACACTTTTGCGGCTTCTTCCATGACAGGCCAGTCGCTGTCGCTGCCCATCACCAGTCCCACCACTGCGGTCAAGTCGCTCATTCGGTGATCACTCCCTGTAGAAATTCGCTCGCATGGTTGGCACGAGACCTCAGGTCATCGAGGTCGGCGCCGCTGACGTTCACGTGTCCGATCGTGCGGCCGGGTCGGACGCCCTTCCCGTACAAGTGAATCTTGAGCCCGGGGTCACGCGCCATCAAGTGACGATATGCCGGATACAGCTCGCCGTAGTCGCCACCCAGAACATTGCCCGTGACCGTCCACGGGGCCAGCGGGCTGGTGTCTCCCAACGGAAGATCGAGCACCGCGCGCAGATGCTGTTCGAACTGGCTGGTCACCGCGCCGTCGATGCTCCAGTGACCGCTGTGGTGTGGCCGCATCGCCAGCGAATTCACCACGTATGCCGGGACGCCGGTCTGCGCGTCCCTCACCTCAAATATCTCCACCGCCATCACACCGGTGACGCCGAGCTCTCCGGCGATGCGCAGCCCCGTTTCAGTGGCCATGGCGGCAAGACCGGGGTCGAGGTCTGGCGCGGGCGCAAGAACCTGGGTGCAGACACCCTCGGTCCGGACAGTCTCCACGATCTGCCACGCGGCGCCCTGGCCAGAGGGGCTGCGAGCGACCAACACAGCCAGCTCGCGCACGACGTCGATCCTCTGCTCGGCCAGCAGCCCGTTGGTCAGCAACCCGCTGCCGCGGTCGACGTCACGCGCCACGTCCGCGAGCCAGTCGCCCACCTCGTTGGGGGAACCGACGACACGAACCCTCTCGCCGTCATACCCGCCCCTGGGGATCTTGACGACAACCGGCCAGCCCACGTCGTCACCAAAAGCCTGTAATGACGCGGAGTCACTGACGTGCGCCCAGCGTGGGCATGCCACCCCGATGTCGGCGAGCCTTCGGCGCATCGCCAGCTTGTCCTGGGCGAACACGAGGGCCGCCGGCGAGGGATGCAGGACGACGCCGTCGGCCTGAAGCGCGGACAGGACCTCGGCCGGAACATGGTCGTGGTCGAAGGTAACGACGTCGCACTCTCTCGCAAAGCCGCGCACGGCTTCGACGTCGCCGAGATCTCCAACGGCAGCGGAGGGAATCACCAGCTCCGCGGACCCACCGGCGGTCTCCGCGAGAACCGACAGTGTGATCGACAGCCCGACGGCCGGCGGCTGGCACATGCGCGCGAGCTGACCGCCACCGATGATGCCGACGACGGGGAACCCTCCTTGTGCACGTTGTGGGGGCCTCACGGACGGCAGCCTATCGGGGGACAGCACGGTCGGAGGCGAACCGGGTCGGAGGCGAGCGGGGAGGTCGTTCCGGCTTCGCGGCTAGGCTCTCACCGTGCCGACAGACCGCCCTCGACTTCTCGACCGCGCTCGCGGGGCGATCGACGTCCTTGTGCGCGAGATGCTCAAGTTCGGCATGGTCGGCGCGGTGGCATTCGTGATCGACCTGGGGGGATACAACGTCCTCGTCTTCGGGCCGCACCTGCTGGGGTTGCTCGGCGAGGGGGACACGGC
>JABBOX010000126.1 GCA_012927555.1 Phycicoccus sp.
GATCAGAAACTGTCTTTGACAACAGCCATGATCACGAGGTCACGGGCGTCCTACGTCAGCGCCCTCGACCCGAGTTGCCCTGTTAAGTCCGAAGAGCCTGTTTACCGGCCCGCTCGCTGCCATATTCTACGTTCTTGGATGCCGAGAGCCACTCAAACAAACACACGAAGACTTTGTCGCCGTTCGCTGGCGGCAAGTACTCGGGTCCACGATGCACTGTGCCGCCGGAGACGGCGTCGGCATCACTGCAGGTGCCGCTCTGGCAGCCCAGTGGCGATTCCCCTCATGGGCCGATTTTTCCCTCGAGTACGTCCTGGGTTTCGGGTTTGGCTGGGCGGTCTTCCAGGCGTTTGCGATGCGTGAGATGGCAGGTGGCAACTATCTGCGCTCTCTGCGGCAGACGTTCTTGCCCGAGCTCCTCTCCATGAATCTGCTGATGACAGGCATGGTGCTAACCCGGCACCTCCTCATGCCACAGATCGAGGGGAGCGCCGACCCGCTGACTATCGGTTTCTGGTTCGTGCTGTCGATGGCCCTCATTGTCGGATTCGCTCTCGCCTTTCCGATGAACTGGTGGCTGGTCGCCAGTGGCCTCAAGCACGGCATGATTACCGTCCGGCCCTTCAGCCCGCCCGCCCAGCACGCGACAATGATTACGGACGAAGGACCAACTCACCGGCAACCACACGGCGAGAACCACCCACAACCCCCCGGAACAACTGGCCCCTCGACCGCGGCGAAAGCCGCCATGACGATGCTTTCGATCGCAAGTCTGGTTCTGGGTATTGCGCTGGCCAGCTGGATCAATGGTTGAGAGGCCAAAAGGACCTCTCCTCAGGTGCTACAGGCCAGGTGCGCCGTAGAGCGGGAACCACCTGGACGGGTCCGGTTCCATTCGCAGGTCGGAGCCGAGGACGGCACCCACCTGCAGCTCCCGGGCGTTGTCCCGACGTTGGCCTTCCAGAGGTGCAAAGGGATACCAGGTGCCGCGTTTGTACAGGTACACCAGCGCCACCGGCCCGGCGCCGCCGGTGAAGCCGATCACAGTGCAGAGCAGCGCCGACCCGAAGCCGGCGTCGAGCAGCCCGGAGTTGACCGCGTGCAGGTCGGTGACCAATGACTCCAGGTCCGGCGGGTCCGTCTGGCGTACCAGCCAGGTGAACCCGTAGGCGTCGGTCTGCTCGGTGTAGCGGCCGTCCAATGCCAGCAGCTGCTCCACCTGGGCGCGCATGCCAGCGAAGGGCGCGCCTTCGGCCGCCTTGAAACAGACCGATCCGGTTCCGGTGGGCCGCAGGTTGGACGCCACCTGCAGCGTCACCGCGGCCGCGGGCAGCGCGAACAACTGGTCCAGGTTGGGTGGCACCGGTTTGCTGCGACCCAACAGCGTGTCCAAGAAACCCATGCCGGTTATGCCCCCCGGCTGAGCTGGACCGAGAGCTCGGCCAGCTGCTCCAGCCGCTGGGTCAGGCTGGGGTGAGTCGAGAACACCGAGGACAGGCTGAACCCTGGCGCCAGAGCCGGGGCGAAGAAGAAGGCGTTGAACGGTTCGGCGTGACGGAGGTCCTGGGTGGGTATCTGGGCCATCTCAGCCGAGAGCTTGGTCAGCGCGGCGGCCAGCACGGACGGACGGCCGGTCAGCAGCGCCGCAGCCCGGTCGGCGGCGAGCTCGCGGTAGCGCGACAGAGCGCGCGTGAGCACGAAGGAGATGCCGTAGACCACCGCCGATACCGCGACGACCGCCACGAGCACCAGGGCAGTGCTGTCCTCGCCCTCGCCGTCGCCGTCGCCGTCGCCATTGCGCTGCCCGAACCCACCGTAGAACCCGGCGTAGAGACCGAACCGGGTGATCAACCCGGCCAGCACCCCAAGAAAGGACGCGATGGTCATCACGGCCACGTCGCGGTGCGCGATGTGGGACAGCTCGTGCGCCAGGACCCCCTCCAGCTCATCGGTGTCCAACCGTCGCAAAAGCCCGGTGGTCGCGCACACGACGGCGCTGCGGGGGCTTCGGCCCGTCGCGAAAGCGTTCGGAACGTCGCTGTCGGCAATCGCAACCGCGGGCTTGGGCATATCGGCCAGCGCACACAGGCGGTCAACCACGCCGTGCAGCTCAGGAGCCTCCTGCGCGGTCACGACGTGCCCGTTCATCGCGTACAACGCGATCCGGTCGGAGAACCAGTACTGCGCGAACAACAGCCCGCCGGCAACAAGGATGGCCAGCACGGCGCTCTTGATCAGCACGATCAGCACCGCGGTGAACACGACGTACAGCAGCCCGAGCAGGAACGTGGTCGCCAGCATCCGGACGCTCAGTCCCCGGTCCGGCGCGAAACGGCTCTTCAGCGAGCTCAACCTGGGATCAATCCGTCGGCGCCGAGCATCTGGCGCACATCGGCGATCGTGCAGTCTGGCGGCGGCAGGATCGCTTCTGAAGGCACCACTATGTGATCGGGCACCGGTGTGCCGAAGACCCGGACCCGACCAAGCAGATACGCCAGGACCTTGCCGAATGCCGGTTCGTCGTTGTCGGCAACAGCCGACTCCAGGGCCGCGTCCAGCTGGTTGAGCTCGGCGACAACCCGATCCGGCACCTCCAGCTGGCCCTCCCCCAAGATACGCACGATCATCGCTGGTTCTCCGCACTCTGGAAGGGGTCGGACGTCGGCTCAGGCTGAGGTGGCCGGGCCGTGTCGGAGTCCTGCTGGCCCGCCGAAATGGCAGCCGGTGCGCCACCCGCTGGCAGGGCAGCCTTGAGCCGAGCCATCTCGAGCTCGACATCGGAGTGTGAGGAGATCCGGTCCAGCTCGGACTGGATGGGGTCCTTCGCGGGCCCTGAAGCGTCATCCAGGGCGCCGGAGGCAAGCAGCTCATCGATCGCCCCCGCCCGGGCCTGTAGCTGGGCGGTCTTGTCCTCGGCGCGTTGCATCGCCAATCCGACGTCGGCCATCTCCTCGCTGATCCCGGAGAAAGCCTCCCCCATCTTGGTTTGTGCCTCGGCCGCCGTGTAGGTGGCCTTGATCGTCTCCTTGCGAGTTCGGAAGGCCTCCACCTTCGACTGCAACCTCTGCGCGGACGAGGTGAGCTTGGTTTCCTGGGCCTGCAACGAAGCGTGTTGGCGCCCCAGGTCGGCCAGCTGCTCCAAGGCCGCGGACCGTCGTGTCAGGGCCTCGCGGGCAAGGTCCTCGCGTCCTGCTGAGACCGCCTGAGATGCTTGCTGCTGCAATTTGTCTGCCGACGACGCCAGCTGCTCAGCCTGCAGCTCCAACCGCTTACGGCTGGTTGCGACATCGGCCACGCCCCTACGGACCTGCTGAAGCAGCTCAAGCTGCTTCTGGTAGGAGTAGTCCAGCGTCTCCCGCGGGTCCTCCGCGCGATCAAGAGCCTTGGAGGCCTTCGCCTTGAACAACATCGCCAAACGGCCACTGATCGTCATGGCACTCTCCCTTGCAACAGAAATATTCGTCCGACCCCACTGGCCCCGGCACCAGCCGGGTCGCCGGCGGATCGCTGACGGATGGAACGTGCACTCAACGCAGCACCTCTATGGCAGCCCCACGTCATCGCCCGCACAACTCACGGTGGTGGGTACCGCTCCGCCACCGACCAACGGGAGCCCCGGCTCTGCCGCGGCACCTTCGCAACCACACGTTCCGTTTCCGTCACAGCGGCACCGTTCGGCAGTGGGGAAGTCCACGAGCACGTCGTAGCTCATCGCTTGCCGACGGTCGTTGAGTATCGGCCCCAGCCCCCGATGGATCATCGAGACCGCCTCAGCCTTGAGCATCGCCGCGAAGGTGCTAGCGCTGTCGTGTTCCACCAGCGCGGTGTAGGACCCGTCCGGTGCACGTAGCAGGCGCCGACCTCTCAGCCCTGCCATCCCGCGAAGCTGGTCATTCGACCAAGCGAACCAGGCGCGGAAGTCCTCGTCGTGCTCTGCAGGCACGACGGGGAACCGGGCGATCGCGATGTGCATGTCTGCCTCCTGCGTTCACAACATTGGTCTGGCGATGCCGGCGACGACGAGCCGGTGCATCAACAAGGCGTTGGGCCCACCTAGAGAATCTCCGGTCCGCATGTGCATCTGGGTTGGATTTCGATGAAGGTTCCCTTAAGAAGGGCGACCTCCCGCGCCGGGGGAGCGGCCGGTCAGGCTCCTTGGCAGCAGCCGCCGGCAACCTGCAGCTCGACACGGCCGCCGGCAACGGCCCGGTCGTGTCCCCCATGACCTCCATCACCACCGCCGCAACAGGAACCCGACTTCGCGAGATCTGCGACGACGTCGTACTTCATGGCCATCGGCTCGCCGTGGACGACTTGCCCAAGCCGTGCGTGCACGAGCGACGCCACCTCGGTGAGGTGCATCGCGGCGAAGGTATCGGCGCTTCGGTGCTCCACGATCGCGGAGTAGGTGCCATCTGAAGCCCGCAGGAGCCGGCGGCCCTGCAGCCCGTCGATCTCGCGAAGCTGCCCGTTGGACCAGGCGAACCACGCTAGGAACTCTTTATCCCGGTCGGTGGGAACCTCAGGGAACTGGGCGATTGCGACGAACATGCGTTCCTCCATCAGTTGATGCTCCGGGTCCAACGGTGACGCGTACCACCGGTCCCCACCCAGCAGCGGCCGGGCGGGGCGTTTGTTCAACGGCCTGCGCCCACCCGGGCCGGGCTCTCGCGGTTTGCGGTGCTGGGTGCCGGTTCCTGAACGGCCAGGCGTACGCGGCGGACGCGCCATATCTGGGTGATGAGGGTGAGCCAGATGGCGGCGACGATGGTGAAGATGGCAAGGACCAGGCCCTTGCCCAGCCCGGCCAGGGGTTTGGCTGGTGCGGGGGTGTAGGCCGAGCGGGCGACGGTGATGTTGACGCTGACGGTGGAGCTGATCGGCTTTGCGTCAGCGGTGGTGGGGGTGAAGGTGGCGCCGAACTCCTGCGGGCCCTTGGTGGTGGGTCGGTACAGGTGGTTGGCGTCGCCGCCAAGTATCAGTGTGGCGACTCCGGTCTTGTCGGTGGTGACCGACCCGAGGGGGACGGGTCGTGCCGGGGTGCCGAACTGGGTGGTGTTGAAGAAGAACTCCACCGGCGCGCCGGCTTGGGGCTGGCCGTTGGCGACGGTCAGGGTTGCGCTGAGCTGCACCTTTCCGCCAACTTCGGCGCCTTTGATGGTGATGGTTGGCGCGCTCGTCGACGTACTCACTGACGCGTTCTGCGGTGTTGCCGCACTGGCGGGGTGGGCTGCGCCGATGCCGAGCATCCCCATGAGAACGACAAGCAGAAGGACACCGGTCGCGTCGGCCACACGATGGGAGGTGCCGGTCGTCGAACCGGCCGGCACGCCGGCGTGGTCCATGGGCTGGGTGGGCCGGCCGGCCCCGGGGTGGGGGGGGGGGGGGAGGTCCGT
>JABBOX010000005.1 GCA_012927555.1 Phycicoccus sp.
CTGCGTGTAGGTGAAGTGTGGCGAGTCGTACTGTGGCCCGTTCTTTTCGTAGGTGAAGAAGTAGTTCACGACGGAGCCGCTGTTGAGGCCGGGGATGGTCTGGGTCCAGGTGCCGGAGGCCAGTGTCATCGGGTAGTTCAGCTGGCTGCCGCCGTTGACGGTGTAGTGGATGTCGGCGAAGGCGGCAGGTGTGGTCGGGGTGAACGAGACCAGCGCCGTGGTGCTGGTCTGCAGGGTGGCGCTCTGGCTGAAGTCACCAGTCACGGTGCTGATCGTGTACGTCGCGCTGGCCACGGCCGAGGTGGTCGATCCGGACAGGGTGCCGATCGCCGTGACCGTCTGTGTCGCCGCAACGGTGATCGGGCCGGTGTAGGTCGGCGAGGACCCCGTCGGCGTGGTGCCATCGGTGGTGTAGTGCACAGCAGCACCAGCCGTGGCGTCCGTGATGGTGACCGACTGGGTGCTGCTGTAGGTCCCACCCGCAGGGGTAAACGTCGGCGTCGCCACCGTCGCGGTGGAACCGCCCTGCGTGTAGGTGAAGTGTGGCGAGTCGTACTGTGGCCCGTTCTTTTCGTAGGTGAAGAAGTAGTTCACGACGGAGCCGCTGTTGAGGCCGGGGATGGTCTGGGTCCAGGTGCCGGAGGCCAGTGTCATCGGGTAGTTCAGCTGGCTGCCGCCGTTGACGGTGTAGTGGATGTCGGCGAAGGCGGCAGGTGTGGTCGGGGTGAACGAGACCAGCGCCGTGGTGCTGGTCTGCAGGGTGGCGCTCTGGCTGAAGTCACCAGTCACGGTGCTGATCGTGTACGTCGCGCTGGCCACGGCCGAGGTGGTCGATCCGGACAGGGTGCCGATCGCCGTGACCGTCTGTGTCGCCGCAACGGTGATCGGGCCGGTGTAGGTCGGCGAGGACCCCGTCGGCGTGGTGCCATCGGTGGTGTAGTGCACAGCAGCACCAGCCGTGGCGTCCGTGATGGTGACCGACTGGGTGCTGCTGTAGGTCCCACCCGCAGGGGTAAACGTCGGCGTCGCCACCGTAGGCGTCGAGCCGATCGTGTACACCGCCGTGGCGAGCGCTGAGTTCGCCAGCCCAGACGCGATCCCGATCGCCTTGACCGTCTGCGAGGCCGACACGGTGATCGGACCCGAGTACAACGTCGACGCGGTGGTCGGCGTCGAACCATCCGTGGTGTAGCGAATCGTCGACCCGGCCGTCGCGTCAGCCAACGTCACCGACTGGGCACTGCTGAAGGTCCCACCGGCAGGGGTGAACGTCGGCATCGCGACCGTCACCACCGAGGACCCGAACGGCGCGGACGTGACGGCGGCGATCCAGTTGGCTTGGACCGTGGGGTTGGCCTGCACCCGGGAGTCGCCCCAGTTCCCTTGCGAACACCCCGTGCTCCCGGCTGCGACACCGGGGGCACACTGCCACAAGGCCTGCGAATCCCAGTTAGTGTTGATGTAGGACGCGATTCGAATGACGTCGCTGTTGGCCTTGATGTAGTCGAAGTAACCGGCGTACCACTCGTTCCAGATGGCCTGGCCGGACGTCGCGACAGGATTGTTGCTGGCGATGCAGCTCTTGGTCTGCGCGCCGGTACGGTAGCCCTGCGGTGCAGCCTCAGCGATCATCGCCGGTTTGCTGTGCGAGCGAGCAAAGGACAGCACGGTGTCTTGGGCAGTCGTCGGGTTGACGTCGTAGGTCGAGCAGGCCCACTGCGTGGCGATCGAGCTGGCGTTGTAGAAGTCGGAAAGCCCGATGTAGTCGACGTACTGGTCACCCGGGTACCACGTCGAGAGGTGGCTGGGGTTGGTGACGTCGTAGTTGTACTGTGCGGCTCCGTTGACCGGCCACGCGGCGGTCTGCCAAACGGTGGCCACCTTGCTCGCGCCGAGCGCGTCGATGCGGCCCTTAACGTAGATGAACGCCGCCTTGTAGAAGTCCGCGTTGTAGCAGTTCCACGGCCCGTCGAACTCGTAACCGATCCGCAGGTAGACGTCGCGGTTGTAACCCTTGAAGGTCGAGATCATCCTGTCGATGTCGCTGCGGTACTGCGCCGTCAACGCCGGCGTGATGTCGGCGTCGCTGCGCCCGATGATGGCGCGCAATGGCTGGTTGCCGCAGCCGTTCGCGGAGTCGGAGAGGTACAAGCCGACGGCGAGGCCGGCATTGGGGAACTCCGCCATCGACTTCTGGAAGTCCATCGTGCCCGTGCCGTAATTGCTCGGTGAGAACATCCCGGCCAGCGGTGCCGGCGAACCACCCTCCACGAGGTTGGTGTAAAGCGTGATGACGCTCGGTGCTGGGGCGCCGGCCGCCATCGCCGTCGTGTGGTAGTCCGAAAGCGTGTCGCTGTCCTGTCCCACGGCAAGCAGCGTCTGCCCGGCAGCAGGAAGCCCCGGTGCTGCGGCCGAAGCGGACTCAGCTGCAACGAAGGTGAGGCCGGCTGTTGCCAGGGCGAGAGACAATGCTCCGGTCAGCAATCGCATCGGGAGTGGGCGTATCTTCATTCTGTGCCTCCATTGGCAGTTGTGAAGTGGTGCGAACGTCTGGGTTGAACCGGTGCGGATCTTCAGGGCGTGGTCAGCACCCGTCCTGCGGGGACCTCGCGTACCGGCCCGGTGACAGACAACAGTTGCCGAGAGCCGTAGATCCTCACTCCCGCCGCCGACCGCGAAGCGGACGTCTCCCGGCTCGACGATCCGAACAAAACGGCGACCGGTGCACGACAGCCGGTCGCTGTGCACGTCGAACGTCACCCGCCCTGATGCCCCCGCTGCCAGGCTCAGCCAGTGAAAGCCGAGAGGTCGCTGGCGTAGAGCTGGACCACCTCGTCACCAGCACAAACACCGGTGTTGGTCACAGTGACGCTGATGTGCACCAAGGCGTCGCCGGTCATCAACTCAGGGGAGCTGTCAGGTCGGTGTAGTCGAATCACCTCTACGACAGTCCGTGCCCGAAAGCCCACTGGAGCTGCGGATCCACACTGCTCACCGTCGACACCCGGCCCAGTGGAAGCTCAAGGTAGGACCACGGCGCCGTTACCGAAGGGCCCGGCCAGGACACCCAGCAACGACGAGGACGCGGCTTCTGAGCCGATCATCGCCTTCGCTCCGGTCGTACGTGGGATCTGCATCTTTCGCTCCTCATCGACGTCAACGAAAGTTTCCGATATCATCTGGCATGGTCAACGATAGGAACTAGGAGTTCGGAGGGTCAATGGCGCGGGCGAAGTACGACGATTCTCGCACGAAAGTTGCTCCAGACACTCACGTGAATCTCAGGGAGATCGCTGACCTCGCCGGTGTCTCGGTCCCGACGGTATCGAAGGTTCTCAACGGTCGACAGGGCGTGTCCGAGGTCAAGCGTGATGCCATCAACACACTCCTCGAGGAGCACGGTTACCGGCGGCGAGGTACGGATCGACGCAGCAGGATCGGGCTCGTGGACCTCCTCATCTCGGGCCTCGGCTCCATGTGGTCCCTTGAGATCGTCAGTGGAGCCGCAGAGGAAGCCGCGCGTGCCGGGGTGGGCCTCGTCATCTCGCAGACGACCGGCCGGCGGGTGGGCAACCAGCACTGGTTGAGGCAGCTCGCGTCGCGTCGGACCGACGGAATCGTGCTGGTCGTCTCACAGCTCCTTCCCGGGGCGGCCGATGCGCTCGCACGATTGAACACACCGCTCGTCCTCGTCGATCCCGTCGGTGACGCGGCTCTGTCGATCCCCTCAGTGGCGGCCACCAACTGGGCCGGCGGCCTCGCGGCGACGGAGCACCTCCTCGCGCTCGGACACCGAAGGATCGGCGCCATCGCGGGCCCTGCAGGCCTCCGATGCTCGGAGGACCGTCTCGACGGCTACCGTGTTGCCCTGCAGCGTGCCGGCGTCATGCCGGACCCCGCGCTCGTCCGCTTCGGCGACTTCCTCGTCGGCGGCGGGCGAGTCGGCGGAACGTCCCTGCTGGCCCTGGCCGACCCGCCGACAGCGATCTTCGCGGGGTCCGACCAGCAGGCCCACGGCGTGTACCTGGCAGCGGCTGCCCGCGGCTTGCGCATCCCGGACGACGTTTCAGTCGTCGGCTTCGACGACGTCGCCCTGTGCGAGTGGATCAGCCCGACGTTGACCACCGTGCGCCAGCCTCTCGCCGAGATGGCCGCCGAGGCCACCAGGCTCGTCCTGTCGCTCTCGTCCAACGGAGACTCACCAGTCCCGCCGCGCAGGGAACTGGCGACGAGCCTCATCGTGCGCGAGTCGACGGCTCCACCGCGTTCTCTGTGAAACGACACGGGTCGAATACCGCTTTCTTGTGATGAAGGATGGCGACACCACCAAGAAGTAAGACGCGGAGTTCAAGTCTCGCGCGGTGGGTCTGGTTCGTGACCATCTGGGTGACTACTGGTCGGCAAGTGCGGAGAGTGCCCGGCAGCGGTGGCGATGGACTGGCGCAGCAGGTAGGTCAGCACGCCGCTGCGGATGCACTGGTCGATCGCGGTGGGCAGCGTGACGGTGGGGACCCGCTCCCACCACGGCTGGCGAGCAGCTCGTGGATCGTGCTGCCGCGCCTTGTGCCCCTGGCTGGCGAGTGTTGGTCGCGCAGCCGCAGCACGTTGCTGACCGTGACCGGACTGTGACATCGCCACGTCTTGCGCAGCTTCGAGCGACTGTTATTCTAAGTCGTGAAAGAAGGAGGACTGATGGCCGACGGCGCAACGACGCGCGACCTGCGGACCCGCAACAGGGCTCGTGTGCTGCGCCGGGTCGTGGTGGCAGGTGAGACGACGAGGGCGGACCTTGCCGCTCAGTGCCACTTGTCCGCGGCGACTGTCACGAACGTGGTCGGCGACCTTCTGCGGGAGGGGTTGATCGAGGAGCGCGGTTCACTGCCGTCGGACGGTGGCCGGCCCATCGGCCAGATCGGGGTGCACCCGTCTGGCGCGTATTTCCTGGGCGCTGATGTTGGTGAGCACGGGGTGGCTGTCGAGCTCTTCGACCTCTCCTTCGAGCGCCTGGACCGCGAGTTTCGTGAGGGTCGGACACGTGAGTCGACACCCTCGGAGATCGGCGAGGCCCTGCAGGACGCGGTCAGCGCGATTCGCGCACGCCATCCCGAGCGGGAGTCCCGTCTCGTCGGGCTCGGCCTGGGTCTGCCGGGAATTGTCGAGGACATCTCGGGCTCGCACGGTGGCCGCGAGGTCGTGCTGTACGCCCAGAGCCTGGGCTGGCCGCCCGTGCACATCGATGAGCTGCTGCGCGCGGACGCGCTCGAAGTCTTGGCGGACAACGGTGCCAAGACGCTGGCGACAGCCGAGATGTGGTTCGGCGCGGCCCGCGGAGTCGACCACGCGATCGTCGCTCTCCTCGGACGAGGCATCGGCCTGGGTGTGGTCTCGAACGGCGAGCTCATGCGCGGGCTGGCCAGCAGCGCAGGGGAGTGGGGCCACACCAAGGTCAGCGTGGGGGGACCGCGGTGCCGCTGCGGCGCGCAGGGCTGCCTAGAGGCGTACGTGGGCGCCGATGCGATCCTGGGGCGCTGGCGGGATGGGGGCGGCGAGCCACCGGGGTCCGGTTGGCGGGCGCTGACGGCACTGGTCGCGGCCGCCGATGCTGGCGCGAGCGCGGCGGTCCGCGTGCTCGACGAGACCGTCGAGGTCCTGGCGCTCGCGCTAGGCAACCTCGTGAACCTGACGAACCCCGAGCGGGTGATCGTTGGCGGCTGGGTCGGGCTGTGCCTCATGCAGTCGCGTCGCGCCCAGCTGGAGGCGCAGGTTCGAGCTGCCGCGCTGGAGCGTCCAGGCGGTCAGTTCGCGCTGGAGCTGTGCCGGTTCGAAGGCGACTCGGTGGCGCTGGGCGCCGCCCTGCTGCCCCTGCAGCGACTCATTGACGGACCGATGGCGAAGGTGACGGCATGACTACCGTGAGTGCGCAGACCGACCAAGCCACCCTCAGTGGCACTGCCCTGGACATCTCCCGCTTCCCCGCAGGTTTCCGTTGGGGTGCCGCGACCGCTGCATACCAGATCGAAGGTGGGGTCGCCGAAGGTGGGCGCGGCCCGTCGATCTGGGACACGTTCGCCCACACTGCCGGTCGCACGGTCCATGGGGACACCGGCGACATCGCATGCGACGGCTACCACCGTTGGCCTCAGGATCTGCAGCTCGCAGCCGATATCGGGCTGACGGCCTACCGCATCTCGGTGTCCTGGTCACGTCTGCAGCCGAGCGGCCGCGGGCCACTGAACGGCGAGGCGGTGGCCTTCTACCGAGGTGTGCTGGCGCGCCTGGGTGAGCTGGGGATCCGTCCGCTGGTGACCCTGTACCACTGGGACCTGCCACAGGCGCTGGAGGACGAGGGCGGCTGGGCGGTGCGCAGCACTACGGAAGCCTTCGCGGACTATGCCCGCCGCACAGTCGAGGCGCTCGGAGATCTCGCTGAGGACTGGATCACGCTTAACGAGGCATGGTGCTCGTCGTTCCTCGGGTATGGCACTGGTGCGCACGCCCCGGGGCGCACTCACTTGCCCGACGCCGTCGCGGCCGCGCATCATCTCAACCTCGCACACGGCATGGCCGTCCGGGCGGTGCGCGCTGTACGTGACGTGCACGTCGGTGTCGCGCATATCCTGACGGATCTCGTGCCCGCCTCGGATGACCCGCTCGACGTGGCCGCGACCCGGCGCGTGGACGCCAACAACAACCGATTCTTCCTCGACCCGCTGTTCCGCGGCGCCTACCCGCGGGACGTTCTCGACCTCTACGCCGACGCGGGCTTGAGCGGGGTCGTCCGCGACGGTGACCTCGAGGTCATCAGCACACCGATCGACTTCCTTGGTGTCAACCACTACCACCAGGTGATCGTGTCTCACGACGCCGATGACTTGCATCTCGGTGCCGCACAGCACGCGGCCGCCCCAGCGTCGACATCATTCGGGTGGTCGGTGCGCCCGGAGTCGATCCATCACGTCCTGCTCCGAGCGAGCGGCTACACCGGCCTGCCCCTGTACGTCACCGAGAGCGGCGCGTGCTTCGACGACTACGTCGATCCCACCGGACAGGTGCGCGACACCGAACGCATCGACTACCTGCGCGGCTACCTGGGGGCCGTCGCCGACGCGATCGCCGACGGTGCGGACGTCAGGGGCTACTACGCCTGGTCCCTGCTCGACAACTTCGAGTGGGCTGAGGGCTACAGCAAACGCTTCGGGCTGGTCTTCGTGGACTACGCGACCCAGACCCGGATCCCCAAGGCCAGTGCCGCGTGGTACCGCGAGCAGATCGCGGCCCACACCCGGGCGGTCGGACAGGACCACCCGGGCCTGGGGACTGCAGGAAACACACACCACCACAAGGAGATGGCTCGATGAAGAGAGTACTCGTCAGGTCCGTGGCCGCCGTGGCCGCAACGGTCCTCGTGGGCGTCCTGGCAGCATGCTCGAGCGGCAGCTCGACCGCCCCTGCGACCCAGGGAGCAACGACAGGGGCCACCGGCGCCGACACCGGCCCATTGAAGGTCTGGGTCATGGGCGACGTCGGGCCCGCCTTCCAGAAGGCGACCGCCGACTTCACCACGCAGACGGGCATCGGGATCCAGGTCGATGCCATCCCGTGGGAGAACGTCAACGACAAGCTGACGACCGCTGTCGCATCCGGGCAGGGCCCCGATGTCGTCCAGGTCGGCCTGTCACTGCTGCCGACGTTCGCAGCCGCCGGGGCACTGAAGGACCTGAGCTCCGTCATCGGCAACTACCCCGGCCTCGCGCCCGCGAACTTCCCCGATGCCGTCGACCCGAAAAACCTCGGCAGTGACGGCAAGGTGTTGTCCCTGCCGTGGATCTCCGACACCCGAGTGCTGTTCTACCGGTCAGACATCCTGACCGCGGCCGGATTCAGCACACCTCCCACGACGTGGGACCAGATGGAGCAGGTCGCCAAGGCGCTCAAGGCCCGCGGCGACGGGCAGTACGGCTACTACATCCCGCTGTGGGACAACACGCTGCCGGTGCAGTACGCGTGGCAGGCGGGCGGTGACGTCGTCGGCGCCGACGGAAAGGTCAACTTCGACACCCCCGAGTTCGCCGCTGCCGTGGACCACTACCTCAGCTTCTTCGCTGATGGCTCGGCACCGACGGCCTCGGACTGGGACCAGACCCAGGGCTTCGTCTCGGGCGCGACCCCCATGGTCGTCTCCGGTCCGTACCTGGCCAAGGCGATCAGCCAGGCTGCTCCTGAGCTGGCGGGCAAGTGGAGCGTCGCACTGTCGCCGAAGGACAAGAACGGCACCTCCTTGTTCGCCGGATCCAACCTTGGCGTGTGGAAGACCTCGACCCACGTCGACGCCGCGATGCAGCTGATCGACTACCTCGACAAGCCCGCCACACAGACGGCCTGGTACAAGGCGCAGGGTGAGCTGCCCACCAACCTGAAGGCACTCGACGAGCTGTCCAAGACCGGTGATGCGGCCCTGGCCGTCTACGCCAAGCAGCTCACCGAAGCCCGCACTGTCCCGATGGTGCCGGGCTGGGATCTCATCGCCAACGAGATGGCCACCGCACTGACCGCAATCGGCACCACCGGAGCCGACCGGGGTACGACTCTCAAGGCGTTCTACGCCAAGGCTGCTCAGATCTCCAGCAACTACTGACCGCGCGGAGCCAGGGGCCGCGCGGCGGCGCGACCCCTGGCTCGTCAACCCCAAGGTGAGCACTCCCATGACCTCGACCAGCACGGTCGCCCCACCAGGCGCCGCCTTCCCGCGGGTGCGGCGGCCGCGTCGGTCCGGGCCGGCCAACCGGCGCCACGGCTCCGTCGTCCCCTATGCGTTCGTTGCGCCGGCTTTCTTGCTGCTCCTCGCCTTCGGGGTGCTTCCGATCCTCGTGGCCGCCGTGGTCAGCACCACCAACATGAATATCTCTGGACTGGCCGACTCGAGCAACATTCGCTTCATCGGCGCAGCGAACTACACCCGACTCGTCCACGACCCCGAGTTCTGGCACGCACTGAGCAACACCGGGCTGTTCGCGGTGGTGGGTGTGCCATCGATTCTCGCGGCGTCCCTTGCTGTGGCACTCCTGCTGCACCGCAGCGACAGCAGGTTCGCCCGGGCGCTGCGCGCCTTCTACTTCATGCCTGCAATCACCGCGATCGTGGCAGTCGCTCTCGTGTGGGGCTACCTGTACAACAGCCAGTTCGGCCTCTTCAACTACCTGCTGTCCGTGGTGGGCATCAGCCCGGTGCCCTGGCTCTCGTCCCCGACGGTGGCCAAGTTCTCGGTGGCTCTGGTCGCGATCTGGCGTGCGACGGGACTGAACATCATCATCTTTCTCGCAGCACTGCAGGGAATCCCCAAGGAGTACCTCGAGGCCGCCGCAATCGACGGCGCCAACGAGCGCCAACGGACGCTGCGGATCACGATCCCCTTGCTTCGCTTCGCGATCTTCTTCGTGACCATCACCACCGTGATCAATTGGCTGCAGTTCTTCGACGAGCCCTATGTGCTCACTCAAGGCGGACCAGTCGGTGCCACGACGTCGATCTCGCTCTACATCTTCCAACAGGGCTTTCGTTACAACCAGTTCGGCTTCGCCTCGGCCGGCTCCCTCGTCCTGTTCGTCATCATCGCGGTCGTCACGCTCGTTCAGCTACGACTGAGGAGACGCGATGTCGACTAGACCCGGTCGCGCGTCGCGCGTCATCACCAACGTCGCGCTCCTGCTGGGGGCGCTGCTGACATCCTTGCCCTTCTTCTGGATGATCTTCAGCTCGGTCAAGCCCCGCAGGGAGTCGGTAGCCCACCCGCCGTCGCTGCTGCCGAAGCACCCGACGTTGGAGTTCTTCGGGCAGCTGTTCACTCAGCTGAACTTCGGCCAGTACCTCGCCAACACGCTCGTCGTGGTCGCGATTGGCTTTGTCGGGATGTTCCTGATGGCAATGGCTGGCTATGCGTTCGCCAAATTCCGCTTCAAAGGCCGCGGGCTCATGTTCGCGACGGTCCTGGCCACGATGATGATCCCCGCGCAGGTCACGATGATCCCGACCTACTTGATCCTCAACAGTGTCGGGTTGACCAACACGCTGCTCGGGATCGCGCTGCCGACGCTGGTCGGCGCGTTCAGTATCTTCCTGTTCCGCCAGTTCATGACGACGATCCCTGACGAAGTGCTCGAGGCCGCGCGCATCGACGGAGCCGGAGAGCTGCGCATCTTCGTGTCGATCGTGCTCCCCATGTCCAAGCCGATCTTGGCTGTGCAGACGGTGCTGACGTTCATCGCCGGATGGAACAGCTTTCTGTGGCCTCTGGTCGTGGCGGGGGACCAGAGCCGCTACACCCTGTCTGTTGGGCTCGCCCTGCTCAATCAACAGGTCTCGACCAACCCGTCGCTGCAGATGGCGGGGGCAGCGGTCATGGTGGTCCCGATCTTGATCGTCTTCATCGTCTTCCAGCGCCACATCGTCCAGGGGTTCACCCTGTCCGGCCTGAAATGACCACCCTCGCGGCCCCCACGCACGACGTGGGCGGGTCACGCCGTGCCTGCAGCCTTTCGCCCACACCTCCGGAGCCATCTCATGACGCCTACCGCCGCCACCTCTGACCAGTTCGACGGGTACGTGCATGCCGACTCAGGCCGCCTTGTCGACGGACAGGGGCGACCGCTGCTCATGCGGGGCGTCGGCCTAGGCAACTGGCTGCTGCCCGAGGGGTACATGTGGGGCTTCCAGGACGGCCCGCAGTCTCCGCGACAGATCGAGACGCTCGTCGCCGATCTCGTGGGCGACGAGCGCGCGCAGCACTTCTGGGTGGAGTTCCAGGACTCGTTCGTGACGGAGGCCGACATTGCGCGCATCGCGGAGGAAGGCTTCGACCACGTCCGGCTTCCGATCAACTCACGAATCGTCATGGACGACGCAGGGCAGATCCTTGCGCGTGGCATCGCACTCATCGACCGGGCGATCGAGTGGTGCCGCACCCATGACCTGTGGGTTGTGCTGGACCTGCATGGCGCACCGGGCGGCCAGACCGGCACGAACATCGACGACTCACCTCGCGGGCGCCCGGAGCTCTTCGAGGACGACGCGTACCGGAGCCAGACGATCTCGCTGTGGCGTGCCCTGGCCGAGATCTACGCAGGCGAGACCGTTGTGGCCGGCTATGACCTGCTGAACGAGCCGTTGCCAAACGAGTGGCAGAACGTCTATGCCGACCGTCTGGTTGACCTGTACCGCGACCTCACCGCCGTGATCCGCGAAGTCGATCCCCACCATCTGATCATCTACGAGGGCACCCACTGGTCCACCAACTGGTCGATCTTTACCGAGGTGTGGGACAGCAACTCGATGCTGCAGTTCCACAAGTACTGGTCCGCTCCTGACCTCCCCAGCATCCAGCGCTACCTGGAAGTCGGCCGCCGACTGGGCTTGCCGATCTACATGGGCGAAGGGGGCGAGAACAACACGGACTGGCTGCAGACGGCCTTTCAGCTCTATGAGGACCAGGGCATCTCCTGGAACTTCTGGCCGTGGAAGAAGATGGACACCCTCACCTCGCCCTGCTCGGTGCGACCTCCGCACGGGTGGGGCGCCATCGTTGCCGTTGGTGCAGGAACTGCCGCGGCTCCGTCGGCTGAGGCCGCGTGGGTGACGTTGAGCGCTCTGATCGACGCGATGAGCCTGCAGGCTTGCGACCACCACCCCGAGATCGTCAACGCCCTCATGCGTCGCGCGCCGCTGCGGCTCCCCTCATCCGGCTTTACGTTCTGCGGGCCGGGGAAGTCCTACTCCGTGCAGCACGGCGTGCCACTGCGTGGCTTCAGGTCCGACGATGCGGTCACGATCCAGGTCGCCAACGAGACAGAGCCCGACGAGCTGGCCTTCCATCACACGAACGGGGCACCACGCTCGGACCGCGAAGAGTTCAGCGTCCTGCTCGAACCAGGGGACTGGGTCGCCTACGAGATCAACCTGACTGTCGAATCGCGGCACGACGTCGGGCTCGTTGCTTCGAGCGTGGGAGAGCCTGCCCTGTGGGTCGACGGTGTTCGGGTCGCTGTCGTCGTCGACGGAGACACCGGGAACTGGACGGGTCAGGGAATCCGGCTGGTCGCCGGCAGTCACCAGGTTCGGATCGCCGCCGAGACTGCCTCCCTCGCGATCCGTGCCCTCATCCTGCGCTGACACAGCCGATCAGCCACCTGCTGGTTGCTTCTTCGGGCTCTTCACGGTTCGTGGTGCACCTGCGGGTGACGTCCATAGAGAACCTGAACCTGGCCGCTGCCGGCATCCATCGCCGGTGCTTGTTCGCAGCGCTGGCGGAGGGGCCAACGCTGGGCGCGACCAGTGAGCCGGTCACACTGCGTCGAACGAGCGCGTGGTCGTCGTCGTCCGGTGCCGCGACACGGGCGAAACGACCGTCAGAAGCGCGGCGCAGCAGCTCGACGCCAGTCCCCATCGCAAGTGAGCTCTGCGCCCAGGCACGCGGCCGCCACCCGAACTCCTCCAGTGGCATCTCGCTCATCTCGAACATCCCGCTGAACCCGCACAGCGTGACCTCGATCGCCGCTGTGAAGGTCACAGCCGGCGATGAGGGCGTGGTCCACGATCACGCCGCCGACGAGGACCGCCCAGAGGCTGTCCAGACAGGCAGGCCACAGCTGATCGATCTGGGAACGCCGCAGTCGTTGGGCCGGCGCCTCGTCGGCGTGGTGCCTGTGCCCGGCCTTCGGTCGTAGCGGCAACGTCGCACGGACGTCGGGTGCGGGTGACGGCTGCTGCTCGGGCTTCGTCAGTCCGGGCGCAGCGGCTTCCCGTGGGACAGGTGACGCTGAGAGTCGAGCGTCGGCACGTCGCTCAGGTGGATGCCGGCGACGGCGTGCGTGCCGCCCGGAGGCAGTGCCTCGAGGGCGACGAGAACGCGCTGCGCCGTCCGCGCGAACAGGATTGAGGTGTGGAGCGGCTCTGGCGGCGCGCCTCCGCATCTGCGCCGAGGCGCATCCGAGCCTCAGCGCCAGGGTCCCGCAGGATGGCCGAACTTCTGAGCGGGTGCGCTGTGACCTGCGCGCAGTGACGTCGGCTCTGAGCACGCAACGAACGGCGTGCCGGTCGCGGCCCGCTCGCCGGCGGCGGGTTCTTTGCCGTGGTGGTCCAGGTGATGTCTATCGGCTCGGCGAGCGACTCACCTGCGCGACGGTGAGTCGCTCGCATTCGGACGGCAGAAGCGTTGACAAGTCCCGGTCTGCGATGCGACTCTGTAAACGTTCCCACTGGAAACGTTTCCACGTGCTAGCTCCTCTTCACCGCTGAAGGGATACAGGCTCGATGGCCGCTACTCGCGCCACTCTCGTTCACGTCGCCAGCCTCGCCGGGGTATCGGTGGCGTCGGCATCCCGCGCACTGAACGGAATGGTGGCGAGCCCCGAGACGGTCGCAAAGGTGCGGGCCGCAGCGGCGAGTCTGGGGTACGTCCCGGACGCCACCGCACGTTCGCTGAAGCTCGGGCACTCGCTCCAGCTTGCCTTTGCCGTCGACGACGTCGGCAACCCGGTCTACGTCGAGATGATGCGCGCCATCGAGACAGTCGTCAGCCGTTCCGGCTACCGGCTGCTTGTGTCCTCAACCGGAGCCGGCCCGACTGACGCCGTCGATCTCGTGCGCAGCCTTTCCCGGGGCTATGCCGACGGCCTCGTCATCAGTCCACTGCGCGTGACCAGCGAACTCGTCAGCGAGCTCCAGCGAGCAGCGGTACCCGTCGTGGTCGTCGGTTCCCTGCCCGCGGAGGTCCGCCTCGACACAGTCCAGACCAACTCAGCACACGGCGTCGGACTCGCTGTCGCCCATCTCATCGAGACCGGTCGACGCCGAATCGGCTTCGTCAATGGTCCGCTCGACACCACCCCAGGCTCCGCGCGCCAGCGCGGATTCGAGGGCGCATACGCTGCCGTGGGACTTCAAGCCGACGTGCACGAGGTCCAGCAGGTTGCCAAGGACTTCACGGTCGCTGCAGGCCGGACCGCCGCGCTCGAGCTGCTCGATCGGCACCGCGCCGGCAGTGGTGCGGTCATGCTGGACGCAATCATCGCCGCCAACGACCTGCTCGCGTTCGGCGTGATCCATGCCGTACTCGAACTCGGGCTGCGAGTTCCTCAGGACGTCGCAGTGGTCGGCATGGACGACACGGAGCTCGCGAGTGTCTTCAACCCGGGCCTGACGAGCGTGTCGCTCGGCTCAGCCGCACGCGGTCGACACGCTGCCGAGCTGCTGCTTGCGCGTCTCACAGATCCCCAGCTCCCCGCGAGCCGAATCGTCGTCCAGCCGCGGCTGGTGGTCCGAGGCTCGACGGACATCGCCGCAACGCACGACGGGAGCCGTCGGTGAGTGTCGACCAGCAGATGAAGCCGACACCGACTCGACGGATGGCCACGACGAGACGGACGGGGATCGGACGCGCGCAACGCCGAGAAGCGATAGCACTTGTCCTTCCGTCCCTGATCCCGGTGCTAGCGCTGAGCATCTACCCGCTGCTCAACGGGATCTTCCTCGCGTTCACCGACGCAACGCTCAAGCGAAACCCCGACACCTCCTTCATCGGCCTGGCCAACTTCGCTCGGCTGATCGGGGACAGGTTCTTCTGGGAGTCCTTCCGCATCGGAATGGTCTGGGCGGTGTCGGTAACCGTGCTCCAGCTGGTGACTGCCATGGGTCTCGCGCTGCTGCTGAATGTCGACCTGCAGCTCAAGTGGCTGACACGGCTGCTCGCCCTCGTTCCATGGGCGATGCCACCGGTCGTCGTAGCAATCATGTGGCGGATGATCTACTCGCCGACCTCAGGTCCGCTCAACGCGGTCCTCGGCTTCTTCGGTGGGCGAGCGGACACCAACTGGCTCGGCAACTTCGACACCGCCCTGCCCGCGGTGATCGTCGTCGGCATCTGGGTCGGCATGCCTCAGACGACGATCACGCTGCTCGCCGGACTCCAGCAGATCCCTGAAGAGCTGCACGAGGCGGCCGCGATCGACGGGGCCAGCGCCATCACGCGCTTTCGGTACGTGACGCTACCGAGCCTGCGCCCGATCATCGCCGCGATCACCTCACTCAACTTCATCTGGAACTTCAACTCGTTCGGCCTCGTGTACGTCATGACCGAGGGCGGGCCGGGTGGCAAGACGATGCTGCCCATGCTCTTCACCTATATCGAGGCCTTCAAGAACCGCAACATTGGGTACGCAGCCGCGATGGGAGATGTGCTCGTGGTCGTGGTTGTGCTGCTCCTCGCCGCGTACCTGTGGGCCCAGCTCAAGGGGGACCGCGAGAAGTGACCACCACGACAACCAGCCGCAGTCCAATTCTCCGACCGCTTCAGTACGTCGCTTTGACGGGGTACCTGATCTTCCTCGGCTTCCCACTGCTATGGCTTGTCTCGGCTTCAGTGAAGTCCTCACGCGAGCTCAGCTCGCTGAACATCCACGTCCTGCCTTCGAGCTTCCACTGGGCGAACTACACCGACGCCCTCGCAAAACAGGGTCTGGTGCACTCGGCGTCGAACAGCCTGATCGTCGCGGTCGCGACGACGACCCTCGTCCTCCTGGTATCGATGCCAGCGGCCTACGCCCTGGCCCGGTTCCGAGGCAAGCTACGCGCGGCGGGCACCGGCTGGATCCTGGTCAGCCAGGTCTTCCCGGTCATCCTCATCATCTTGCCGCTGTTCCTTGTCCTGCAGCGATTCGGGCTCATCGACAACCTGGTCGGGCTCGTGCTCGTGTACACGACGTACACGATGCCGTTCGCACTCTGGATGCTCCAGGGCTACATCGCCAGCATCCCGGTCGATCTCGAGGAAGCGGCGGCGATGGACGGTGCGAGCAGAATCCGGGTGCTGCGCGCGATCGTCCTCCCGTTGCTCATGCCAGGTGTCGTCGCGACCGCCATGTTCTCGTTCGTCTCTGCATGGAACGAGTTCTTCTTCGCGCTCGTCCTGATCCAGTCGCCGGAGAACTACACGCTGCCGATCACGCTGGCGATGTTCATCGGCGGTGAGGGCAAGGTCGCCGTCGGCCCGCTCGCGGCGGGCGCCGTCTTGGCGACGATCCCGAGCCTGGTCTTCTTCGCGTTCCTCCAACGAAAGCTCACCGGCGGTCTGCTCGCCGGTGCTGTCAAGGGCTGATCGCCTTCAGGGCGCCCGGCATCACCACACACCCTCGAAAGGGGTCAACAATGAAGATCCGTGGCATCGTCGCCATGGGCGCCATCGCCCTGACTACGATCTCCCTCGCCGCGTGCAGCTCGGGCTCTGGTTCAACGGACGCCAGCAGCGCGTCGTCGACCGACGCCAGCAGCGCTGCGTCAACCGAACAGGTCTCCCTGACCTTTCAGTCGCTGTCTGACCAACCCGCAGCGATCGCGGCCACCAAGTCCATCGTCGACAAGTGGAACAGCGCCAATCCGAACACCCAGGTGACGATCGTCTCCGCCGGATGGGACTCGGTCGCCGACAAGCTGACCACGCAGTTCAGTGGCAAGGTTGCGCCGGACATCATCCACTACGAGGCAGCAGGGATCGTGCCGTTCGCGACAGACGGCTACCTTGCCGACCTGACGAGTCTCATCGACCCAACCCTGAAGTCCGACGTCCCCCAAGGCGTGTGGGACTCGGTCACGGTCGACAAGAAGGTCGTCGCCGTGCCCACCGAGCTCCAGTCATACATGGTCTTCGCGAACAAGTCCCTGCTTGACGCCGCCGGCGTGACGATCCCGACCGGCGACACCATGACGTGGGACCAGTTCAGGCAGATCGCGAAGGCCACCAGTCAGAATAAGACGTACGGTGTCGGTTGGGGTCTGAAGAGCCCGACAGCAACCTTCATGAGCCTGGGCCTCGGCTTCGGCGGGACCTATTTCGAGGGCACCGGCAAGAGCGCCACCATGCACATCGGCACCGGTGAGATGGCCGTCCCGACGCAGGTCCACGAGATGGCCTACACCGACAAGTCCATCGATCCCGTCAGCCTCACCCAGTCGGGCTCCGAAGTGTTGGCCGCGTTCTACGCCGGCAAAGAAGCAATGACGGTCCAGGGCTCCTACCAGGCGGCAAACATGGCCAAGAATGCCCCCGCGGGGTTCGACTGGATCGTCCTTCCTCCGCTCAAAGGATCGGTAGGACCCGCGCAGTCTGCGAACCCCCAGACGCTGTCGGTCAACGTGGACTCCAAGCACGTCAAGGAGGCTGCAGAGTTCATCAACTACTTCGCCTCGACTGACAATCTCGCCGCCCTCAACACCGCCGACGCACTCATCCCGGCATCGGCCTCCGCACAGGCCAAGATCGCCAAGGACACCAATGGAGCCGACGGCTGGGCGATGGTTCTGAAGTCCGGCGCGGACCTGACCAGGGCGCCGTTCCTCTCGGTCGGCGCGTACTCGCAGTGGAAGGACACCGTGGCAACGCCTGCGTACCAGAAGTACCTCGCCAACCAGATAGACGCTGCGCAGCTCGCCAAGGATCTCACCGACGGATGGGCCCAGGTCAGCCGCTGACCTGGCAGGTGGGGAGCTCCGGACCAACCGGGCTCCCCACCCACCCACCATGAATCGCACTCACTGCCCCAGGAGACACCGTGAACTGGCTTGAAGACCGCGCCGTGGCGACCCTGATCGGGGCTGCCGTCGGAGATGCCCTCGGCGGGGCAACCGAGGGCTGGACTCCCGAGCAGATCGCCGAGCGACACGGCGGGCCCGTCACCGGCGTCGTGGGGCCGTTCTACCCGAACTGGCAGGACGCCCGTCCGATCGCGCCGTACCACAAGGGCGATGGACACATCACGGACGACACCCTGATGACACACGCGCTCGTGCAGGTGTACGCGAGGCGGCGTGACCACCTCGACGCGTACGCCGTCGCGGACGACCTGGTGCCGCTACTGATCGGCGAGACACGATGGATCCCCGAGCTCGAGCGGGAGACCCTGCTGCTGCACCGCCTCTTCCTCGCCGAGAAGTGGATCGTCGCGCGCCTGCACTACGGGCACGTCGACCCGCGAGAGGCCGGCGTCGGCAACATCGTCAACTGCGGCGCCGCGATGTACATGGCCCCGGTCGGGATCGCCAACGCCGGCGACCCGCGCGGCGCCTACGCCGAGGCGATCGATCTCACCGGTGCCCACCAGTCGAGCTACGGTCGCGAGGCAGCCGGCACCTACGCCGCGGCGGTGGCCGCGGCGATGACGCCCGGCGCGGGGCCCGAGGACGTCGTCGACGCATGTCTCGAGATCGCGCACGACGGCACCCGGGCCGCGATCGAAGCAGTGGTCGAGACTGTCCGCAACCTGGCGCCCGGGGACGCCGTCGCTCCAGCGCTGCGTGCCGCCATCGCACCCTTTGACACGGTAGGGCCCGACTACCGCAAGCCCGCCATGGACGCCCGACTGCCCTCTCGGACGAAGTCGATCGAGGAGCTCCCCGTCGCCCTTGGCTTCGTGCTCGCGCACGGCGGCGACTTCGTCGACTCTGTTCTAGGCGCAGTGAACTACGGCCGCGACGCCGACTCGATCGCGACCATGGCAGGAGCGGTCGCCGCCGCCCTTGGCGGTCGCGAAGTCATCCCGACGGACTGGGTCTCGACCATCGAGTCGGCGAGCCGCGTCGACCTGACGGCCGTGGGGCATCAGATGGCCGCCGTAGCAACAGAGATCGCCCGCCGTGACGCCGAGCGCGCGCACCGTCAGCTGCGTCGCATCGCCGCTCTGACCGACACCGCCGGGGGTACGCGCCGATGAGGCTGACCTGGGCGCAGCCGGAGGATCTCGTCGCGCACGAACTCGCGCAGTCTGCTGCAGAAGGCCGAGTCGTCGCCGAGGTTGCAGTGCGTTGGACCGATGGGGGCGGAGACCCGACCGCGCCAGTGAGCGGAGTCGGCCCGATGCCGGCCAATCCGGAGGTTCGCAACCTGGCTCGCATCCTCCTTGACGACCTCGAAGCCCTGCCCACCCCCCCGCACCCTGACGAGCCCGACGACCTGCAGGAGATCGAAGCACTCTGGGCCGGACCCGACCCCATGACCGCACGACCGTACGCGGATACCCGGACGGCTTCGCTGACCGACCGGGTGCACGGCGCATGGCTCGGGCGCGCCGCCGGCTGCCTCCTGGGCAAGCCCGTCGAGAAGATCCCCCGTGAGGGCATCGAGGAGATCTTGCGCGCAACAGGACGCTGGCCGCTCGACGCCTATTTCACCGCAGTCGGCCTACCCGCGGACGTCTCGGCACGCTGGCCGTGGAACCGCCGCAGCGCACCCACATCCCTCGTCGAGAACATCGCCGGCATGCCGGAGGACGACGACCTCAACTTCCCGATCCTCGCGCTCTCCCTTCTCGAGGACCACGGCGCTGGCTTCACGACCGACGATGTCGCACGAGCGTGGCTCGCGAACCTGCCGGCCGGCCGCGTGTTCACCGCTGAACGCGCCGCGTACCGCAACCTGCTCGACGCGCGACCCATCCCATCCACGGCGACCCATCACAACCCGTTCCGCGAATGGATCGGTGCTCTGATCCGCGCCGACGTGTACGGCTGGGTCAACCCCGCCAACCCGCGCGCGGCAGCGCGCCTGGCCTGGACCGACGCGCGCCTGAGCCACACCCGTAACGGCGTCTACGGCGCGATGTGGGTCGCCGGCATGTGCGCGTCCGCGGTAGCGACCGACGCCGCCGACCTGGCTGGCGCCATCGGCACCGCAATCGCCGACGGTCTCGCCGTCGTGCCTCCGACGAGCAGGCTCGCCGACGCCGTGCGCCGTGGTGTCGCCCTCGGGCTCGCTGACATGCCTGTCGCCGCTTGTCTGGACGCGCTGCACACCGACTACCGCGACCTGCACTGGGTGCACGTACTCAACAACGCCGCGACGATCGCCTACGCGCTGACAGCAGGTCGCGGCGACCTCGGCACGAGCATCGCCATCGCCGTGACCGCCGGATGGGACACCGACTCCGCCGCCGCCACAGTGGGCGGGATCGTCGGCGCGGTTCGTGGCGCGACCGGTCTTCCCGCCGTCTGGATCGCACCGCTCCGGGACCGAGTCGCGACGAGCCTGCCGGGCGGCGATCAACGTTCCATCGCGGAGCTCGCTCGGCGAACTGTTGCGCTCGTGGGTGAGGTTCGATGATGACCTCGCGCGGCGCTGTCGTCGTCGTTGGCAGCATCAACCTCGACATCGCGATGCGGGTGACCCGCATCCCTACCCCTGGGGAAACCGTTCTCGCGAGCGCGATGATTCGCTCAGGCGGCGGAAAGGGTGCGAACCAAGCGGTAGCCGCGGCCCTCGCAGGTGCGGAAACCACGCTGATCGGATGCGTCGGCGGCGACAACGTCGGCGCCGAGCTGCGCGCTGCACTCGCCTCTGCCGGCGTCCGCACAGACCTGCTCGACAGCGTCGAGGCGCCGACCGGAACCGCACTGATCAGCGTCGACTCCGCTGGCGAGAACGCCATTGTCGTGGCCCCCGGCGCCAACGCTCTCCTCGGCATGTCGACCCCGCAGCAGCACGCGCGGATCGCTGCGGCCGACGTCGTCCTCGCCCAGCTCGAGATCCCGCTTCCCGCCGTGATCGCCGCGGCACATGCACGTGCGCACGGGAAGCTGTTCATCCTCAACGCAGCCCCCTCGGCTCCGCTCCCGGCCGAGCTCTGGGCGCGCATCGACGTCCTTGTCGTCAACGAGCACGAGGCGGCGGACCTGGCCGCGTCGATCGCAGCCACGTCTGCAGACGGTGTCGAGCGCGCGATCGAGCTGCTCCTGGGCCGCGTCCCGTGCGTGCTCGTGACCCTCGGATCGGCGGGAGCCATCCTCGCCCGCCGCGGCACCTCGCCGGTCCGAGTGCCCGCCCCCGTCGTCACGGCCATCGACACGACTGCTGCGGGCGACACGTTCTGCGGCGTGTTCGCCGCAGCGCTCGCCCGCGGCAACGACGCCGTCGAAGCCGTCCGCCTCGCGAGCGCTGCGGCGTCCCTCGCTGTCCAGCGACCCGGCGCGCAGGCCTCGGTCCCGACGGCCGAGGAGACGCGTGCGCAACGCGACCGCGCCTATCCGCCAGCCAGCGATCTGTCCGGCGGCGTCCCTCGCGCCGCGACCTCCGGCAGCGGAGCACGAGCATGATCGACTTCGGCTTCAACCCGCTCGTGCCCCGCCCGATCGACCGGCCCACTCCCGTCCCGCTGGGCGGGAACGACGTGGACCTGACCGCTCTGGACGATGCGAAGATCTTCGCTGCTCCTGATGACCCCGCGATGTGGCCCACCTGGCGCGCGCAGCTCGCGGCCTGGTGCGACGACGCCCGGGCTCGGAACGCGTTCACCGGCTCGCTCTACGACCGACCCGACTCCGCATGGGCATCGCGATGCTTCGCCGTTGCACAGGTCTGGCTGTGGGACGAGCTGCTCTACGACGCGATCGCGCGCCGCTTCACCCCGGACCGCTTCCTCGCGGACGCGCGCGACCGGCTCGGCGGTCTCGACGGGCTTGTCCTGTGGCACGCCTACCCGGTCATCGGTATCGACGACCGCAACCAGTGGGACTTCTACCGTGACGTACCAGGCCTGACCGGGCTCGTCGACGCCCTGCACGGCGCAGGCATCCGCGTCTTCGTTGACTACAACCCGTGGGACACCGGCACACGGCGTAGCAGCGACGACGTCAGCGAGCTCGCCGAGCTCGTCCACGACCTTGGCGCGGACGGCGTCTTCCTCGACACCCTCAAGGAGGCGAATCCCGCACTCGTCGACGCGCTCGAGCAGGCGAGACCTGGCATCGCCCTCGAGGGTGAGTCCAAGCTTCCCTTGGCCCGCATCGGCGATCACTCGCTCTCATGGGCGCAGTGGTTTGCGGACAGCCCGGTCCCGGGGGTCCTTCGCGCGCACTGGTACGAGCGCCGGCACATGCAGCACCACGTCCGGCGCTGGAACCGTGATCACTCTGCGGAACTGCAATCGGCCTGGTTCAACGGCGTCGGAGTCATGGTCTGGGAAGTTGTCTTCGGCGCATGGGTCGGCTGGAACCCGCGCGACGCCGCGACACTTCGACGGATGCTCCCGCTGCAGCGCGTGCTCGCGAACGTCCTGCACGCGGGCACCTGGACACCCCTTGCCCCGCTTGACGCGGCCGCGATCGCTGCGGGCGTCTTCGCATCCCGATACGAGCTCAACGGGCTGACCGTGTGGACGCTCGTCAACCGCGGCGACACCGACTGGAGCGGGCCCGTGGTGCCGCTCGAACCACAAGGGACACAGGAAGCATTCGTCGACCTGACAGGCGGTCGACGCCTGAACCCATCGGAACGGCCGCGGACTGTCGTCCCTGCGCACGGCATCGGCGGACTTCTCCGCATCGCACCAGGGGCGGACAACCTGGGGGCAGATCTCGACCGCGCACTCGCCATCGTGCTCGCGGTACCGCAGACTGCCGACGCAGCCTTCCCGCACGCGCGAGCACACCGGATCGGCGGCCTTCCTGGTCCGCAACCGACGCCGACACAAGCGGGCCGGAGCTTGCGAACCGACCCTGCGAGCGTGCTCGTCCCTGCAGGTCAGCATGTTCTCACCGTTCGGTTCCGCGCCCGGGAGACAGGGATGTACGACGGCGCGCCGTACGTCGATGAATGGAAGCCACTGCCCCCGCGCCTGCATGACCAGCGCACCTTGGAGCGCGTCGCCACGCTCGACGAGCCGGTGGCTGTGGCGTCGGCCGAGGTGTCCAACCGGGAGTTCGCGGAGTTCCTCGGAGCGACCGGATATCGCCCGCACACGTCCCACCGGTTCCTGAGCCACTGGGCCGCCGGTGTCGACGGCAGCCTGGTGACCGCGCCGACCGGAGCCATGGATGAACCGGTCACGTTCGTTGACCTGGACGATGCGCGCGCGTACGCCGCGTGGGTGGGTGGTCGTCTGCCGAACGAGGATGAGTGGCAGCTCGCTGCACACCGGCCCGGCTTCGTCCGCCGCATCCCGGCCGTCTGGAACTGGACCGAGAGCGAGTACACCGACGGCCGGACGCGGTTCGTCATGCTCAAGGGCGGCGCCGACCACGCGACGCCGGGATCGGAGTGGTACTTCGACGGTGGGGTCAGGGAACCGGAGTTCGCGGCCAAGTACTTGATGCCCGGCCTCGGGGTCGCCCGCTCGTCGAGCATCGGTTTCCGCTGCGCGTGGTCGGCTGCAGTAGAAGCAACCGATGAGGCCATGCCATGAGCAACGGCGGTGCGCTCGCGGGTCTGGGGGTGCTCGATGTCTCAACGCTGTTCGCCGGGCCCATGGCTGCGATGCACCTCGGCGACCTCGGCGCCGACGTGATCAAGGTCGAGCACCCGCGACGACCCGACCCCTCCCGCGGGCACGGCCCCTCGAAGGACGGTCACAACCTGTGGTGGAAGACCCTCGGACGAAACAAGCGCACCATCACGCTTGACCTGTCCAAGGAGGAGGGGCAAGACGCGCTCGTGCGCCTCGCTGCGACCGCCGACGTCCTGATCGAGAACTTCCGTCCCGACACTCTCGAGCGCTGGAACCTAGGCTACGAGCGGCTCTCTGCCGAGAACCCCGGGCTCGTTCTCGCCCGCGTCACCGGCTTCGGGCAGATCGGCCCGTACCGCCGCCGCCCGGGCTTCGGCACACTCGCCGAGGCGATGAGCGGATTCGCCTCCCTCACGGGAGAGCCCGAGGGCCCCCCCACGCTGCCGCCGTTCGGTCTCGCCGACGGCGTCGCGTCGCTCGCTACGGCATTCGCAGTCATGGCTGCACTTCACGAGCGAACGAGTACGGGTCTCGGCCAAGTCATCGACCTGTCGATCATCGAACCGATGCTGGCGATGCTGGGCCCACAGATCACTCGCTGGGACCAACTCGGCACCGTCCAGGCGCGCACCGGCAACAGGTCAGCGAACAACGCACCGCGCAACGCCTACCAGACCGCCGACGGCGGGTGGGTTGCGGTCTCGACGAGCGCGCAGAGCATTGCTGAGCGGGTGATGCGGTTGGTCGGGCACGCCGAGGTCATCGACGAGCCCTGGTTCGCCACCGGATCCGGTCGTGCAGCCCACGCCGACGACCTCGACGGCGCCGTCGCCTCCTGGATCGGTGCGCGGACCCGCGCCGACGTGCTGGCCGCCTTCGAAGCAGCAGACGCCGCGGTCGCCCCCATCTACGACGCGAGCGACATCGTCGCCGACCCCCAGCTCAACGCTCTCGGCGCCATCCAGTACATCGACGACGAGGAGCTCGGCCGCATCGCAATGCAGGGCCCCCTCTTCCGCATGTCCCGTGCCGGCGTGCCGACACGATTCACCGGGCGTGCACCGGGTGCGGATACCGACGACGTGCTCACCGAGGCGGGGTTCACCACCGACGAGATCGCGGGCCTGCGGGCCAAGGGAGTGCTGTGACCAACCTCGACCGCCCGGACCTGACGCTCCTCTACGCGCCTGGCGACCGTCCCCACCTCGTCGACAAGGCGTTCGCCACCATGGCAGACACAGTGATCATCGACCTCGAAGACGCGGTCGCCCCCAGTGGCAAAGAATTCGCGCGAAACGGCCTTGCTCAGCTCCTTGAGCGGCATCGTGGCCGCCGCGTACAGGTGAGGGTCAACGCGCTCGGCACACCATGGGCAACTTTCGACCTCGAGGCCGTCGCCTCCATGCCCGCGAACGTCGGGGTGCGAATCCCGAAGGTGACCGACCCCTCGGAGGTTCTGTACGTCGCCGCAGCGGTCGGAAACCGTGCTCTGCACCTGCTGGTCGAGTCCGCAGCTGGAGTCGAAGCAGCCTACGAGGTCGCGCGTGCCCATCCGCAGGTTGCGAGCTTAGGCCTCGGTGAGGCCGACCTGCGGTCCGACCTTGGGGTCGACGACGATGCCGGGTTGATCTTTGCGCGGTCGCGCGTCGTCAACGCCGCGCGCGCCGCCGGACTTCCGGCCCCGTCCATGTCGGTCTACCCGAACCTGGTGAACGAGGACGGCCTGGCGCGGTCGTGCGCTGACGGGCGAAAGCTGGGCTTCATGGGTCGTGCCGCGATTCACCCGCGACAGCTCGCGGTGATCGTGGCGGCATTCGCGCCGAGTTCAGCTGAGGTCGAACGCGCCCAACGCGTCGTGGAGGCTGTGCGCAACGCGCTGGAAGCGGGTAGCGGGACGCTGGTCCTGCCCGACGGGTCGTTCCTTGATGTTGCCATGGTCGAGCGCGCACGCCGCACCATCGCTCTCGCCGAACGGATCGCGCACCGATGACGCTCGTGGCGGCATCCGCACCTTCGCCCGTCCTGGGAGAAGCGATCCGCTACACGGCCTACCTGCCTCAGGGCTATGCCACCGGTCGCCGAACATATCCAGCTGTGTACCTGCTGCACGGGCGCGGTGACACGTCCGCGGCATGGGCACGGATCGCTCCCGACCTCGACGAGCTCATCGCTGCCGGCACGCTCGCTCCGCTCGTCGCAATCATGCCCGACGCGCCCTGGAGCCAACGCGGTAGCTGGTACGTCGACTCGCTGTACACCGGCTCATCCCCCGCCGGGAGCGGGGCGGGCCACGAGGTCGAGACGGCTCTGACCCGCGACCTCGTGCGACACGTGGACACAACTGTTCGCACGATTGCCGACCGCGACGGACGCCTCGTGGGCGGCTGTTCAATGGGTGGATCAGGCGCACTCCGGTTTGCGCTCGCACACCAAGACACCTTCTCCGCGGCGCTCGTCCTGAGTCCCGCGATTCACGTCCCGGCACCGCCGACGGGCTCCTCGACCCGGACCTACGGAGCTTTCGGCGTCGGGGCGAGCCTGTTCACCCAATCCCGGTACGAGGAGCTCAGCTACCCCGCCGCGCTCGCGGAGCTCGACGCCGACCTGCCCGTCCACCTGTTCATCGCCGCCGGTGATCACGAGTATCTGCACCCCGCGTCGGAGGACGCCCGGCACGATATGGCCGACGAGGCCGCCGCGCTGCACGCGGCCGCGTGCCGGACCCCCGGCGTGACGTCGCAACTCCGGATCATGTCCGGAGGCCACGACTGGGCACTCTGGCGCCTGGCCGCCCGTCGGGGCCTGATCCACCTGATCCACCACGTCACCACTGGCTAGCAGTCCGCCCGCCATGAAGTGCGCGGTCGTCGGGGCGCCGACGAGCTTCTGAGCTCCGACGCGTTCGCGGGCGTGACTGCGCTTCTGCCACGTGGAGTGACCCGCGCCGAGCTTCTCGCGCCACGCAGATGGCAGGGCCGCAGTTCAACGCCTCGACCGAAAACGTCTGGACAGCACCCAACCGGTTCGACTCCCGCCACCTCCGCCGCCCTGATCTGCGCACACGCTGGCCAGGTGACACCAACGCGGCGGCCGCTCGCCACTCGTGAAGGTCGTGGCGTGTCGGCCACCCGCCTGCATCTCCCGACGGTCCGCATCGAATCGACTCGCGGCTCTCGCGGCCCTGATGGCGAGTGGGTAGGTTGTGGCACACCAGCCCCGGTGATGGAGGTGTCGCCCATGTTGTACAACCTGGCGTCCCTGCTCGAAGACAGTGCAGGCCGATTCCCGGCACGTGACGCGATCGTCTTCGGGGACACGCGCCTGACCTACGCCCGGCTCGACGGCGCTGCCAACCAGGTCGCCAACGTGCTGGTCTCTCGGGGGATCGCACCAGGAGACAAGGTGGCACTGAGCTGCCCGAATCTCCCGTACTTCACCATCGTCTACTTCGGGATCCTGAAGGCCGGGGCGACGGTTGTACCACTCAACGTGCTGCTGAAGGGTCGCGAGGTGGCCTACCACCTCGGCGACTCGGAGGCGAAGGCCTACTTCTGCTTCCAGGGCACCCCCGAGTTGCCGATCGGGGCCGAGGGGTACGCGGGTTTCGGCGAGGTCGACTCGTGCGAGCGCTTCTTCGTGATCACCGCTGACCCCACCGCCGCGTCGCCGATCGGCGGCACCGAGACGCTCGGTGAGGCCATGGCCTCACAGCCCGCGACCTTCGAGACTGTGGCCACCGACGAGGACGACACCGCGGTGATCCTCTACACGTCCGGCACGACCGGGCAGCCCAAGGGCGCCGAGCTTCGGCATCGCAACATGCGCGACAACGCGCTGTCGTGCGGGCCGCTGTTCGATGTTGACGCCGACGTCCCGGACACGTACCTGTGCGTGCTCCCGCTTTTCCACTCCTTCGGGCAGACCGTGATCCAGAACACCGCCTGCGCCTTCGGCGGCAGCGTCGTCATGCTGCCGCGCTTCGGTGCCCGCCCGGCGTTGGACCTGATGCTGAAAGCGGGGGTCACATTCTTTGCCGGTGTGCCGACCATGTACTGGGCCTTGCTCGGAGCTCTGGAGGAGGGCGTCGACGTCTCGTCGATCGCGAAGAACCTCAGGGTCGCAGTCTCGGGCGGCGCTGCGCTGCCGGTGGAGGTCCACAAGAACTTCGAGCGGAGGTTCGGCGTGACGATCCTCGAGGGGTATGGCCTGTCCGAGACGTCACCGGTCGCGAGCTTCAGCTTGTACGGGGAACCGGCTCGGGTCGGCTCCATCGGGCTGCCGATCCCCGGCGCCGAGATGAAGCTGATCGACCCGGCAGGCTGGGCGGAGATCACGGATTCACCCGAAGCGGTCGGTGAGATCGCGATCAAGGGCCACAACGTCATGAAGGGCTACTACAAGCGTCCCGACGCGACCGCGGAGGCCATCCGGGATGGGTGGTTCCGTACGGGCGACCTCGCGCGGCGCGACGAGGACGGCTGGTACTACATCGTCGACCGGTCTAAGGACATGATCAACCGCGGTGGCTACAACGTGTACCCCCGCGAGATCGAGGAGGTCCTGCTCACCCACCCGGCGGTCTCGCTTGCCGCGGTGATCGGGGTACCGGACGAGAGGCACGGCGAGGAGGTCAAGGCGTACGTCATCCTCGAGAAGGGCACCTCGGTCACCCCCGACGAGCTGATCGCCTGGGGCAAGGAGCAGATGGCCTCGTACAAGTACCCACGGATGGTCCAGGTCGTCGAATCGCTGCCGACGACTGCGACCGGGAAGATCCTCAAGCGCAAGCTCGGGTGAGGTGCGCTTGCATCGTGATCTTTCCGCACGTAGGGGCACTCCCGGGGCTGAGCCGCGGTGAGTGGCGGGATCTGGTCACTACCCCACGATCACGTCGTGGCGTTGCCGGCGTTGCATCCGGGCAATCTGACCGCCAAGACCGAAGCCGAAGGCCCTGCTTCGGTTAGTCAGTTGCTGTTGCGCGGCTCGAAGCCTTGAGGTCACGGGGTGGGTCAGTGGTCACCCTTGCGGATCATGGCCACCATGCGCAGGTTGATGCGGAGGAACCGCCAGAGCTGGTACGGGACGAAGGTGCGCAGGCGGATCGTCCTCGAAGTGGGCAGGGGCGCGGCCGCGATGCGTTCGTCTCCGAGATTCATGAGGTCCTCCGTGAGATCGAGCGGTGAGTTGGGCGCCCGCGAGGGATGAGCTGGTTCGTGGAGTGCGTCATTCCGGGATCAGCCGCCAGCCGGGCAGCGCCTTGGCCTTGTAGATGAACAGGAAGTGCAGCAGGTGCTTGACCCAGTGGGCCGCCAGGCCGACCTCTCCGTAGGTGTCCTTGACGCTACGACCGGTCCCGGGGAACCGGACGTAGTCGGGTACCACGGGGTACATGGTCATCGCGGCGGCGGTGCCGTGCCGAAGGCCGGTGCCGGCCGACGCGATGCACGCGGCGCCCATCGCGGCCATGGACGCGGTGTGCGTCGGGGTCTGGGCGCCGGCGGTGAGCATGGCGGCGATGCTGCGGGCGACCTGCCGGCCCATCACCCCGGACGGCATGCCGGTGCGGGGCGGGGCGGGGGAGATCACGGTGCCGGCCGGGCTCTTGCGCGGCACGGAGATCGGGTGCGGCGGGGCGAACGCGATCCCGACTGCGAAGAGGTTGGCGTAGCTCGGGCTCTGGTAGGTCGACGGCCAGTCCCCGGCGCGCCATTGCTCGAAGGGCTTCGCGCTGTAGTCGGCATCGACCTTGAGGAAGCCGTTCGGGGCGAACAGGCGATCGGTGATGTTCTCGCCGGTGCGGTCGTAGGCCGCGAGCTCTTGCCCGCGGAACGGGGGGAGCAGCATCGCGAAGTCGAACGCGAGGCTGTCCTGGACGCCGTCGAGCGTCTCGTAGTACAGCTTGCCCGGCTCGACTCGTTCGACGTGGGCTCGCAGGATGGCATGCACGTCGCGTTCGCGGAACAGCGACTCGGTCCACAGCTGGCTGGAGCTGAGGAAGCCCTGTTGCTCGAAGACCATTCCGCCGACGCCGAAGTCGCCGAGCTCGTACTCGTTGGTGAGGTAGACGACTTCAGCGAGGTCCCGCACGCCATGCGCGCGCAGCTCGTGTTCGACATTGAAGGCGTACTCGAATGCGGCGCCCTCGCAGGTGCACGTGCCGTGGCCGACGCCGATCACCAGGCGCTGGGGTTCTCCCGCCCGCAGCCGCTCGATGACCTTGCCGAGCTCGGCTGCGGCCTGCTCGGCGTGCGCGGGCGTGCACACCGACAGGGAGTTCCCGTCCGGGCCGAGGCCTGGAGTCGCACCGAAGTTGAGTCTCGGACCGGTCGCGTTGATGAGGTAGTCGTAGCTGATCCGCTCGACTTCACCCGCGCGTCCGGGCGAGGTGTGCACGACCTCGACGGTGGGAAGCGGGTCCACGGTGTCGCCCTCAGGCCAGATCGCGACCGCCTTGGCTTGGCGGAAGGTGATGCCCTTGCGGCGGTACACCGGGGCAAGTGGGAACGTCACGTCCTTCGTCGTCATCCGCCCGACCCCGACCCAGATGTTCGACGGGATCCAGTTCCAGTCCGCGTTGGGTGCGACGACGAGGACTTCGTGGCGCTTTCCCAGCAACCGCTTCAGGTGCAGAGCTGCGGTGTGCCCTGATACTCCAGCACCCAAGATCACGACCCGAGCCATGGTGTCCCCCAGGGAGATTCGCAGGGCTCGGCGTCGAGCCCTGCATGCCGGATGATACCGCTAGGGGTATCACGCCGGACGGGATTCGCGAAGCGCGGGTGTTGGAACTTGCGTGCGTGCAACACCCCGCCGACGTGGCGTCCGACGATCCAGCCACGATGACCGTTCTGAGATGCCCCATCACGAGTCGACAGTCGTCAGGGTCACCGACTACCCCACCATCGTGGGCTACGGCGTCATGTCCACCCCTGGCACTCGTCGTCGACGAGACCCTCGTCCGTCCGGTCGCGTGCCGTGCTCATCGCAGGTCTGATATCCAGACCAGGCGATCAGACACCAAAGGCGGCGATGTGGCGCTCTGACCCGGCGAGCAGGTTGGTGTACACCTGCAGCACGTCGGGTGCCGTGACGCCGGTCGTCGCCGACTTCAGGTCGGCGATGTCGATCTTCTCGACCATGTTGGCGGCCGCGTAGGCGGGATCCAGGCCGGCCGCGCCAGTGGCGAGCTGTGCGTCGTACAGCTCCTGGAAGCGTTCCGTGGTGAACACCCCGGGCGCCTTTCCTGCCGTCGGGTCGGTGATGTCGTACCGGTCGAGTACGACGCGGATCTCGCTCAGGTGCTGGGTCTCCGCGTTGGCGATCCGGGTGAACGCCCGTGTGGAGTACGTCTCGGCGAAGGCGGCGTAGAGGTCGTGGGCGAGCTTCTCCTCTTCGGCCATCGCGGCGAGCGTGGTCTTCTGGGCGTCGGTGAGGGTGCCGCTGGCGACGTTGGTCAGGTCGGCATGAGCGCCTGCGCCCATTCCGGTCCCGGTCCTGTGACCCTGCATGGCGCCGCCCTGACCGTTCTGCGGGGTGCGGGTCGCCCGGCCGACGCCGGTCCCGTCGCAGTCACCCGCCGGCTGGGCTTTCTGCTGCCCGCGACCGTCGCCAGGGCTGGGAGTGCTGGTCCCGCTCTGGCTGGTCCCGCCCTGGCCGGTTGCGGCTAGTGCGGGGGAGGCGAGCAGCGCGGCGACGGCGATGCCGGTGGCGGTGGCGATGGCGGTTGCGATGCGAGTCCTGGTGCGCATGGGTGCTCCTTCGTTGGTGTCCTTCGTGTACGGCCCTACAGTGCGTCGGGCGTCTGCAGGCCCCTTGGGATGGGTATGGAGACGGTGTGGAGATTGCACCGGGCGATCCGCGCCGGTAGCTGGAGCGCGCTGGCCTGTCCGTCCTGACCACGGGCACCGGAGCCGAGGCACTCCGACTGCTCGCAACCGCACCACCGGATCTCGTGGTCCTGGCCCCCGGCCTGCCCGACGTCGACGGCACCGATGTGCTCCGCGAGATCCGCGCCGCAGGTCGCCCCCCAGGCGGTGCTGCTCCGATCTGGGGGAACACCTGGTGATGGCGGCCCGGTGACCCAAGGCGAGGGCGGCTGCAGATCGACGAGCCGCGGCACGACGCGTGGCTGGATGGTCGCACGCTCGACCTGACTCCCACGGGATGGAGACTGCTCGTCGCGGTCGCGGCGGCTCCGGAGCGTGTCTTCTCGCGATATGAGCTCGTCAACCGGGTCCGCGGGTACGAGTACGCCGGATATGAGCGGACCATGCGACTCGCATGTGAAGAACCTGCGTCACAAGCTCAGAACATCCGGGGCGACGTGCCGGAGACGGTGCTCGGCGTCGGCGTCGGCTACCGGTTGCGCCTGCGGCGCGCCGAGGCCGGATGAGCGCTGTGCGCAGCGGGCTCGGCCCACTCGGGCGGCGGCTCCTCCTCGCGTTCGCGGCGGCCCACGGCGGGTCCATCGACGCGGCCTCGACCGGAGGTACATGAACAACCGCCACGGTCCGGCTTCCGCGCACCCCGGGAGCTGCGTGCAGCGGTTGGCAGGTGGGGCAGGACTCGAGATGGCGTTGACGGTGCAGAAGGCGTCGACCGTGCGGATGGCGCCGTGCCACTGCTCGCCCATCTCCCGCGCGACCTACCCGGTCGCATCCTCGCGGCTCTGGCGAGCCCGATCGACGGCGAGATTGTGCAGGGCGCGGTGCAGCCAGCTGCTCAGGGACGGCTGCGCGCGGAAGGAGTCGGCTCGCTGAAGGTCGCGCGGCGGCGTCTGCCGGACGAGGTCCTCAGCCGACGAACCGTTCGATGTGATCGTGTGGGCGTACCTGAGCAGTCCGGGAACCTCGGCCGCGAGCAGGGGGCGCACGTCCGGGGTTCCCCCGACCGCGCGGCTAGCGAGCAGACGCGTGTCCAGCACTGCTGGTGGTCACGCTCGTCGATGCACCGGTGTTCCACCGGAATGGCAGGTAGAGCGGGCACGTGCCCACGGCAGACGTCGCCAGCATGACCACCGCCAGGCCGTAGAACACGAAGGCAAGCCCGGTCGCCGGGCCGGTCAGCACGCCGGCGATCGCAAGCACCGGTGCCGCGACGAAGGCGCGCAGCTTGCGGTCAGCCGAACCCATGTTCTTGTTCACGAAAGTCCTCCTGTAGTGGTTGCTCTTGACTGCTACGCCTCATCGACGGACGAATCCACGAAGGGATCCGGCCGAGCACCATGACGTAGGTCACAGCGGCCCGCTCGCTCCCGCGGAACTCACCAGCGATCGCAGGACCACCCTGCACGGAGTAGCGTATACCCCCTAGGGTATTGTGCAACTGAGAGGAGACGTCGTGTCCACCGTCAATCTGACCGCCGGCACGTTCGAGCAGACCGTCCGGGGCAACGACCTCGTGCTGGTCGACTTCTGGGCGTCGTGGTGCGGACCGTGCCGGTTGTTCGCGCCCATCTACGAGAAAGCCTCGGAGCTGCACCCGGACGTCGTGTTCGGCAAGGTCGACACCCAGGCCGAGCAGGTCCTCGCCGCCCAGGCCGATATCACCTCGATCCCGACACTGATGGTCTTCCGGGAGGGTGTGCTCCTCTTTGCCGAGCCGGGCGCGCTGCCTGCGGCGGCGCTGGAGCAGGTCATCAGCGAGGTCGAGGGGCTCGACATGGACGAGATCCGAGCCCAGATCGCCACCAGGTCCAACGCTCAGCAGCCCGTGACCTGAGCGGCCGACAATGGATCTCGATGGTGTGCAGCCGTCGTCTGGCGCCGAGCCGAGCGCTCCCACGACCCCGTTCACGCAGTCTCGCGCGGAGATCCCCTGGTCCGAAGGCCAGCTGGAGGAGGCGGTCATGGACCTCGACCCGAACCAGATGGTCAAGGTCATCCACCGGCTCAAGCGTGCCCACGGGCAGCTGGCCGGTGTCTTACGGATGCTGGAGGAGGGCCGGGACTGCGAGGACATCGTCACCCAGCTCTCGGCCGTGACCACCGCTCTCAACCGCGCGGGGTTCGCGATCATTGCCGTCGGTATGCGTCAGTGCCTGATTCAGGCCGACGGCCTCGAGGCGGTACCTGTGCAGAAGCTCGAGAAGCTCTTCCTCTCCCTCGCCTGAAAGCCTCTCGCTGCCTTGAACGGTCACAACCACGATGGATGCTGCCGGCTGGGACGCGCGCTATGCCGCCGACGAGCTGATCTGGACCTCGGAGCCCAACCGCTGGATGGTGGAAGCCCTCGCGAACGTGACCGTCCGGCGCGTCGCGTGGGTCCACGCGAACCTGCTCACCTACGTCCCCACCCCCAGGTCGAGCGCAGCGGTGGCCGTGATGTATGTCCATCTGCCGCACCCGGCGCGTCGGGCACGACCTGGCCAACGCCACCGAAGGAGTCGGGGGACCGTCAGACCCTACGGTGCTGTTCACCGCTGCTGACGTCGTGGCCGACCTGGCTGGACTTGCCGGGCTGGAGGCGCTGCGCGCCGAACGACGTCGGCACCCGGCCAGCAGTGATGGCCGCAGGGCGCTCGACGCCGTCGTCGAAGTCGTCCGCAGGGCCTGCCGCACGTGACTTGCTTATACCCCAGGGGGTATCATCAGAGGCTCTAGTGGATCTATCAAGGAGTCACCCGTGTGCAGTCCCGCTCGTTGTTCGCTTTGTGGCAAGGTCACCTGGTCCGGCTGCGGCATGCATGCGGATGCGGTCATGGCCAGCGTCCAGCCGGCTCAGCGATGCACCTGCCGCTGATCGGTCGGCGCCGCGCACCACAGGCTAGGGTCCTCGAGGTGCGCGGCGCGGCGCCGACGACCCGAGAGCTGCTCGTCGAGTCGATCCGCGCCCGCGAGAGCGCCGCGCTGGGGGACCTCGGCGCCGCCGCGGGCGGCCGGGCGCTGTGCTCGCTGTCCCGCGCGGGCGCCTCGGTGCCGACCGTGAAGTACCACGAGGGAGCGGTCGCCGCAATGGCCGACGCCCGCCGGGCGGTCCAGGCCGGCGCGGACGGACCTCATGCCGTGCGCGCAGACCGGGCAGACCTGCTGGAGGTTCGCGCGCAGTGGCGGGCACAGTCCGAGACGGTCGGACGAGCAGGCCCGGCCTGGGCCGGTTACCTCGCCGGGGGACTGGACGCACTGGACCAGATGGTCGACGACGATGAAGGACGTGGTGGGTGTGATATCTGAGACCAAACCGGCGCCAGATCCCGTGGCGCGTGTGGCGGTCGGCCCGGGAGACCGTGAGCCAGGTTCCACGACTGTCCGGCTCATGGCTGGGCGCCCGGGAGTCACGGGTCGTCCGATGTTCGCCCGGACACGAGATGCCTTGCCGCCGCGCCGGCTCGTCGTGGTCGCCGCGTTGACCCCGGCGCTGATGGCATTCCTTGCTCGCGTCGCCGGAAACGCCGATGGCGCCCCGACCGCTGGGTGGACGACGCTCGTCGGGTTGGTCTCGCTTGCCTCCGCGACGACGTTGGCCACGTATCTGCCGCGACCTGGAGCTGGCCTGCGGCTCGACGTGGGCTGCACGCCCTGCGCTTCGGTGGCGGCCCTGAGCGTGGTGTTCGCCGCGATCGTCCTGAACTCGACCCCGCACGACGTGCCCACCGCGATCGTCGCGCTGGGCGTAGCGGCGTTCGGCGTACGACAGCGGCTCACCGGCCCGAGCGCCTGCGCCGTGTGAGCAGCTGCGCTGCCGAGGCGATCCGGATGGCTCCGAAGAAGTTCCCTCCGCAGTGCGGCTAGCAGGTGGTGCGTGCGGTGGTCGACTGCTCTTGCACGGTCACGGTCGTGGCCCGTGACTTCAGTTGCGGCGGGCGCCCCGGGCGCGTCAGACGGCCTGCTTCGACCGGTCCGAGGCCAGCGCGTAGAAGAACAGGGCCACCGGTCGATACATCGCGTGGGCAAACTTGGTGAACGGCAGAAGCAGCATGAGCTCCATGGCGACCGCGACGTGGAACAGGAAGACCCAGTACCCCCAGGCGGGCGCATCCGGGAGGTAGAGCGCGACCTCGATGAAGAAGCCGGTCGCCCCGGTGATCCACAGCAGCACGAGTAGGAGCCAGTCTGAGGCAGTGGAGTGCTGCGCCGCGCGGTTGACCTTGCGCACCCGGTTGATCATGAACATGGTCACGCCGTAGAGGAGGGAGATCCCCGCGATCGTCCCCAGCAGACGCGACGGATACCACAACGGGATCGGCGTGCCCGTCGCCTTGATCCCGGTGAGAGCGAGCCCCCAGTCGAGGATCGTCGCCCCGAGAAGTCCGAGGAATCCCCAGATCGACAGTGCGTGGATCAGCCAGCGACGGCGGTACAACGGCTCGGCAGGGTTGTCGTCCTTGCAGTCGTCGCGGTATCGGCGCTGACCGACCGACTCGACCCCGAGCGACGACCACAGCGCAGCAACGGATCGTCCCAGCGCCGCCCGGCTCCCGATGGTCCCCTGGAGCGTGACCCCCTCGCGTCGCGCGACCCCGCGGGCCATCTTGCCGACGCCGATGACGCCAGCGAGCACCATCAGGACCATCACCGCGATGCCGGTCCAGTGGATCAGCCCCTCGGGGATGAACGTGAACAGCGAGAGCGAGGCGGCGTCCTTCGGTCCGTGCGCGGCATACATGAACAGCGCGAAGAACGCAGCGACCGCGACCGCTATGGTCGAGCCGATGACTGGCCGCGTATAGAGGATCCGCGAGAGCCCGGTCGGGTCGTAGCTCGCCACCGCGTACCGCCGGGCGGCCGCCATGAACTCGCCCGGGTCCGCCTCGGTCGGGCAGCTGTCGGAGCAGAGGCCGCAGTGGTAGCAGGTCCACAGCTCCTTGCTCGAGAGCAGCTCGTCCTTCATACCTACCTGCGCGTACCGGATCATGCGACGCGGAAACGTCCCGTCGTTGTCGGACAGCGGGCACGTCGCCGTGCAGGTGCCGCAGCTGAAGCACGCAGAGACGTCCGCGGCCCCGAACCGCTGGAGGTCTGACAACAGGTCGGTGTCGACGATCGTGGTCACGATGCCACCTCCTGGTGGGCGTTCGCGTAGCGGAAGTAGCCGTCGTCGTCGGCGTCGTCGACCTCGACGACGTGCCCGTAGCGACGCATCCCCATCACCCAGAAGACGACCTCGTCGGTCGGGTGGCCGAGCTTGTCGGCAATCTCAGGCACGGTGAGCGGGCCCTCCTCCAGCAGTCGGAGGATCGGTCGCTGCATCACCATCTCCTCGCGGATGATCTCCCGCGGGTCGCGCAGGGTGGTGCTCATGAGACCGGCTCCTTCGTCAGGCTCTCGATCGATGCCCGCATCTGGGCGTCGGTGTATCCGAGCAGGTCGATCGCGTCCTGGGCACAGATCGGGACGCATCCGCCGCAGCCCTTGCAGACGGCGGCGCTGATGGCCGCCACGGCGGCGCCCTCGCACGTGATCATGGAGATGGCGTCATACGGGCAGGTCTCCACACAGGTCGTGCAGCCGGTGCAGGCCGCCGTATCCACGGTCGCAACGAGCGGGTCGAGCTCGGCGAACCCCTTCATGAGGATGCCGGCGCTCTGCGTGACCGCCGCGAGGCCGGAGGCGACTGACTCCGACAACGTCTTCGGCCCCTGGCAGGCGCCCGCGATCATCACGCCCGCGACGACTGTCTCGACCGGTCGCAGCTTCGGGTGGATCTCGTTGTAGAACCCGTCGCCGCCGACCGGGAGCTTGAGAAGGCTCGTCAGGTCGGAGTTCTCGCGCGGCACCATGCCGGTGACCAGCACCACCAGGTCGGCCGGGATGGTGAGCTCTTCGTTCCCGGTCAACGCGTCGACGACGGTGACCGCCACATGACCGTCGGCAGTCCGCGCCACGCTGGGAGGGGTGTCGTCCGGGAACCGCAGGTACACCGACCCGCGCTCGCGCGACTCCGTGTACATCAGCTCGTACTTGCCGTAGGTCCGGATGTCGCGGTGCAGGTGGTACTGGTGGACCGCCGCATCGCGGGCTGCGACCTTGATCGACGCGTGCACCGTGGCCGAGCAGCAGAACTTCGAGCAGTACTCGTTTCCGCCCGCCGGCTGCCGGTTGCCCACGCAGTAGACGTACGCGATCGTGCGGACCGGCTTGCCCTGGTAGGTGAGCGGACCGTCAGAGCTGTCGACGATCGCCATGAACTCGGGCAGGGTGAGCACGCCCTCCATGCCGTACCCGAACTCGCCGGCCTCGGGCTCGTAGCTGTCGAACCCGGTGGCGACCACGATGGTCCCGACGTCGGTCGTGACCACCTCCTCCTGCCCGTGGATGCGCACCTCGGTGACGTAGTTCCCGAAGCTTCCCGACTTCGACACGAGCTCGGCATCGGTGAGGACCGTGATCGACGGCCGCGTCGCGATCTCGGCGACGAGGAGGTCAATCTGTTCGCGGCCACTGGTGCCGTGCGGGAACATCGCACCGAGCCCCCCGACCCAGCCGCCGAGCTCGGGCGAGAGCTTGGTCTTGGCGACCGCGGCACGCACGAGCCCGATCGCCTTCTCGGTCGCACCCACGTGATCGTCAGTGTGAGCCCATGAGGCCTGCTCGCGGACGTTGACCTGGGTGTACTGGTACGGGTTGAGGTCCGCGCGCTTGGCGACACCCCGGAAGGTGATCTGGTGCAGCTTGGGCGAACAGGACGCCACGACCAGGCCGTCGAGGTGCTTCTCCTTGATGTCCCGGATCATCTCGTGCTGGGTGCCGTCGGCGCACGCGAACATCGTGGTCTCGGCGACCACGACCTCGGGATCGTCCTTGAAGGCATCCTTGACCATCTCGACGTCGACGTAGTCGGAGATGTTCCCACCGCAGTGACAGATGTAGACGCCGAGGCGACGTTGCTCGCTCATGCCAGCACCTCCGCAGCGACCGTCGCGCGGTCGTGGTTCACGTGCTCGAGGTGAGCAGCGACCTGGGCGACTGCGGCCCCGGCGTGCAGGATCGAGTCGACGATGTCCTTGACCCCAGCTGCGGTGCCGGCGACGAACACGCCGGGGATGTCGGTCCGGCCGGGTTGGAGGTCGTCGTCGGGTTCGGCGACGTAGAAGTACTCGTCGAGCCCGAGTCGCTCTCCGGTGAACAGCTTCTCCACCTCGTGGTTCGGCTGGATCCCTACGGCGAGGACGACGAGGTCGTACTCGGCCTCGACGATCGCGCCGCCGTTCTCGATGTCCTCGTAGCGCAGGATGAGATCGCCGTTGTCCTTCTCGGTGATCTTGGCCACGCGCCCCTTGATATATACGGCGCCCATGTCCTTGGCCTGCTCGTAGAACTCGTTGTAGCGCTTGCCGGCCGCGCGGATGTCCATGTAGTGCATCGTCACGTCGGCCAACGGCAGCGCGCCCATGATGAGCTGGTTCTGCTTGACCGAGTACATGCAGCAGACCTTCGAGCACAGCGGGTTGCCCGACGTCTTGTCACGCGACCCCGTGCACGAGACGTACGCGATGCGTTCCGGCACCTTGCCGTCCCCTGGGCGGAGCACGGTGTTGAACGGCCGGGTCGGTGCGAGCAACCGGTCCATCTGCATACCCGTGATCACGTTCGCATAGGTGCCGTAGCCGTACTCCGGCTTGAGGTCGGCAGCGAAAAGCTTGTAGCCGGTCGACACCACGACGGCGCCGACAGTGATCTCGGATGTCACCTCGCGCTTGTCGAACCGGATGGCGTCAGCCGGGCACGCCGAGACGCACTCCTGGCACTCCGAGCAGATCCCGCAGTCCAGGCAGCCGCCGGCTCCTGCCAGCGCCTCGGCCTCGGTCATCGGCGGCTCGAGCTCGCCGAAGTCCTCCGGCGCGGGGGACAGGACGGTGTCCGCGGTGATCGGTTCGCGCCGGGTGTGGGACTTCTGGCGAGCCAGCACCTCCGCCTTGTCCACCACCCCGAGCAGGTCGTCGAGCGCGGGAAAATGTCCGAGCTCGCGCCCCTGCACCCACCTGTCGATCATGTACGCCGCGCGCCGACCGGCACCGATGGCCCGCGTGATGTCGGTGGCGCCACTCGTGACGTCACCCGCGGCGAACAGGTACGGGACCTCGGTCTGCAACGTCGTGGGGTCGACGGCGATCCTGCTGCCGCTCTCGGCACCCGCCAGGCTCGCGAACGGTGTCGGGTCGGGAGCCATCCCGATCGCCGAGAACACGGCCTCGCACGGGATCACGAACTCGCTGCCGGCGACCGGCTCCGGGCGCCGCCGTCCGGACGAGTCGGCCTGGCCGAGCTGCATACGCTGGCAGCGCAGTCCAGTGACGGCACCGGTTGGGTCGCTGACGACCGAGACCGGTGCGACCAGGAACTCGAACGAGACACCCTCGCGCTCGGCGTCGTCGACCTCCGCGGCGTGGGCCGGCATCTCCTCGCGGCCGCGACGGTAGGCCACGCGCACCTCGAGGGCACCGAGCCGGCGAGCCGTCCGCGCGGTGTCCATGGCGACATTGCCGCCACCGACGACGACGACGCGCTTGCCTGCCAGGTCGGGGGCGTCGCTGACCCGCACCTGTCGCAGGAAGTCCAGGCCGGCGAGCACGCCGTCGGCCTCCTCTCCTGGCACGCCGAGCGCGGTCGCCCGTGGTGTCCCCGTCGCGAGCAGGACCGCGTCGTACCCTTCAGCCCGCAGCGCCTCGAGGTCATGGACGGACGACGACGTCACGATCTCGACCCCGAGCGCGGTGACGTTGGCGATGTCCTGCTCGACGACTGCCTGCGGAAGTCGGTAGGCCGGCAGGGCGTGACGCAGGAACCCGCCGGGCTGCTCCTCGGCCTCGTGGATCCGCACCTGGTAGCCGAGCCGCGCCAGCTGCCAGGCCGCGGTCAGACCTGCCGGGCCGGAACCGACGATCGCGACGCTCTTGCCGTTGGTCGCCGGGCGTTCGATGCCCGGGCCGTCCATCTCGGCGTAGTGGCGATCGGCGGCGAACCTCTTGAGGCGACGGATCGGGATCGTCGCCTCGAGGTCACCGCGCGTGCACTCCGACTCGCACGGTGCGTAGCACGCACGCCCCAGCGTTCCGACCAGCGGTGTCGCGTCCAGGACGAGCTGGAACGCCTCTTCGAACTTTCCGCTCCGGATGAGCGACACGTACCCGTGGGCCTTGATGCCGGCGGGGCAGTTGTCGATGCAGGGCGACGTCCCGGCGCGGGTGATCACGGCCTTCTTCGGCACAGCCTGCGGGAATGCGATGTAGGCGGCCCGGCGGGCGACAAGGTCGGAGTTGAACTCGTCAGGCACCGCGACAGTGCACGCGGTCTGACAATCGCTGCAGCCCGTGCATGCCGCCCAGTCGACGAAGGTCGACTTCTCCTTCACGGTCGCACGGAACGCGCCGTCGCTCGCGCGCTCGATCCCCATGACCTCGCTGTACGTCTTGGTGGTGATGTTGGGGTGGTTGATGGTGGACGACATCTTCGGGCCGGAGATACAGCTCGCACAGTCAAGGGTCGGGAAAACCTTGCTCAGCAGGATCATCCGCCCGCCGACGCTCGCCTCCTTCTCGACCAGCAAGACCTTGTAGCCCATGTCGCCGAGCTTGATCGACGACTCCATCCCACCGATGCCACTGCCGATCACGAGGACGTCGTAGTCCATCGGTGACTCCCGTTCTGTGTTGTCCGTGGCCGGTGCGACTTCCGACGTTCAGGCGTCCTAGATGAAAAGGTTGACGTTCGCCTCGTCCGCGTCGACCAGGTAGCTGGCGACGCCGGCGAACTCGAGACCGTCGATCAGCTCCTCGGCGCGCAGACCCATGATGTCCATCGACATGGTGCAGGCGACCATCTTGATGCCCTGTTCGCGGGCCGACGCGATCAGCTCTTCGAGAGACATCACGTTCTGCTGGCGCATCATCCGCTGCATGAGCTTGGGACCTGCGCCGGCGAAGTTCATGTGCGAGAGCGCGAGCCGTCCGGGGCCTCGGGGCATCATGGCCCCGAATGCCTTCTGCAGCGGGCTCTTGCGGCTGGTCGCGATCTTCTCCGGGCGCCTGAGCGCGTTGAGGCCCCAGAACGTGAAGAACATCGTGACCTCGTCGTCCATCGCCGCTGCGCCGTTGGCGATGATGAACGCCGCCATCACCTTGTCGAAGTCTCCGCTGAACAGAATGATCGTCTTGCGTGTCGTGTCCACCGTGCCGGTTTCCTTATCTCGTTGATCGTCGGTCACGGTGCGTGCGTGACAGGACCCATCGTCGTCAACATCTGCGAGAACTCCCGCATGTAGTTGACGAACGGCTCTGCGCACACCGAGCAGACGGCTGCCATCTTCAGTCGCTGGGGCTCCAGCCCCTTGGCTCGCATCAGCTCGTGGGCTTGCGAGACGATCCGGGACGTGCGTTCCGCGCAGTCCGGGAGCAGGGCGCATTCCTCGCCGTCGGAGGCGATGAACACACCGTCGAGCCCGCTCTCGAATGCGTGCAAGATCCATCCGGGCTTGAGCCCGCTGCTGCACGGAACGCTCATCGTCGAGACGGTCGCCGAGTAGTGCAGGTGCCGGCTGCCCGCGAGATCGATGCCGGGGTCGGAGATGTTGTTCGTCGAGAAGACGAGGATCCTCGGTGAGAACCCGGTGACGGTCGCGGTCGACACCATCAGGTCACTTCAGCTTGCGGAGGTACAGGTGCAGGTAGCCGGCGTCGTCGAAGGAGCCGAGGAACTCGTGCCCCATCTTCTTCGACCAGGCCGGCAGGTCCTTCAGGGTCCCCGAGTCGGTCGCGAGCACTTCCATCACGCCGTCGACCGGGACCCCGCCGATCGACTTCTTGGCGGCCAGGATCGGGCCGGGGCACGACGTGCCTCGCGCGTCGACAACCTTGGCGATCGCGAGCGCCTTGAGCTCCTCGGTGGCGACGGTCATGGTGAAACCTCCTTGATAGGGCGCTGGGTGGGGCGCCGTGGTGTCGACCCGTGCATGGCGATCGAGGTCCGGGAGTGCCCGCGGGACGGGTTCTGATGGCGCGCCGCGGTGTCTCGGGCGACATCGGGAGACGTCACCAGGGCGCGGCAACGCCGACGGAGCGACGCAGCACGGGTCGCAGGCGGGTCCGCCAGCGGATCCTCGTTGATTGGCACAAGTACTGGTCTAACAGGTCAAGACGGGCCGAGTCCGGGTCGAATGTCCTACCCCCAGGGGTATTTGAACCGCGAACCGCGAACCTCGAACCGCGACATCTCGTACGTTGCCCGGGCGAACCGGCGGTGTCCCGCCATCCCGCTCGCACACGCCACCATCTCCGCGTGACGCGGGCACGAAACGTCAGCACGAGTGAGGAATACGACGAACCGTACGACGAGCTTGCGCTCGCCCCGGGTGACGAGGCCTCCGCGCTCTTCACCTTCTGGGGTCTGAACGATGCGGAGCTACACGGCGCTGGGCCGATCCGAGGGGGATGGCGGCAGCTCGGGTGCCACCGGTCGAGGGCGGGCGATTCGCCAGCAGACGTATGCCAGCGGGAGCTCGACGAGTGCCGCCATGGCGAGGGCGATGAGTTGATCAGCGGTAGTGGCGGCGTTGAGCACGTCGAACCACGCATCGACGACAAGCATCGTCGCGGCGGTAGTCGCATATCGCTGCGCTGCGGCGCTCTCTCGCAGCAGTGCCCGTCCGGTGACCGCAAGGACGACGACCAGGCCGACGTCGAAACCGGCCCAGCCAAGCCAGTAGTGATGAGCTGTGTAGTGCCGCGGGAGGACGATCGCCAGGTAGATCGTCCATGGGACCGTCACCGCCGCGGCCACGAAGAACGCGCCGGCGAGATGGGTCGACCTGAACGGTGCGGGCCGGTTCACGGGGTCGTGACGTCCAGCGGGACGTGGCGCGTGAAGCGCATCTGCCGCCGCGCCATCCACAGGATCGGAAGGATCAGCATGCCTCCGATGCCGGCGAGGCCTGAGAATCCGATCGTCGCCATGACGGGTCCGGAGGCGATCGCCCCGATCGCTGCCGCCGCGTTCATGGCAGAGTCGCCCGCGCCCTGGACGACGGGCCGGGAGGGTGCGGGCACAGACTGCGACAGGAGTGCGGCGGCCGGTACGGTGACGATCGACCAGCCGAGTCCGAGCAGGAACAGGCCCGCGACCACGGCCGCGGTCGAGCCGGACGCCATCATGTTCACCACGGCCGAGAGCCCCAAGACGGCCTGACCGACCAGAATGACCGGCACACGCCCGAACCGGTCCGTCGCGGCGCCCACGAGCGGAGCGAATGCGTACATTCCCAGGACGTGGACGCTGATGGTGATGCCCACGATCGTGATGGTGTGACCGTGCTTGATGAGACTGACGGGGGTCATCGTCATCACTGAGACCATCCCCACATGGGCCAGTACGAGGGAAGCCAGCGCAAACCAGGCTGCTGGAACTTGGCGGATCTCGCGAAGCGCGTGTCGGACTCCCACGCGAGATGGCGCGGGGTCCCCGCCGGGTGCCACCTCGGCATGACTCGCGACGACGAGCAGTGGATCCGGACGCATCAGCAGCCAGACGGTCAGGGCAGTGATGGCCAGCAGGACGGCACCGATCGCGAACGCCCCGGACAGAGCCGGCAGGCCGAGCCTCGACTCCACGGCCTTCCCTGGCAGCCCGAGGTTGGGGCCGAGCACCGCCCCGAAGGTCCCGACCCAGACCACCAGTGACAGGCTGCGTGCCCGCCGAGCAGGAGCGGCCAGGTCGGTCGCGGCAAAGCGCGACTGCAGGCCAGCCGCTGACCCCGCTCCCAGCGCCATCATCCCGACGACCAGCAGAGTGACGGACCTGGTGGCCGCGGCTACGACGAGGAGTGCTGCTCCGGCCGAGGCGACGGACCACGCCAGGGAGAGGGACCGGCGCCGGCCCCGGCGGGCGGCCAACATGCCCAGCGGCAACGCGAGGAGCGCGGCTCCGATCGTCGCGGATGCCCGTGCGACCCCGGCCCAGCTCTCGGACCGGGTGATCTCCTGAGCCAGCAGGACGCCGATCGATGGCGCCGCGCCGACCCCGAGTGAACCGAGCACCTGTGCGGCGATCAGGACCTTCAAGGTGCGGCGCCGTGCTGCAACGACCTCGGGGAGCTCGAGCCACGACGCGTGGGGCACGGGCGCGTGACTGACGCCCTGCTCCGGAGCGGACTCTGTGGCGAGCTGCGGGACGTCAGGGCCAAGGTCGTGGTCCACCGTCGCGCCCATTCCCCAGACTGTATACCCCCCACGGTATAAGTTCCGCGACGTCTCAGGTGTCCCGCTCGCTCGATGGTTCCACGCCCACTCAGACTCTCCCATCCCCTCGAGCCTGCGACGCCGCCGCCTACGCAACGGCCCGGGTCGTCCGACCTGGCTAGCTCGCAAGGCCGACGACCAGCCAGAGGAAGGCGACGCCGATCACAGGGGCCACAGCGTCGGCAGCCAGGAGTGTCATCGCGCGGCGCCTGGCGTCGGCCAGGCGGCCGACCGGGACCAGCAGCGCTGCCAGGGTCAACAGGTAGGCCAACGACACCCATTGGACCGTTGCCACGGCGAGCCAACCGGCGTTGGGCCGCTCGCGGATGCTCGCCGGTCGGGCCCTTTCCCGGGTGAGCGCGCGCACCTGCACGACGTGCTCCGATCAGGGCTCGGCAGGCATCGTGGCGGTGGCCTGCGAGGACGGTTGCTCGGGGCGGGGGCTGCGGAGCACCAGGAACGCGACGGCTGCCAGGAAGACGACCAGGCTGGTCCAGTCGTTCAGGCGCAGGCCGAAGAAGTGGTTCGCGGGGTCGACCCGCAGCGCCTCGATCCATGCTCGGCCGACCGTATAGGCGGCGACGTACAGCGCGAACAGCCGCCCGTTGCGCAGGGCGAACCGGCTGCCGGCCCACACCAGCAGGACGGCCACGGCGACGTCCCACAGCGACTCGTACAGGAACGTTGGGTGGTACAGCCCGATCTCCGCAGTGGCGAGCGGGCGGTGCGCGGGGTCGATCATCAGGGCCCAAGGCAGTGTGGTGGGCCCGCCGTAGAGCTCCTGGTTGAAGTAGTTGCCCCACCGTGTCGATGCCGCGTGAAAGATGACCCCCTGGCGCCGGGCGAATTCTGACCCCCCTCGCTGAGAGTGAGGGAGTGATCATCGTGGAGGACTGGGCTGAGATCCGACGGTTGCATCGGTCGGA
>JABBOX010000176.1 GCA_012927555.1 Phycicoccus sp.
GAACCCAAAGCCTTCGTCTGGACCGCCACCGCAGAATCCATCCTGACCAAAGTCCGCCGCGGCCGAGTCGCCCTCAACCAAACAGTCAGTCAATGACGAGACACAGCACTAGCGTGGTGCCTCAAGCAGCCCGGACAGGAAACGAGAGTCGAATGAGAAGCGACAGCGTGACCGAGGAGGGTCTGACCGAGCTCGGCAGGGTTGAGCACGGCGGCGCCAAGCTCCACGGCCACGAGCCGACGTCGATCACGTATGCGGAGCTGTTCTACCCCGCGCGCCCCCGGCACCTGCGACCCAAAGCTCGCCTGCGCGGCGGGCAGGTCCGTCCAGCGGAACAGCTCGGCGAGCCGGTGGGTTCGAACCCGGCATATGTTGAATGGCTCAGACAACAGTCGATGCTCCACGATGCCAACGCCATCGCAGGTCAGTTCTCCGGCCAGGGAAGCATGTTCCAGAACCCCTTCGCCAACCCCGACCCACGGGCCGCGATCGAGACGGCATCCGTCTGGTTCACGGCATACCCGATCTCGGTCATCGGCCGACCGGGTCGCTCATTCCTGGCCACGCTCGGCGACTTCGAGCTGTGGGAGACGTTCCAGCGCATAGGGATCCAGGGTCTCCACACCGGTCCGGTCAAGCTCGCGGGCGGTATCCGCGGGTGGTCCTCAACCCCGAGCGTCGATGGACACTTCGACCGCATCAGTACGCAGATCGATCCAGCGTTCGGCACTGAGGCTGAGTTCCGCACCATGTGCGAGGTGGCGGGTGAACACCACGGAACCATCATCGACGACATCGTTCCGGGTCACACGGGCAAGGGGGCGGACTTCCGGCTGGCAGAGATGAAGGTCGCTGACTATCCCGGCATCTATCACATGGTCGAGATCGAGCCGGCCGACTGGCGGCTCCTGCCGGACGTCCCCGCCGGAAGGGACTCGACCAACATCGATCTCGAGACCGAGGACGAGCTCGACAAGAGCGGCTACATCATCGGCAAGCTCAAACGGGTGATCTTCCACCAGCCCGGGGTGAAGGACACGAACTGGAGCGCCACCGCGCCGGTCACCGGTCCGGATGGCGTCGAGCGCCGATGGGTCTACCTGCACTACTTCAAACAGGGTCAACCGTCGATCAACTGGCTCGACCCCACGTTTGCCGGCATGCGCATGGTCATCGGCGATGCGCTGCACTCGCTCAGCGACCTCGGGTCCGGCGCCCTGCGCCTCGATGCCAACGGCTTCCTGGGTGTCGAGAAGAGCGTTCTGGGACTGCCTGCCTGGTCCGAGGGCCACCCCCTCTCGGACGCTGCGAACCAGATGATCGCCAGCATGGTCCGCAAGGTCGGCTGCTTCACCTTCCAGGAGCTGAACCTGACGATCGACGACATCAAGGTCACCTCGGAGGCCGGGGCCGATCTGTCATACGACTTCGTCAACCGGCCCGCCTATCAGCACGCGCTGGCGATCGCCGACACCGAGTTCCTGCGGCTGACGCTGAACGAGTCGCTCACGCTGGGGGTCGACCCGGTTCAGCTGGTCCACGCACTGCAGAACCATGACGAGCTGACCTACGAGCTCGTCCACTTCACCACCATGCACCACGACGACCTCTACACGTACCACGGTGAGGAGATCACGGGCGGAGTCCTCGCGGAGACCGTTCGTCAAGACCTCTGCGACCGTCTGACAGGTGAGTCGGCGCCGTACAACCAGATCTTCTCGACGAACGGAATCGCGTCCACCACGGGCACGGTGATCGCCGCAGCCCTCGGTTACACAAGCATCGACGACCTCACCGACGAGCAGATACGCAAGATCAGGCAGGCACACCTCCTGCTGGTGATGTTCAACGCGCTGCAGCCGGGAGTCTTCTCGTTGTCGGGCTGGGATCTGCTGGGCATGCTGACCATCGACCCGGACGAGATCACGTCGCTGCTGGCGACAGGCGACACCCGATGGATCCACCGATCCGCGTACGACCTCATGGGAGTCCAGCCTGACGCGGTTCGTTCGGCGTCTGGGATGCCCAGGGCGGTGAGCATGTATGGCCCGCTGCCCCAACAGCTCAAGGACCCGAACTCTTTCGTGTCCCAGCTCCGACTGATTCTCAGGCTTCGCAAGCGCTACGGCATCGCCACAAGCTCGCAGATTGACGTGCCGGAGGTGTCGAACAAGGCCATGCTGGTCATGGTGCACAAGCTCAGCCAGCCGGGCAAGCACCAGGTCACCGTGCTGAACTTCTCCCCAGACCCGATCGTGGGAACCATCACTTCGGCGCATCTGACTCCCCGCTCCGCCGTGTTCGACATGTTCACGGAGCGCGTCATGGGTGAGGTAGACGATCTGCACAGCTTCCAGATCACCCTCGAAGGCCACCAAGGTAGGTCGCTGTTCATCGATGACAAGACCGTGGCCGCTTCCCTGACCTGATGATCGCGCTGGTGGCGGCGCCGTTCCTCGGTCTTCAGCGACAGCTCACACGGCAGTGACTTCTCACAGCAGATTCACCGGACCAACTCAGGAATCCCCAAAGATGCGCGGCGACCCTTGAGTCGATGAGCCACGCCCAGGTCCTCGAACAACGGCGGATCCTCGACGTCCAGAACGAGCCCAACCGCCTACACCGGTGACGCCGCGAGCACCGCTGAGGACCCGTCCAGGTGCAGATCACGGTGCAGAACGGCAAGATCACCCAGTCGAGGGCGGTGCAGTACCCACAGAACAACAATCGCGACGCCATGATCAACAACTACGCGCTGCCCATCCTCGACCAGGAGGTCGTTCAACAACAGTCCGCGGCCATCGACACGATCTCCGGAGCCACGGTGACAACCGACGGATGCCTCCAGTCCCTGTAGTCCGCGATCGACCAGGCCCACCTCTGAATCGGGCGACGGCTCACCGAGGCGCGGCGACGCTACCGGGTGACGCTACCGACAGAGGGCCGGCAGATCATACGATCGGCAGCAGCTCGTCCTTGTCCAGCGCTGACTTCTTGAAGACGCCGAGCGCGCCCTTGAGTCCCAGGGTCATGACGATGTTGAGCAGGAATGCGCCGAAGGCAACCAGCAGCATGGCGCCACAGATACCTGCGAGCCACATGTATGGCTCGAACTCTCCGTCGTAGTAGATCGTCCTGCGGAGCATGCCGCGCAGTCCCGCCATACCCATGAACGCACCCATGCCGATACCGCCCAGCAGGTGCAGCCAGAAGTGGACGTTCGCCAGCTTCTGGCTCCACAGCTCCGCCCCGTTGGTCAGGATCGGGAGCAGGAAGTAGATCGCCGAGTACAGGGTCATGGTCAGGCCGATGAGGATGGCGACGTGAACGTGCGGGCCGATGATCCACTGGGTGTTGTGCAGGATGCGGTTGAGCCCCGCGTCGGCCTGAAGGATGCCGGCCGGCACTGCGAGTGCGAAGCCCAGGAGCCCGCCGATCAGGAACTTCAACGGGTTGGTCATCGTGAGGGGTCGAGCCGCCCACAGCGTGGCCAAAGTGATGAAGAAGGCCATGCCCTGCGTGATGAGCTCGAACGCGGTCACCATCTCGCCCGACGCGACCTTAAGGAATACCGGCTGCCCCTGGTCGCTGAGCAGGTGGTGCGACCACACCGTCCAGGAGACCACGAGCTCGACCGCCAGCGCCGCACGGGCCCAGTTCTGCATGAACAGGGATCGCCCGGTGATGAGCGTGGCCATGAGGTACCAGGTGCCGGCGACGAAGATGAGCACAAGGCCGTCGGCAACCAGATCCAGCCCCCACCAGAACCAGTTCTTGTACAGCAGTGCGTCGATCGCGCTCTGCCGCAGGTCCTGGCCGAAGATCTTGGCCACCATGTAGACGAGGATGAGCACGCCGGTGAACAGGATGACGACCGCGTTGAGGGCCACGTCGACGGTCCCACGGGTGATCGCGACGACCGGAAGCGGGACGAGGAAGTCGGAGTCCTTGGCGCGCCGGCGACCTCGGAACAGGTTGAACAGGCCGGTGAACCCCAGCGCATCGAGGAGGGTCGCCCCTCTGTCCACCTGGGGCGCGCCCGGGGGCGTGTAGAGCAGGGTCGCGAAGATGTTGACGACGAAGAAGAGCGTGCCGACCATGATGAGCGCGATGCCGGTGATGAAGATTGCCCCCGACACCGGGCTGAACTGGCTGAAGTCCGCCGGCAACGGCCAGTACAAGGTGTAGAGCGGCGCGTAGTGCGAGATGAATCCGTCGAGCCAGAAGACGGCCACGCCGCCGGCGATCAGGCCCCAGGTCCACGTCGCCAGCCGGTAGCTCCACAACGGCTTCTTGAGCAGGAACGGCACCAGGAACAAGAACGCCCCGAAGACGATCAGGTAGGTGGACCCGAAGATCCCCACCAGTGGGTGCGCGGTCAAGATACCGAAGTACTGCTTGGTGTCGATGAGCTCGATCGGTTCCACCGCATAGATCCGCATCAACATGCCTTCGATGGCGGCGAAGCCGTAGTAGACCAGCCCGACGACCACGAACCGCAGGGTCAGCTTCTGCATCGGCGTGAGTGTGCCCGCATCGAACTTGCCCTTGTTCCCGTTGACCAGCGTTGTCGCGAAGCTCATGGTTCCAGTCCTCACTTCTCGCAGCCGGTCACGTGAATGGCGTTGTCCAGGATCATGTGCGAACCCTCAGGCCCCGAGTACTCCGTGGACCGGATCGTGAAGTCGCCGTTCTCGGGGAAGGTCCACTTGATGGTGTTGTGGTCGTTCCACGGGACAACCTGCATCTGGAACACCATGCTGTGATCCGGACGAAACACTCCGAAGCCATAGGTGAGATCGTTCGAGACCACGTTGAACTCGGCCACCTGACCGCACGGAACCTCGAGCTTCGGTGACGGAAGCCGGAACTGGTGGTCCTGCATGACGATGGCGTACGTCTTGGCCGCCGGGTACTCATTGCCATGCAGGTCAACCTTGGTCCACGGGATCGTGCTGTAGGTCACCACGTGCAGCGAGACGCCAATGACCACGAGCAACCCGACGAAGGAGTAGAAGGCCCTCGGGCTCACCTTGGAGGGTCCTTCTCGGGTGATCGAGTAGGCGAACCAGCCCACGAGCAGCATGATCGCGACGACGTAGATGGTGTAGATGACCGCCTGTCCCCAGAGCACAGTGTCCGAGCCGATCACGGCTGACCTTCCTTCTCCTGCAGGGATTCTCAGCATTCAAGATAGAGAAGTCACATTGGCTGGATCAGGGCCTTTGGTCCCCCTACCCAGTGGCTAGGTGTACTGACCACGGACGTTGGTGACAGGTTCGGGTTGGACATGACGAAGACCTCCGAGTGGAGTGGAGCTGTCTAACGGCATCCATCCCGACCTCGGAGGTCTTCATGTCCCACGG
>JABBOX010000291.1 GCA_012927555.1 Phycicoccus sp.
CATCGAGTCGGGTTGGCACCTGTCGATGGTCGTGCCGGCCCAGCCGCACTTCCCCAACATGCCCGAGAACACCTACACGCTGTGGGGTTACGGCTTCGAGCTCGACAACGAGGGCGACTACGTCAGGAAGAAGATGTCGCAGGCCACCGGCAAGGAGGTCCTCACCGAGCTGGTCCACCAGCTCGGCTTCGAGGACATCCTCGACGAGGTGCTCGCCACCACCGACGTGACCACCGTGATGATGCCGTACGCCTCGGCGCTGTTCAGCCGCCGGATCCCGGCGGACCGTCCCAAGGTCATCCCGGACGGCGCCCAGAACTTCGCGTTCCTCGGCCAGTTCACCGAGCTCTCCGGGGACGTCGTGTTCACCGTGGAGTACTCGATCCACGGAGCCATGCACGCGGTGTACGAGTTCTTCGGCGTCGACCGGTCCATCCCGCCGATCTACCAGGGACTGCGCGACCCCAAGGTCAGCTTGAAGGCGCTCCAGGCCGCCTTCAAGTGAGCTGACCGGGTTCGCCAGCACTGGCGCGGCCCGGCTTGGCGTGCATAATGGGCGACGGTCACACTTGTGACCGTTCACAAGTGCTGCAAGGTTCCCGTGACGACTCAGCTGCCCAAAGACCGCGCACCCAGCATTCGGGATGTCGCGCGCCTTGCAGGAGTCTCGTACCAGACCGTTTCGAGGGTGCTCAACAACCATCCGAGCATCCGTGAGTCGACCAGAGCGCGCGTGACCCAGGTCATGGAGGACATCCAGTACCGGCCCAACCGTGCCGCGCGGATGCTGGTCACCCGCCACTCACGCACCATCGGCGTGCTGTCGGCCTCGAGCGCAGACTACGGCCCCGCAAGGAGTGTCGTCGCGATCGAAGATGCCGCCCGGGCCGCCGGTTACTACGTCAATATCGCCAATCTGCCGGCGTCGGACCAGACGTCCATCTCGGAAGCTCTTGAGCACCTGATGGAACAGGCGATCGAGGGCCTTGTCGTCATCGCGCCCCAGGTTCGGGTGTTCGACGTGCTGGAACGCATGTCGATCGACGTGCCGTACGTGAGCTTCCAGCCCACGGGTCGCTTCGAGCATCTCGTCCCCGCCGACCAGGTCGCGGGCGCGCGCATGGCCACCCGTCATCTGATCGACCTGGGTCACCGCGAGATCATCCACCTCGGGGGGCCGCAGGACTGGATCGAGGCCGAGGCGAGGATGCGGGGCTTCCTCGAGGAGATCGACAGTGCCGAGCTCAACACGAATCCGCCGATCCTCGGTGACTGGACTGCCGAGTTCGGCTACTACGCGGGGCAGGAGCTCCTACGTTCTCGTGACTTCACCGCCGTGTTCGCAGCGAGTGACCATATGGCGCTCGGGCTCATCCACGCGTTCCGCGACGCCGGTCTCGACATCCCGCACGACGTCAGCGTCGTGGGCTTCGATGACATTCCGGATGCGCGACACTTCTGGCCGCCGCTCACCACGATCCGTCAGGATTTCGCGGAGATCGGGCGAAGTGCGGTCGAGGTGCTGCTGGGCAAAGTGCGCGGCGAGGTCATTGCTGAACCCGGCCAGATCCTGCCGGAGCTGGTCGTCCGGGGTTCGACCGGACGTGTTCCCGGTGTCACTGCGACCGTTACTCAAGCGTGACCTACCCGCGGGTTGACACGTTGACGAGGTCAGGAGCACAATTTTCGAATTGTGAACGGTCACATCCCGTGTTGATCGCCACAGCCAGCGGCATGACAAAGAGGTCCAGCTTGTGAGCACACTCGATGGCGACTAACCACACCATCCTCGAAATGCGCTCCATCACCAAGGAGTTCCCCGGGGTCAAGGCCCTCTCGGACGTCTCCATCACGGTTCTGGCCGGACAGATCCACGCCATCTGCGGCGAGAACGGGGCCGGCAAGTCGACGCTGATGAATGTGCTCTCGGGTGTGCATCCCTCCGGGACCTACACCGGCGACATCGTCTTCGAGGGCGAGCCTGTCCACTTCAAGGACATCCGCTCCAGTGAGGCGGCCGGCATCGTCATCATTCATCAGGAGCTGGCACTCATTCCCGAGCTGTCCATCACCGAGAACATCTTCCTTGGCAATGAGCCGGGCAAGCGGGGTGTGATCGACTGGGTCGACGCCAAGAAGCGCGCGCTCGAGCTTCTTGCCAGGGTCGGGCTCAAGGATGATCCCGATACCCAGATCAAGCACATCGGCGTGGGCAAGCAACAGCTTGTCGAGATCGCCAAGGCCCTCAGCAAGTCGGTGAAGCTGCTCATCCTCGACGAACCGACCGCGGCGCTGAACGAAGCAGACTCGCAGCACCTGCTCGACCTGATCAGGGGGTTGAAGGGCAAAGGGATCAGTTCCATCATGATCTCGCACAAGCTCAACGAGATCGAGCAGGTCGCAGACTCGATCACGATCATTCGCGACGGGCGGGCGATCGAGACGCTGAACATCAAGGAAGACGGCGTCAACGAAGACCGCATTATCCGCGGGATGGTGGGGCGAAGCCTCGAGAGCCGGTTCCCGGATCGGACCCCGCACATTGGAGAGGTCTTCTTCGAGGTGCGCGACTGGAACGTCCAGCACCCGCAGGCAGCCGAGCGAATGGTCGTCAAGAACTCCAGCATCACGGTGCGCCGGGGCGAGATCGTCGGCTTGGCAGGTCTGATGGGTGCCGGGCGCACCGAGCTCGCCATGAGCATCTTCGGGCGTTCGTATGGCAACTTCATCTCCGGGCAGATCTTCAAGGACGGCGACGAGATCCAGGTCCGCAGCGTCACGGAAGCGATCGCACACGGCCTCGCCTACGTGAGCGAGGACCGAAAAGCACTGGGGCTCAACCTGATCGACGACATCAAGCGGTCCATCGTCTCCGCAAAGCTGTCGAAGATCTCCGTGGGGCAAGTGGTCAACAAGGTCAAGGAGTACGAGGCGAGTGAGGCCTACCGGAAGAGCCTGCGGATCAAGACGCCGAGCGTCGACGCGGGTGTGCGCAAGCTCTCTGGGGGCAACCAGCAGAAGGTCGTCCTCGCCAAGTGGATGTTCTCTGACCCGGACCTGCTCATCCTGGATGAACCGACCCGGGGGATCGACGTCGGCGCCAAGTACGAGATCTACGGAATCATCCAGGCCCTGGCTGCACAGGGCAAGGGCGTGATCATGATCTCGTCCGAGCTGCCCGAGCTGCTGGGGATCACGGACCGGATCTACACGATCTTCGAGGGCGCCATCACCGACTGCATCCCGACCGACCAAGCCGACCCGGAGTCACTCATGAAGAGCATGACCTCTGCGAAGAAGAAGGTTCAGAGCAAATGAGCGAAGAGACGGGCAGTGCCAAGGGCGGCTTCAAGGACCTCAAGAAGATCTTCGGTGGCGGACAGTCCGATCTCCGTCAGTTCGGAATCCTCTTCAGCCTCATCGCCATCATCGTGCTGTTCCAATACCTGACCAACGGGCTCACGCTCTCCTCCGGGAACCTCATCAACCTGGTCAGCCAGTACTCATACATCCTGATCCTGGCGATCGGGATGGTGATGGTGATCATCGCGGGGCATATCGACCTCTCGGTCGGTTCCGTGGCGGCCTTCGCAGGAATCGTGGTCGCGACGTCGATGGACTCGTGGCACTTCCCATGGCCCCTGGCTATCCTGTTCGGTCTGGTCGTCGGCGTCCTGATTGGGGCCTGGCAGGGCTGGTGGGTTGCCTACGTGGGTGTTCCGGCCTTCATCGTGACCCTCGCCGGCATGCTGATCTTCCGAGGCGGCAACCAGGTCATCGGCAACGCCAACACGGTGCCCGTGCCGGCAGGATTCACCACGATCGGCGCCGGTTACCTGCCCGAGGTCGGCCCGAGCACGGGTTACAACAACCTCACCCTGCTGCTCGGCCTGGTCATCGCGGTCGCGGTCGCCGTCAAGGAGTGGCGTGCTCGCCGAGTGCAGCAACACATGGGCTCTGCGCGCGCGCCCCTGTGGGTGAGCGTCCTGAAGGTTGTCCTCCAGGACGCAGTCGTGATCTACGCGACGATGGCATTCGCAGGCGGACGGACCGGCACGAGCTTCCCCGTATCGGGCATCATCCTGGGCGTTCTCGTGCTCTTCTACTCGTTCGTGACCCGGAACAGCATCTTCGGGCGCCACATCTACGCAGTCGGTGGGAACCGGCTCGCTGCGGAGCTCTCCGGGGTCAACTCCCGGCGAGTCAACTTCCTGGTGATCATGAACATGTCGATCCTCGCCTCGCTCGCCGGGATGATCTTCGTCGCCCGCTCGGTGGCATCCGGTCCGCAGGACGGCACCGGCTGGGAGCTGGACGCGATCGCGGCCGTGTTCATCGGCGGGGCAGCGGTTTCTGGCGGTATCGGCACGGTGACCGGCTCCATCATCGGTGGCCTGGTCATGGGGGTCCTGAACAACGGCCTCCAGCTGCTGGGCGTCGGGTCCGACCGGGTGCAGATCATCAAGGGCCTGGTCCTGCTCGTCGCCGTCGGCGTCGATGTCTGGAACAAGAGCCAGGGGCGCCCGTCCATCACTGGCTTCCTCATGCGCGGCCGCAATGCGGCGGCCCGCTCATCCGGGGAAACGACGACTTCACCCGCATCACAATCCAGCGATATCACGCTCAACCAAGAGAAAGTGATTTGAACATGCGCAAACACGTCATCACGACGGCAGCGATCGCTGCCATCGCCCTGCTGGCAGTCTCGGGATGCTCGAGCCGCACGACCGACGCAGGTGGAACCGGCGCTGCAGCCGGTTTCGCCAAGGACGCCGTTATCGGTGTTGCCCTCCCCTCGAAGACCTCCGAGAACTGGGTTCTCGCCGGTGGCCTCTTCACAGATGGTCTCAAGGCGGCCGGTTTCAAGGGCGACGTGCAGTATGCAGGCGCCTCTACCATCGTCAAGGACCAGCAGGACCAGATCTCGGCCATGATCACCAAGGGCGCGAAGGTCATCATCATCGGTGCCGCCGACGGTGGCCAGCTCGGCACCCAGGTCAAGGCGGCCCATGACGCGGGCGCCATCGTGATCGCCTACGACCGTCTCATCCTGAACAGCCCGAACGTCGACTACTACGTCGCCTACGACAACTTCAAGGTCGGCCAGCTCCAGGGTCAGGCGCTGCTGGACGGGCTGAAGGCGAAGAAGGCCGCAGGCCCATACAACATTGAGCTGTTCTCGGGTTCCTCGGATGACGCCAACTCCAAGGTGTTCTTCGACGGCGCGATGAAGGTCCTGCAACCGAAGATCGATGACGGCACCCTTGTCGTCGGCTCCAAGCAGACCGACATCAAGCAGACCGCGACCGCGGGCTGGAAGGCGGAGAACG
>JABBOX010000286.1 GCA_012927555.1 Phycicoccus sp.
GCACGAGCTGCGGCATACGGCCGCTTCACTCGCGGTGAGCGCCGGAGCCAACGTGAAAGCGGTTCAGAGGATGCTTGGGCACGCATCGGCTGCGATGACCCTCGATGTGTACTCGGGCCTCTTCGATGACGACCTCGATGGGGTCGCTGAGCGGTTGGACGCTGGCGCTCGTGTGTACTCAGTGTGTACTGATGCGCCAGTCGTCCCGTTGAATGCAGAAAGCGCAGGTCGCTGACCTGCGCTTTCTGTGGAGCCGCCTATCGGAATCGAACCGATGACCTATTCATTACGAGTGAATCGCTCTAGCCGACTGAGCTAAGGCGGCAGGTGCCCGTGGACACGCTTGGCGAGTATACGGATGTACGGGCGGATCTCCGAACCGGGATGGTCAGCACTTGAGCCCGTCAGGTGGCACTCGGCCTTTCAGCAGATAGGCGTCGACCGCGTCGTTGACGCATGAGTTGGACCGCGTGTATGCCGTGTGCCCGTCACCGTTGAAGGTGATGAGATGACCGTTCTGGAGCTCCGAGGCAAGACCCTGCGCCCATTTGTATGGCGTTGCCGGGTCTCGCGTCGTCCCCACGACGACGATCGGGCCGCTACCTGCTGCCGTGACCTTCTTCGGGGCGTTGTTGGCCGGCGCCGGCCAGTAGCCACAGGGCATCGTGCTCCACGCCAGGAAGGGTCCCCAGGTCGGCGCTTTGGCGCTGAGCGAGCGCGCTTCGGACTCGTAGTGGGCCAGGTCGGTCGAGTCTGAGCGATCCAGGCAGTTCACGGCATAGATGACCTGCATCAGATTGCCCGAGTAGGCGCCCTCGCTGTTGCGGTAGGCATAGGAGTCAGCAAGCTTCATCAAAGGGGCGGCGTTGCCGCCGAAGCCACTTCGAAGAGCGTCAGTCAGCTGGCTCCACAGCCCGGGGTCGTACATCGCGACGGCGACCCCGAGCGACGCCCACCCCTCGGTGAGCACGTGGACGTAAGGGTCGTTCAATGGCAGCGGCTTGGCGTCCACCTGCTTGAGGAAGTCACGCAGCCTCTGCATACCGGAGCTGAGGGAATCACCGAGCGGGCAGCCGCCCTTGCCAACACAATCTTGGACGTAGGCCCTGGTCGCGGTCTCGAACCCGACCGCCTGCCCCTCGTTGACCTGGCTCGACGTGAGGTTCGGATCGATGGCGCCATCAAGGACGAACCTGCCGACCTTGGTGGGGAACAGGTCGGCGTAGGTGGCGCCGAGGAAGGTGCCGTAGGACTTGCCCAGGTAGTCCAGCTTCGTCTCACCCAGCGCCGCGCGCAGGACGTCCATGTCCTTTGCGGCGTCGATCGTGGAGACGTGGCCGAGCAGTGGGCCACCGGTGGCCTTGCACTTGTCGGCAAAGGCCTTGGCCCACTCTGCGAACTGCTGCTCCTCGAGCTGGTTGTCCGGCGTCGGGTCGGAGCCCAGGAACGTATCGAGCTCGCGGTCGTTCAGGCACTTGATCGGCGATGAGCTCCCGACACCACGGGGGTCGAAACCCACGATGTCGTATGCCGCCCGGACCGCGGGGGTCACGATGTAGTCGGCCGCTCTGGCGTAGTTGACTCCGGATCCGCCGGGACCACCCGGATTGACCACGAGCGAGCCGATCCGCTTGGAGGGGCTCTTCGCCAAGGCCCTGAGCACGGCGAGCTTGATCGTGTCGCCGTCAGGGTGGGAGTAGTCGATCGGCACCGTGAGCTTGGCGCACTGGTCGGGTCCGCACTTCGACCATGCCAGATCCTGCGTGTAGAACCTTGCGAGGGTCTCCTTGTCGGGCGGGAGTGCCTGCGCCGAGGATTTCTGCGCGGGGTCAGGTGTCCGGGCCTGGTCCTGCCCGCCTGGCGCGACGGCACAGGCAGAGCCGGCCAACATGACCGCCAGCGACGCCGCAAGAACCCCCACGACGCGCTTGGTCCGAGCGGGTGGTGACTGGCGCGACATACAGCTTGCGGCTCGTCCGCCCAGTTTGAACATCGGTGGCACCCGTCAGGTCCCTTCGTTGGTTCGTCGTCGGTCGTGGGGTCGACGCTACCCGCCGAAGTTGAGCGCACGAACCGCATACCAGCGAGGAGCTCGCCAGCGCGGTGCGTCGACGTCATCGCGAGTGCAGTCCGGCTCGCCGCGCCAGAGCCGCGACCTCGATCCGGTTGGCGGTGCCGGTCTTGCGAAGCACGTTTGTCACGTGGACGCTGACGGTCTTGTGACTGATGAACAAGTCGCGGGCGATCTCTGCGTTCGTCCGGCCGGCGACCAGATGGCTGAGCACCTCACGTTCCCGGGCAGTCAGCGTGGCGAGCGCCTCGGGCACGTCAGGTTCACCCTGCTTCGACTGCGGCACATCGGGCTCGTCGAGGCTGATCCGGGCGACCGTTGCCAGCATCTCGGTCTCCTTGACCAACGGGGCGGCGCCAAGCTCCAGGGCGATGGCGTGAGCCTGCCGAAGAGGTTCGGCGACGGCGCCTCTGGCGGCACCTTCGGACAGGAGTGCTTGCGCCTGGCGCCATTGAGCCATCGCCTCGAACCACCGGAAGCCGATCGCCTGACAGCACGAAGCGGCGCGCTCCCAGGCCACCGACTGTCCCGTCGAGCCGTGGCAACGGCTGGTCTCCGCGACGGTCATGGCCCGGTAGGCAGACCAGATCGGGTCAGCCTCCACCGACACCCAAGGACGGGGCATCGGGGTCGCCTCGACCATGGCCAAAAGCTCGTCCAGCTGGCGGATCGCCTCCTGCTCCGCCTCAGCGTCGCGGCGGTCGCGAGCCCGCTCGGCCACGTCGGCCGCCGCCCGCGCACCCCAAACCAGCAACTCGCCAGTGTTTGAATCGACCCCGTGAGACAGATACTCCGTCAGAAGGGGGCGGAGCAGCGCAAGCGCCAGCTCCGACTCACCGCGGCCGACCAGCAGCTCCAACTGGTTCTGGCCCCCGTGCATGCCGACGACGTCAATCGGGACCAGCTCGAGAGCACGGTCCATATGCTGCTGCGCGATGGCGGCCTCCCCACGTCGCGCTGCCAGGCGTGCCGCCGCCTGCCGCACCCAAGCCCCGGCGCCTCCCACCCGACGGGAGGACAGCGCGTCACGCAAGGTGTCGCGGCATTCCGTCCAGCGGCCCGTGTCGAGGAGTGCCTCGGCTGCCCATGCCGCAAAGACAGAGCCCGTTTGGGATGATCCGACCGCAAACAGCTCCCTGGACCTGGCCTGCATCGACTCGGTGTACTGCGAGAGCCGGCCGAGGGCCCACAGGGCGTTGGCCTGCCAGCACGCGGCGTACGCCATGGTGTCCACCTGCCCGGTTCGCGCGGCCAGCTGATAGGACGCGTCGGCGTCTGAGAGGGCCTCGAGCGCCCGATGGTCACAGAACAGGTACAGAGCCCGACAGGACAGGGCTCGTGCAATGGCTGGCTCTGACCCGCTCCGCTGCGCTACTTCGACAGCCTCCTGGACCTGACCCCAGATGTGTGCCGGCATCTCCGGGGTTCGCGTGTCCCACAGCTCTGCACTCACGAGCGCCATCAACGCGAAGACCCGCTCGGGACTGTCGGGGAACGGCTCGGTGAGCCGGACCGCCTCGAACAGCTCCGGGCGGACCTGAGTGCTGGGCGGATCGAGCTGCCTGGGCGGATCGAACTGCCAGTCTCTGTTGCCCCGCTCGGCCAGCAGGGTGCTGGCGAGCAGTGGTTGGCGTTGCCGATCCACGAGCGAGATTGCCTGGTCGAGGAGCTCAGGGGACTCGACAACGCCGGCACGCTTTCCCACCCGGCTGGTTCGCAGCAGCAGGGCGATCCGGTCCTCGGTCGATCCGCGCACCTGCTCGCCGGCGCGCTGCCACAGTGTGCATGCCCTCATCAGGTGCGCCGCCTCCACCGAAGATGCGTGAAGGTCGTGGGCGAAGTCGGCCGCAAGGATCGAGAACGCGAAAGCCCGGTCAAAGCGCCCGGCCCCTTCGTGATGGACGGCGAGGTCGGCCGACAGACCTGCGGCCAGGTCCGGGCTGGTTGCGGCGCGGGCCTCCAGCGCGTCAGCGTAGGCGGCGTGTACGGGGATCAGCTCGCGGCCCGTCATCGTGGCCAGGAGGACCTCGGCCAGCAACGGGTGGCGGAACCAGTAGGTCTGGTCCCCCACCACTTGCACAACTCCGGCATCGACGGCCTCACGCACCAGGACCGGCATATCCTGCGCCCGGACCGCTGACTCGGCAACCGCGGACAGGGTCTCGAACGTCGTCGGCCGACCCCCGACCGCGAGCACCCGCGTCAGCAGCCGGGCCGGCTCCGACAGCGAATGCCAGCGGGCCAACAGCGCCTCACGCAATGCCTGGGGGGGCTCGCTCGGCACCCCCCGCGCGTCCGGTTGCAGATCGCGCACCAGCAGTTCGGTGAGGTAGGCGTTCCCGCCCGACCTCGCCAACACATCGGCGACGAGCTCCTCGTCAGGAGGTCGACCCAACAGAGCGGCAATCTGCTGGGTGCTCTCTTCCGGATCGAGACGCTTGAGCACCACCTCTGACACCCCCGGGAGACGACGCATGTCGGCCAACCAGCCGTGCAGAGGATGCCCCACCGACCGGTCCTCTTCCCGGATCGTGGCCACCAGCGCCAGGTTCTGTCCCCCGAACCCGGCGATCAGATAGGCCAGGACGTCCAGCGACGAGACGTCCGCCCACTGCAGGTCATCGATGACGATGATCGTGGGCTGAATGTCCACGATCCGCTGGACGACTCGGTCCACCACCGGCAACAACCGGCTCACCGGAATGTCAGAAGAACGCATCCCCACGGAGGGCAACAGGATCGACAGCTCGTCAGAACCCTCGAGCAGGGTTGAGCGAACTGTCGGATCCACCCGTCGCGCCCACGCGTCCAGGGCCTGGACCACCGGCGCGAACGGCACCGACGCAGCCCCGAAACGCACGCAGGTGCCCCACAACACCTCATGGCCCAGCGTGCGGAAGTGCTCCGTGACCTGACGGACCAACCGGGTCTTGCCCACCCCAGCCTCACCATGGACAAGAACGGCTGCCGGCACGCCCACGGCCGAAGCGGACAGCGTCTCGTGAAGCAGTCGCCGCTCGGCGACTCGTCCAGCGAGAGGACCACTCGGGACATACGGGGCGTTGCCCATCATCAGAGTGTCCCGCCAGCCTTGGCCCCTGTCATCAGGGATAAGTACCGGGACCTGGGTGTCGTCAAGTCATTTGGCCCCACTGTCTTCACGAATTTTGGCTCCACCTGACTGCTTGAGATGGTCAGCTGGCTTGTTTGCGGCTGCTGGTGTTCTTGCTGGTGCGGAGCCGGTAG
>JABBOX010000192.1 GCA_012927555.1 Phycicoccus sp.
CTTCGCCGCCGGCGCCACCCCCAAGCTGGCCTACGACGTGCTGACCGAAGGCATGCGGGCCGACCAGACCCCGAGCAGGCTGCACACGATCGTGGACGCCACGGTGGGAGCCATCCTGGAGTCCTTCGACGAGGTCGAGAACGGCACCGGCAACGGCATCTTCGTGGGCACGGTGACCATCGGCACCACGGCTGGCACCAGCTGGTCGATGCGTGACGCGGTGGGCAACTACACCACGGACCTGAACGGGTCGACGTCCAGCACCGCTGCCGGTACGACGTTCACCGACGCCGACGACATCTGGGGCAACGGCACTGTCAGCGACCGGGCCTCGGCCGGTGTCGATGCCCATTACGGGGCGGGCAAGACGTTCGACTACTTCAAGAACATCCAGGGCCGCAACGGCATCTGGAACACCGGCGTCGGCGCGCGTTCGCGGGTGCACTACGGCACCAACTACGTCAACGCGTTCTGGGATGGCACCCAGATGACCTATGGCGATGGGGCAGGCAACACCCATCCGTTGGTCGAGCTCGACGTGGCCGGTCACGAGATGTCCCACGGCGTCACCGAGAACACGGCGAAACTGGCCTACACAGGGGACGCCGGTGGCCTGAACGAGGCGACCTCGGACATCTTCGGCACCGCCGTGGAGTGGTACGCCAACAACGCGTCCGACACCCCGGACTACCTCATCGGTGAAGAGATCAACATCAACGGCAACGGAACACCGCTGCGCTACATGGACCAGCCGTCCAAGGACGGTCGGTCCGCGAACTGCTGGTCGTCGTCGCTGAAGCGTCTTGATCCGCACTACTCCTCGGGCCCGCTGAACCACTGGTTCTACCTGGCTTCTGAGGGCTCCGGCGCCAAGGTCCTCAACGGCGTCTCCTACAACAGTCCGACCTGCAACGCCTCAACCGTGACCCCCATCGGTCGCGCCGCCGCCGAGAAGATCTGGTACCGCGCCCTGTCGACGTACCTCACCTCACGCAGCACCTATGCGGCTGCACGCGAAGGAGCCATCAAGTCCGCCAAGGACCTGTATGGCGCTGGATCGTCACAGTGCACCGGAACCGCTGCGGCCTTCTCGGCAATTGCCGTTCCCGCCGGGGCCGCGGTCTGCTGAGCTGAACCGGTCACTGCCCGACCCATCGGCCACTGCCCGAGCCAAAGACCGGGGGCCGGTTGCCAACCACGCGGTTGGCGACCGGCCCTCGGGGTTCCAGGGTTCAGCCGCGCCCCCGGGGAGATCAGACGGGCGCACACATGCCGGATGCGGACCGGCCACCAATGAGGTCGTTGACCAGCTCGTTGAAGATGGGGCCTGCGGCACCGACCAGGGGATCCTCCACCCTCACCGGCCCGCCGGAGGGCGACAGCGCCATGGTGATCAGGTCGTCAGGGAAAGCGGCGGTGGTGTTGCCGGGGGTGAGGTGCGGCCACGGCACCTCGGATGCGGCGGTCGTCAGCCGCTTGGCCGCCTCAGGGGTGAGCTGGCACTGGCGCTGCGCCTTCCCCTTCTGCGTGACCGACACGAGCCCGTCGCTGGTGACCACCAGCACGTCGTTGAAGCCCGCGATGCCGCCGACCCGGGTGATCGTCAGCGGGAAGACCGACGGCTGGGACGGGCTGTTGGACGGGCTGTTGGCTGGGCCCTGAGACCCGCAGGCGGTCAGGGCTGTCACCACCGCTGTGCAGCAGATGACTCGCACAAGCTGTCGCATTTGTTTACCTCCACAGATCGGACGACGCTAGCGTGCGATCGGTTCCGTCTGGGGGATGGTTCGCGTGAGATTGGTCCCATCGTCAGCACCCCGTGGCATTCACGCTGTATGGCCGCGGGCTACGCTCCGCTGGGACGTTCCCTTACCCAGTGATGAGGATGAACTCGTGGATCTATTTGAATACCAGGCGCGCGACATGTTCGAAGCGCACGGTGTGCCGGTGCTTGCTGGCGCCGTTGCCGAGACCGTGGAAGAAGCCCGCGCAGCGGCAGAGACGATCGGCGCCCTCAGCGGCGGAGTGGTCGTCGTCAAGGCGCAGGTCAAGGTCGGTGGCCGGGGCAAGGCCGGTGGCGTCAAGGTCGCCAAGTCCGTTGACGAAGCAGCCGACGCGGCCAGTCAGATTCTCGGCATGGACATCAAGGGCCACACGGTCCACAAGGTGATGATCGCCGCCGGCGCGCAGATCGCTGAGGAGTACTACTTCTCCATCCTGCTCGACCGCGCCAACCGTTCCTACCTCGCGATGGCCAGCAAGGAGGGTGGGGTCGAGATCGAGGTGCTCGCCGTCGAGCGTCCCGAGGCACTCGCCCGTATCCCCGTCGACCCGATCGTGGGCATCGACGCAGCCAAAGCCAAAGAGATCGTCGACGCGGCCAACTTTGACGAGGACGTCAAGGGTCAGATCGCCGAGGCCATGCAGAAGCTGTGGACCGTCTACCGCGACGAGGACGCCACGCTGGTCGAGGTCAACCCGCTGGTCAAGACCACCGACGGCAGGATCGTCGCCCTTGACGGCAAGGTGACGCTCGACGACAACGCCGGCTTCCGTCACCCCGGCCACGAGGCGCTCGAGGACAAGGCTTCGGCCGACCCGCTCGAGGCTGCAGCCAAGGCCAAGGACCTGAACTACGTACGGCTTGACGGGGCGGTGGGCATCATCGGCAACGGCGCCGGACTGGTCATGTCGACACTGGACGTCGTCGCCTACGCCGGCGAGGAGTTCGGGACGGAAGGCAACCACCCGTCGCCCGCAAACTTCCTGGACATCGGCGGCGGCGCGTCGGCCCAGGTCATGATCGACGGCCTGCACATCATCCTGAACGACCAGAACGTCAAGTCGGTGCTGGTCAACGTCTTCGGCGGCATCACCGCCTGTGACCACGTGGCCAACGGCATCGTCGGTGCCCTCAAAGTCCTCGGCGACGAGGCCACCAAGCCGCTCGTCGTCCGTCTGGACGGCAACAAGGTCGAGGAGGGTCGCCGCATCCTCGCCGAGTTCGGGCACCCTCTGGTGACCGTGGAAGAGACCATGGACGGCGCGGCCCGCAAGGCCGCCGAGCTGGCTTCGGCCGCCAACAAGAACTGAAAGGCGGCAACCACCGTGGCAATTTTTCTCAACGCTGACTCCAAGGTCATCGTCCAGGGCATGACCGGTTCCGAGGGCAAGAAACACACCCAGCTGATGCTGACCTCGGGCACCAACATCGTGGGCGGCGTGACCCCCGGCAAGGGCGGCCAGAAGGTCGAGTTCGACTCAGGCGTCTCGGTGCCGGTCTTCGGGTCCGTTGCCGAGGCCATCGAGGCGACCGGCGCCAATGTGACCGTCGTCTTCGTCCCGGCCAAGTTCACCAAGGCCGCGGTGATCGAGGCCATCGACGCCAAGATCCCGCTGGCCGTCGTCATCACCGAGGGCGTCGCGGTCAAGGACAGTGCGGAGTTCTGGACCTACGCGCTGCAGGCCGGCACCACGCGCATCATCGGCCCGAACTGCCCCGGAGTGATCAGCCCCGGAGCCTCTAACGCCGGCATCATCCCGGCCGACATCGCCGGCCCCGGTCGCATCGGCCTGGTCTCCAAGTCGGGCACCTTGACCTACCAGATGATGTACGAGCTGCGTGACATCGGATTCTCAACAGCCGTGGGCATCGGCGGCGACCCGGTCATCGGGACCACGCACATCGACTGCCTCGAAGCGTTCGAGAACGACCCTGACACCGACGCGATCGTCATGATCGGCGAGATCGGCGGGGACGCCGAGGAGCGCGCCGCGGCATACATCAAGGACCATGTCACCAAGCCGGTCGTCGGCTACGTCGCGGGCTTCACGGCCCCCGAGGGCAAGACCATGGGCCACGCTGGCGCGATCGTGTCCGGTTCGTCGGGTACGGCTGCAGCCAAGAAGGAGGCCCTCGAGGCCGCCGGCGTCAAGGTCGGCAAGACGCCGTCTGCGACCGCCTCGCTCATGCGCGAGATCATGAAGAACCTGGGCTGACATACCCACAGCACGTCTGACCGGCCGGTCACCTCACTGAGGTGGCCGGCCACGTCTTTGCCTCCGTCGGTCCGCAAGGTGGCAGCTTTGGATCAAGATCGGGCGCAATCTCGCCGTCGTCGGCGCGCCCTGTCCCACCTCGCGGTTGTCGACCGCGACCATGGAGACCTCATGAGTCAGCTTCTTCGCGATCGTCGCGCCACCGCCTCACGTTTGCCCCCGGATGCGCTAACCGGCGGGCCTCTGACGTGGCGCTCGATGGTGGCTGGGGGCTCGGCAGCGGTGGTGTCGATGCTCACGATCGCCCTGCCTGCGCTGCTGGTCTGGGTGGCCAGCGCCGAGAGCACCGTGGAGTGGACCCGAGCCTTCTCCGTCGGCTCCAGCATCTGGCTTCTGGCCAACGGAGCGCCGTTGGGGGCTGGGCTGGCCACGATCTCGATGACGCCGTGGCTGCTGACCGCGATTCCGCTCGGGATCGCCACCATCGCCGTGCGCCGGGTTCTGGTGCAGATCGACGACGAGAGGCCGCGCAGGTCCGAGACCCGGGGTGGTCCGGGTCGCGACGTTGCCAACGTGGCTGTGGCCTTCGTCTGTTCCTATACCGGCGTGGGGCTGCTCATTGCCCTGGCCACCTCCGGCCAACCCCTCCATGCATCGGCCTTGGGCTCGGTTCTGGGTACGGCTGTCGTTGGGGCGATGGCTGTCCTTGCCGCCGTCGCCCTGGAGCTCAGGGGCGACATCGGTTCGGTTGCGCCCGGCCTGAGTCGCCTGCTGAAGGCCCGGCTGCCGGTCAACCTGCGACGGGCCATCCGTCCCGGGCTGGTGGGCGCGTTCGCCGTCTTCGGCGCGGGGCTGGTCCTGACCATCGGCGTGATCGTGGCGCACCGGGACCGGATCGGCCAGCTCTACGACACGCTGGGCGGTGACCCTGTCGGCATCAGCGTGCTCACTCTCGGCCAGCTCCTGGCCCTCCCCAATGTCGCGATCTGGGCCGCGTCCTGGATGGCGGGGCCCGGTTTCGCCTTCGGCCAGGGCACCTCCATCACGTGGTCGCACTCAACCCCTGGTCTGCTTCCCCTGATCCCCGGACTGGGGGCGCTGCCGGACCCAGGCACGCTGCCCGCCGGCCTCTGGCTCGTTGCCCTTGTCCCCGTGGCAGCAGGGGTCCTGGTCGGCTGGCGAGCCGTGCGCTCGGTCGCTCGGCTCTCCTCGTGGCAGGTCAAGGCACGTGTCGCGGCAGCGGCCTGCGTGGTGGCCGCGCGGACGCTGACGTTGGCGAGCGCGCGC
>JABBOX010000093.1 GCA_012927555.1 Phycicoccus sp.
GGCTCAGCGCGGGACATCCGGGCGACCTTCGCCCGGATGGCGATGAACGATGAGGAGACGGTGGCGCTCATCGCCGGCGGCCACACGTTCGGCAAGACCCACGGCGCGACCGAGCCCACCGAGTACATCGGCCCTGAGCCCGAGGCTGCCCCCCTGCAGGACATGGGCCTCGGCTGGAAGAACAGCTTCGGCACCGGCAGCGGTAACGACACGATCAGCAGCGGGCTGGAGGGCGCTTGGACGCCCACCCCCATCACGTGGGACAACAGCTACTTCGAGACCCTCTTCGGCTACGAGTGGGATCTGACCAAGAGCCCGGCCGGTGCGTGGCAGTGGGTTCCGACGGATCCCGCCGCGAAGAACGCCGTGCCGGATCCCCACGACCCGTCGAAGAAGCAGGCCCCGGTGATGCTCACTTCGGACCTCGCTCTGAGGATGGACCCGATCTACGAGCCGATCTCGCGGCGTTTCCTCGAGCACCCGGACGAGCTCGCGGACGCCTTCGCCCGGGCGTGGTTCAAGCTGACGCACCGCGACATGGGACCGATCGCGCGCTACCTCGGACCGGAGGTTCCCCAGGAGTCGCTGTTGTGGCAGGACCCCGTGCCTGCGGTCACGCACGAGCTGGTCGGCGCCGAGGACATCGCGGCTCTGAAGGAGAAGATCCTCGCCACGGGGCTGTCTGTCTCTGTCCTCGTCTCGACCGCGTGGGCTTCGGCGTCGACGTTCCGCGGCTCTGACAAGCGCGGTGGCGCCAACGGTGCGCGCCTTCGGCTCGAGCCGCAGAACGCGTGGGAAGTCAACAACCCCAACGAGTTGGCGAAGGTCCTGTCGGCCCTGGAGAAGATCCAGACGGACTTCAACGGCTCACAGGCCGGCGGGAAGCAGGTCTCCCTTTCCGACCTGATCGTGCTGGGAGGGTGCGCAGCCATCGAGTGGGCCGCGAAGAGCGCCGGGTATGACGTACAGGTTCCCTTCACTCCTGGACGGGCGGACACGTCCGCGGAGCAGACCGACGTAGAGTCCTTCGCGGTGCTCGAGCCGACCGCGGACGGCTTCCGCAACTACCTGGCAAAGGGGCACCAGACCCCGGCGGAGCACCTGCTGATCGACCGGGCGAACCTGCTGACGCTGACCGCCCCCGAGATGACGGTCCTCGTCGGTGGCCTCCGGGTTCTGAACGCAAACACCCAGCAGTCCGAGCTCGGCGTGTTCACCGCACGGCCGGAGTCGTTGACCAACGACTTCTTCGTGAACCTGCTCGACCCGGGCACGACATGGAAGGAGACGTCCGAGGCCGAGGAGAACTTCGAAGCCCGCGACCGCGCGACGGGCGAGCTCAAGTGGACCGGCAGCCGCGTCGACCTCGTCTTCGGGTCGAACTCCCAGCTCCGTGCACTTGCTGAGGTCTACGCGAGCGACGACGCGCAGCCGAAGTTCGTGCGCGACTTCGTCGCGGCGTGGAACAAGGTCATGAATCTCGACCGATTCGACCTGGTCTGATGCACACCTAGCCTGATCCACACCGAGGCAAGGCGGCCGCGATCGGTATGTCACGCCCCGACCGTGACCGCCTTGCATATCCATTCTCAACTGCTGAACGCCGCAAGGGAATGCGCCCGGTGATGCGATTACGCGATGATCGCCGTCTCGTCCTGCACGACCGCTGTCGGAAGGTCGTGGCAGGTGACGCCCTTGGCCGCGATGGAAACCCGGCTCCCGGCCGTTCCGGCAAGGAGCGCGGGCAGGTCGGCCAGGGATCCGATCACAGCAACGTTGCCGGTGCCGAGGGCGAACTCGATCGCCGCCTCGACCTTGGGTCCCATCGAGCCGGCCGCAAAGTCCATCTCGGCGAGCGCGTCCGGGTGGGCGAACGAGATGGCACGCTGCTGTGGCGTCCCCCAACTGGTGTAGACCGCGTCGGTGTCGGTGGCGATTACCAGGATGTCGGCGCGAAGGTCGCGGGCAAGCACGGCGCTGGCCCGGTCCTTGTCGATGACGGCCTCGACGCCGACGAGCGTCCGGGTGCCCGGCAGGTACATGGTGGGGATGCCACCGCCGCCGGCACAGATGACCACGGTGCCGCGGGCCACGAGCGTCTCGATCGTGGCCTGTTCGAAGATTCGCTGCGGCTTGGGAGAGGGCACGACACGACGCCAGTGCTCACCATCGGGTTTGACCACCCAGCCTCGCAACGCTGCGAGGCGGTGCGCCTCGTCGTGGTTGTAGACGGGTCCGACGAACTTGGTCGGGTCGGTGAACGCCGGGTCGGCCGGGTCCACCTCAGTCATGGTCAGAATGGTGGCGATCGACCTCTCGAACGGCAGCCGGTTGCCCAGCTCCTGTTCGATGATGTATCCGATCATCCCTTCGGTCTGCGCGCCGAGAACGTCGAAAGGGTAGGCCGATGCGTCGTCGTACGCGGCGGCTTGAAGGGCGAGCAGACCGACCTGTGGTCCGTTGCCGTGCGAGATCACCAGCTCATGCTCAAGGGCGATCGGTGCCAGGGCGGTGCACGCCAGCGCGACGTTGGCGCGTTGGTTCTGCGCCGTCATCGGGGCGCCGCGCTGCATCAGCGCGTTGCCGCCCAGCGCGACGACGACCCGCATCATGAGCCCAGAGTGGCGACCATGATCGCCTTGATCGTGTGCATCCGGTTCTCGGCCTGGTCGAAGACGATGGAGCTGGACGACTCGAACACCTCGTCGGTGACCTCGAGAGCGGCAAGGCCGGTCTGCGTGAACATCTGTTCGCCGACGGCGGTCTTCCGGTCGTGGAAGGCAGGCAGGCAGTGCATGAACTTGACGGCGGGGTTGCCGGTCTTGGCCAGCATGTCCGCCGTGACCTGGTAGGGGAGCAGCGCGCTGATGCGTGCGTCCCAGGTCTCCTTCGGTTCACCCATCGAGACCCAGATGTCGGTGTAGATGAAGTCGACCCCGGCGACGCCTTCGGCGACGTCTTCCGTGAACATCAGCCGCGCGCCAGTGTTTTCGGCGATGGCTTTGGCGGCGGCGATCACGTCGTCGTTGTTCCACAGCTCGCGCGGGGCCACGATGCGCACGTCCATGCCCATCATTGCCCCGGCAATCAGCAACGAGTTGCCAACGTTGTTGTGGGCGTCTCCGAGATAGGCGAAAGCGATCTCGTTGTCATGCTTGGTGGAGTGCTCGCGCATGGTGAGCATGTCGCACAACGACTGGGTGGGGTGCCACTCATCCGTCAGTCCGTTCCACACGGGAACGCCTGAGTATGCCGCGAGCTCCTCGACGTTGGTCTGCGCAGAGCCGCGGTACTCGATGGCGTCGAACATCCCGCCCAGCACTCGCGCCGTGTCCTTCACGGACTCCTTGTGCCCCATCTGCGACCCACTCGGGTCGAGGTACGTCACGTGGGCGCCCTGGTAGTGTGCCGCAAACACGAACGCGCAGCGGGTCCGGGTGGAGGTCTTCTCGAAGATCAGGGCGATGTTCTTGCCGGTGAGCCGCGGCCGCTCGGTGCCGGCGTACTTGGCCGCCTTGAGGTCCGCTGCCAGACCGAGGAGGAATGTGAACTCCCTGGGGCTGAAGTCGAGCTCCTTGAGGAAGCTCCGGTTTCGTAGGTTGAAGCTCACAAAGTCACCGCGTCTCTTTCGATGGGACAGGACATGCATCGTGGACCGCCGCGGCCTCGGCCGAGCTCGGACCCGACGACGGGCACGACCTCGATGCCTTCGTCGGCCAGGTATCGGTTGGCGGTCGTGTTCCGCTCGTAGCCCAGCACGACGCCGGGAGAGACGGCAAGGAAGTTGTTGCCGTCGTCCCACTGCTCGCGTTGCGCGCCCATCCGGTCGATGGGAGTGCGCAGCACCCGGACCTTGTTGAGGCCAAGCCCTTCGGCCACGACGGCGAACAGGTCGGTGTTCTCGTCGACGGTGTAGTCGCCGCCGGAGCCGACCGGGTTGAGGGTGAACGACCGCAGCGTGTCGGGAAGGTATGGATAGACCGAGAAGGCATCGGAGTCGACCATGGTCATGGCGGTGTCCAGATGCATGAACGCCCGCTCCTTGGGCAGCTCGACCACGATCACCTGGCGCACCTGACCACCCTGGAAGAGCAGCCTGGCAAGGGTTTCGACCCCCTGCGGCGAGGTGCGTTCGCCCATTCCGATCATCAGGACACCGTTGCCGATGACCAGCACGTCACCGCCCTCGACGGTGGCGGGCTCATGGGGCCGGGAGTCGTTGCCGTAGACGATGTCCAGTCCGGCATCGCGGAACATCGGGTGGAAGTTGTAGACCAGACGGGAGTTGATGGTCTCGCGCTTGCGGGCCATCTTGGCCATCGGGTTGATGCTCAGCGCCCCATAGATCATCGCCGAGTTGTCGCGCTGGAACAGGTGGTTGGGCAGCGGACGTAGCAGGAAGTCCTCGGGCTCCAGGTGCTTCAGCAGCAGGCTGGAGCAGTTCGGCAGCGGCATGACGTCTTGTTTGAGCACTCCTCCGATCAAGAGCTCGGACAGCACCTCGGCCGGTGTCTCGCCGAGCAGCACTTCCATCGGTTTGTCGAGCGCGGGGCCGAACCTGGTCGCCGTCCTCAGACGCTCCTGCAGGAACCGCCTTGCGCCGGGTGCGTCCAGGGCCGTGGTGAGCAGGTCACGGAAGTAGTGAACCGTCACATCGCGGTCACGCAGCTGGCCCACGAACGTGTCGTGCTCCTCGCGCGCCCGGTCGGCCCACATGACGTCGTCGAAGAGCAGCTCGGAGACGTTGTCCGGGGTCAGCCGGCTCAGCTCCAGACCGGGCCGATGGACGATGACCTGGCGTAGTACTCCGACTTCGGAGTCAACATGAAATGACATGGATATTCCCTCTGATGGTCGGTCGGCTCAGCGGTACGCGGGCGTCTCGAGTGGCTCGGTCATCTGCTTCCGCTGCGCGAGGTAGACAGGGATGCCGAGCAGGGAGGCACCGCCGGCCATCAGGAACGGCCCCCACACGACGTACCAGCTGTCGCCTGAGTTCCGGGAGTAGTAGATGAACGCCAGCGAGAAGACGAACGCCACGATCGCGACCGACAGGTCGAGCGCGAAGCGCGGGGTGCGAGCCGCCTGGTTGTCGTGCAGTCGCCAGGTGATCTGGGCAAGCGCGGAGAAAGCGTAGGGCACTGCCGCGGTGATGCCGGTCATGAGGACCAGCGTGGTGAAGACGGTCGAGCCGCTCGCGCCCATGTAGCTGATGACCACGGCAACCGATGACAGTGCCGCCGAGGAGATGATGCCGAAGGCCGGGACCGCGCGGGGGGACAGC
>JABBOX010000082.1 GCA_012927555.1 Phycicoccus sp.
CGAGGCAATGTTCTTCGGCAGCGACCGGTTCGACTTTGATGCGGACCCTGGCGCGGTGGTGATCTGGTTCTCTGATGACCCGAACCTCAACGACCAAACCCGTTCGAGACTGATGGAGGCGTCGGAGAAACTGACGTCGGCCCATCTGGTGACGGTGCAGCCGCCGTTTTCGAAGCCACAGCTCGACCCTGGCAAGGTCTACTTTCTCAACACCGGCAAACTGACGAAGAACTCGCTGCTGACCCGCGGTCACGTCGATGACGCAGATGCGATCCCAGAACTGCGGCTGGACGCACAGCCGGATCTCCAAGGTTGGACGATCTGGGAGACTATCGCCAATACAATCGGCGACGACGACCTGACGGTCTACCTGATTCTCGATGAGGCGCACCGGGGATTCGATACGAGGACGTCGTCGGACAAGCCGACGATCGTCCGACGACTGGTCAACGGGCACGCGGGCTACCCACCCATCCCGATCGTCTGGGGGATCTCAGCGACGATCGAGCGCTTCCGGGAGGCTATGAAGGCTGCCGACGCGGACGAGGGCCGGCGCGCGCTACCCGCAGTGCTGGTCGATGCGTCTCGGGTGCAGGAGTCCGGTCTGGTCAAGGACACGGTGGTGCTCGAGATCCCCGCGGAAGCGGGCAACTTCGACACCGTGCTGGTCAGGCGTGCAGCGCGAAAGCTCAGGGAGTCGACCGAGCGATGGCAGGAATACGCGACGTCGCAGGGGTCGGTCGACGTCGTACATCCCCTGCTTGTTCTGCAGTCGCCCAACACGCCCGACCCAGACATGTTGGGTCGTGCGTTGGACCAGGTCTTCGACGAGTACCCCGATCTCCGGGGCAATGGCGTGCGACACGTCCTCGGCGACCATACAGTGCAGAAGTTCGGCGCCTGGGAGGTCGAGTGGATCGAACCCCAACGTGTCCAGGAGACGAAGCAGGTCCGGGTGCTCATCGCGAAGGACGGCATCTCGACCGGGTGGGACTGTCCCCGTGCCGAGGTGCTGGTGTCGTTCCGTCCTGCCAAGGACCACACCCACATCACCCAGTTGCTGGGCCGCATGGTGCGCAACCCGTTGGCACGCCGGGTTCCGGGCGACGAGCGGCTCAACGCGGTGGACTGCATCCTGCCGTTCTTCGACCGCACCACTGCCGGCAACGTCGTCAAGTACCTGACCGGTCAGCTCGACGAGATGCCGCCCGGGCCGGGCAAGAAGGTCCTGTTGGACGGGCGACAGCTGAGTCCGAACGAGCTCCTGTCCAAGTCGGTCTGGGAATGCTGGGACGCACTCCCGACATTGACCGTGCCGCTACGTGGGGCCAGGCCGGTCAAGCGGCTGGTTGCGTTGGCACAGGCGCTCTCAGCAGACGGAGTGCGACCCGGATCACTCAAGGAGGTCGAGGAGGAGATGCACCGCGTCCTCGACGCCTACGCGGTGCGCTACGAGAAGCAACTCCAGAAAGCCATGGACGAGGTGCGGATCGTGCGGGGTCAGACGATCGCGGGAACCGTGGGAGCTTTGGAGCGCCGGTACTCGGACTTCGTTGAACAGGCGGATGACCGCGCGATCCGGGTGGCGTTCGCCGGCGCGGCGAAGGCGTTTGGCGCCGACATTGCCCAGTCGTACGTCAACCACGTCGCCGGACCTGACGACCCGGATGCCGATGACGATGGGCTTCGGGGCGCGTACGTGAAGGCGTCGGCACTCGCCACGGTCACGGAGGTCCGAGAAAAGGTCGACAAGGAGGCCGACGAGTTGGCGTCGGGGTGGTTCGACGAACACCGAGTGGCGGTCAAGGGATTGCCGGACGAGCGGCAGCAGGAGTACGAACTGATCCGCGCACTGGCCACGGAGCCGCAACGCGGGGAGTTGAAGCGGCCCAGGTCCCGCATGGAGGACTACGTGGAGGTCCTCACCAATGGGCAGATCGCGGTGTCGCCCCTTATAGCCGGGCACCTGATGTCGGACGAGAACGGGATGTTCCCCGTCGGGTCACTCAACGAGTGGGAACGTGCGGTCGTGGCTGCGGAGGTGAAGCGATCTGACTCGCTCGGCTGGTACCGCAACCCCGCTCGGGCGGCGGTGGACTCCCTCGGCATCACTTACCGGGACGCGGTAGGTAACTGGAGGTCGCTGCACCCTGACTTCCTGTTCTTCAACGAGGTACACGGCGCTGTTCGTGCATCGATCGTCGACCCTCACGGACACCACCTCGAAGACGCGTTGGTGAAGCTCCAAGGGCTGGCTCACTTCGCGGACGAGTTCGGAGACGAGTTCTACAGGATTGAGGCGGTCACGAAGATTGGCCCCAAAATGCGCATCCTCGACCTGCAGATCCCAGCCGTCCGGGCCGCAGTGGTTAGTGGAGGGCGCTCGGTGGTCGAGCTGTATGAGTCTGACGTCGCCGCGGCGTACGAACCCGGGGCCACCTCTGGATGACCGCGGCGGGTTTGGCCTTCCGCACACTCGATCAGGACGGGATGTCGGCGCAGTGGTGAACACTTGTCCGTGTGCGCAGTCTTTAGCGCCGCCCGGTGTCCGCACCGCAGCTGTTCCCAGCGAGCGGCCGCATGACAGTGCCCGGGATCACTGCCGGTCAGCGCGGCCGGATTAGGGGAGCCATCAAGGTCGACCGATAGCGCGGGACGAGCGCCGGGGTGGTCCGACGTGGGCCTTGCGGGCCTGGAGATGCAGTTACGGTCACGACGCCGCTTTACCGCACAGACGCCGGACGTCGCACTTCGAGCACTTCTCGACGCCTGGGGCGGGTACGTAATCTCGCTGTCGAAGTCGCTTGGCCGCGGTCTGGACAATCCGCTCAGCCGCGGTCACGTCGGACTGCTCAATGGGGACATCAATCCGCTTCGATGTCTTGAGGTCGTGGATGAATGCGCCCACAACTTCTAGGCCTTCGCGTCGGCCGGCGTCGGCATACACCTGTAGTTGTAGACCGTTCGTCGCCGCGCCTGTGGACGTCTTGTAGTCAACGATCGACAGATGAGTGGGGACTCCGTCGTGTTCGTCGAAGATGACGTCGGCACGCCCGGAGACCACGACGCCGTCGAGGCTGAGTTCAAAAGGCCGCTCGGTGGCCCACACACGCTTGAGCTCGTCACTGTGTTCGCGTATGTCCTGGTTCACCAACCGCTGGGCGGCCTGCTTCATCTCCCTGTGTGCCGGTTTGTTCGCCAACGGAAGATAGAAATCGGTGGCCAGCAGATGGTCCACCGCTTGTTGGTTGGGCGGATGCCCTGTCTCTTTCGTGTGCTCGGCGACTGACCGCATGAGGTGGTGAACAGCCTTGCCGTAACCAAGCTCGGGTGCCAACGCCGGCATGAAACCGAGTTGCGAGCGGAGCCAATAGCCGAAGCCGCAGTCCAGGAAAGACTGCATCTCGCTGTAGGTCACGATGACGTCCGCGATGGCGGCTTCTGCGAGCGACGGCTTCAACGTGGGCATGTTCGGTGGCTCGCTCAAACTCTCTTGGCAGAACGTGATGTAAGGCGAGATCTTTCCCTTGTTCTTGTTCACGCGTTCGTGCGTCGAGAGCGAGACCCAGTCACGTGCCCGGGTGAGCGCGACATAGAACAGTCGTCTCTCGTCTGCGTCTGAACCTTCGTACCTTGCCGCGTCGAACAGATGGCGTGGAATGAGCCAGTGACCGGCTTGGCCTGTCTTGCTGGAAGGGAAACGCCTTCCTGTTAGCGATGGCACGAAGACCACGGGCCACTCGAGGCCCTTGGCGGAGTGGACCGTCGACAGGTCGACGGCGTCGATCTCCATGTCCGGCTCACCGTCAAAGCCGTCGTATGCCCCATTGGCGTAGTTCGTCAGCAGCGTCGCCAAGTTCTTGTAGTACCAGCCACCCCGGTCGCTGCCCCCCACTTGTTCGCCCGGAACGTTTGCATCGGGCCGTGCACGACGATGCACCGTCTCGTAGTCGGCCAAGACCGTCGTGAAACGAGCTAGTGTGCCCAGTCGGCTTCGGACAATCTCGTCTCGTACGTCCCAGGTGTTTGCTTGGATCGTCGCCATGAGTTCGTAGAAGTCACCCACGAGGTCTACCGGCTTGCTCTGGTCCTCGACGCTTGCCTTCCATGCGACAAGGTGCCGCGAAAGGGCGAGTCCCACTTTGGTGCTCAGGCCGAACTGGCTCTTATAGTCACCGTGCAGTTCGTCGAAGTCGACGGCCGCAGAAGACCCGAATCGCTCTGATTTCCAGTCGCGATCTGCCAGCCACGCATAGGTACGCCCCAGGATGTTCGCCTCTGGCTGACCGAACAGACCAGTCCGACCGCCCGGCTGTACAGGAACGCCAGCCTGCTCGAAAGCGGTCAGCAGTCTCGGGTATGCCACTCGACCGCGGACCAGTACAGCCATGGTCCCGTAGGGCACGCCATCACCATGAAGCCGCTGGATCCTCGACGCGAGGTCTTCGGCCTCCTCCACTTCCGTGTCATGCATAGCCACATGTACCGCGGGCCCGTCGGCTGGCCGCACGGGGGTCATTTCCTTCTTCAGTCGTCCAGGGATTGTCTGTGCGAACGCATCCGCGAGTGCCACGATCGCCGGTCGAGATCGGCGATTGGACATCAAATCGAACGACGTCACGTCCGGGTATCGGTCGGCGAAGCCAACGATGTTCGTCACGTCGGACCCGCGCCATTGGTAGATGGCCTGGTCGTCATCCCCGACCACGACCAGGTCCGCCTGCCCGTTGGGCTTGGCGAGCAACTCGATCAGCCGTTCTTGGGCAGGGTTGACGTCTTGGTACTCATCCACGATCAGGTGTTTGACCTGGCTCGTTACCTTTGCATGCAGTTCCGAATCTTCAAGAGCCTCAACGGCCTTCACGATTTGCAATCCGTAGCTCAGGAGCCGATACCGGTCAAGTGTCTCGTAGTAGTCGCGGAGCACGCTGCGGAAGGGATCCTCGAGGGTCTCGATGTCGATCAGCTCGTTCTCAACCACTTCGGCGTTGCTAGCAAAGGTCCTGATGCCCGCAAACAGGCCTTCGCGGGCATCGAGGCTTTTCATGTTCAGGCGGGTGCCTTCGCGTTGCAGGAAGGCAACCATCTGGTTCTCGTCCAGCGGGTCGTAGCTCTGGCCTTGACCCCGTTTGGTGGACACCTCGTAAGAGAGGATGTTCATTATGGGAAGCACGCGTCGGGGGTTCACTCCGGAGTACAAAGACGAAGCCGTGAAGCTGGTGATCAACACCGGTC
>JABBOX010000134.1 GCA_012927555.1 Phycicoccus sp.
TCGCCGCCGGAGTGAAGGCGGCCCGAACGGTCAACAGCTCGGGTACCCCTGCCGGATCGGATCGCCCGGATGGCGGCGAGGGCCTTCGTTGGGCGCCGGGTGTGACCGCCGAGGGCGTGCTGTGGGCCATGTGGGACGCGACCGGGCTGGGCGAGAGCTGGCGCAGGGTGGCGCTCGGGGGCGGCCTGTCCGGAGTCCGAGCCGACCGAAATCTCGACGCCGTTGTCGCGTTGTTCGACGTCGCCGCAAAGTATGTCGACCAGTTGCCGCAGATGGGACCACGCGGTTTCCTGGAGCACCTGAGGGGACAGGACGTGGCTGGTGACACCCTCGTGGCCAGTGCTCCCAGTGATGACACGGTGTCCCTGCTCACCGCCGCGGGCGCGGCGGGACGTCAGTGGCGGTTCGTCGTCGTTGCGGGCGTCCAGGAGGGCGTCTGGCCTGACCTGCGCCTGCGCGGATCCCTTTTGGGGTCGGAGCGACTGGTCGATGTCGTCACCGGCCGGGGGCAGTCGTTGCGTGCGGCTCAGGCGGCAGTCCGCTACGACGAGACGCGGCTCTTCATGGTCGCGGTCAGTCGTGCTTCCGAACGGCTCCTGGTGACTGCCGTGCGCAGTGACGAAGAGCAGCCTTCGGTCTATCTCGACATCGTCGACCCTCCGGAGGAGTCCGATGACGGCCACGAGCTGAGGTCCTTCAGCGAGGTCCCTCGGCCGATGAACCTGGGGGGCTTGGTCGCCGAGCTGCGCCGTGAGGTGGTCGTTGGCAGGACGGCGAGCGAGCGGCATACGGCCGCGAGGCAGCTGGCCCGGCTGGCGGCCGCGCGGGTCGTTGGCGCCGACCCGGCGTCGTGGTGGGCGCTGACGCCGTTGAGCGACGACCGGCCGCTGCGAGCTGAGGGCGTGAGCGTCTCGGTCTCGCCATCACGGATCGAGAGCTTCAACGAGTGCAGTCTGCGCTGGTTGTTGTCGGCTTGCGGCGGTGACGGCCCCAGCGTCGGCGCGGCCAACATCGGCACCTTGATCCACGACATCGCCGCCGAGCTCGGTGACGTCGACGAGGCCACCATGCGGGCAGAGGTCGAGGTCCGGTGGGGCAGGTTGGGTCTGCCGGCCGGCTGGTTGTCGCGTCGTCAGCTGTTCGAGGCCCAGTCGATGGTGGCCCGGCTGGCCCGGTACTACGAGGAGTCCGCTGCTGGGGGCTGGGAACGCGTCGGCGCAGAGCTCGACATGGAGGTCGAGCTGGGGCGGGCGCTGTTGAAGGGCCGCGTCGATCGGCTCGAACGCGACGGAGGCGGTGCACTGCGCGTCGTCGACCTCAAGACCGGCTCCAGCAAACCATCCAAGGGCGACCTGCTCCGCAACGCTCAGCTGGGCGCTTACCAGACCGCGGTCGAGCACGGCGCGTTCGCGGAACACGGCGGTGCCTCGGCCGGTGCGGCGCTGCTGCAGGTCGGCAAGGCCGCCGGAGTCAAGACCACGCTGCAGGTGCAAGGGCCCTTGTCGATGGACGACGAACCCGGGTGGGCACAGAAGTTGGTGACTGACACTGCAGAGGGCATGGCCGGCCGCCACTTCGTCGCCACGATCGGCCAGGCGTGCACCTTCTGCGCGGTCCGGTCCAGCTGTCCGGTCCAGCCCGCGGGCCGGGTGATCTGATGCCGAACCACCCCATGAGGCACTCCGCCCTGTCGATCGCGGTCGCCCTCGGCAGTCCGCCGCCGACCGCCGAGCAGCTTGCTGTCATCCAGGCGCCGATGCGCCCGTTGCTGGTCGTGGCCGGTGCCGGCTCGGGCAAGACCGAGACGATGGCATCGAGAGTCGTGTGGCTGGTGGCCAACGGATACGTCGAGCCCGACCAGGTCCTGGGCCTGACGTTCACCCGCAAGGCAGCCACCGAGCTCGCGGAGCGCATCGCCCGGCGCCTGCGTCGACTGCGTCACGTGGGCATGTGGACTCCTGCTCTGGAACAGGACGGGGCCGAGGTGCTGGGTGGCACGCCCACGGTCTCCACCTACCACTCATACGCCGGTCGCCTGGTTCGTGAGCATGCCTTGCGTCTGGGTGTGGAGCCCGAGTCACGGCTGCTGTCCGAGGCGGCCGCCTGGCAGTTCGCGGCCGAGGTCGTAGAGCATCATGACGGGCCGATGGATGACGTGCCGTTCGCGGCGTCGACCGTCATCAACGCGGTCGTGGACCTGGCCGGCGAGATGGCCGAGCACCTGCTGCTGCCTGCGGATCTTCAGCTGTTGATCGACCGTTTCGAGGCCAGGGTCGCCGGACTGCCCAAGGGGGCAAGCCGTGCGCGAGATCTGCCCAAGGGGGTGGCCGATGCCTTGACCGCGCTCAAGGCCCGTCGTCAGATTCTGCCGCTGGTTGAGGCATATCAGGAGCTCAAACGGAGTCGGGATGCAGTCGACTTCGCGGATCAGATGGCCCTCGCCGCAACGTTGTCGCAGCGTTTCCCTGACATCGGTCTGATGGAACGTCAACGGTTTCGGGCCGTTCTGCTCGATGAGTTCCAGGACACCAGTGAGGCACAGCTGGTGCTGCTCCGGAATCTCTTCGTCGCTGTCGGTGAGGTCGCTGTTGGTCAGGTCGCTGTTGGTAATTCTGTGCCGGTCACCGCGGTGGGCGACCCCAACCAGTCGATCTACGGCTGGCGCGGCGCGAGCGCGACGACATTGACCCGCTATCCGCGAGAGTTCGCTGATGCTGCCGGCGACGCGGCTGTGTTGCCGCTGTCGACGAGCTGGCGTAACGACAACGCCATCCTCTCTGCGGCAAACATCACCTCGGGTCCGCTGCGGCGCAAGTCGACCGTCGAGGTGGAAGTGCTTCGCCCCCGGTCTGATGCGGGCGCCGGCCGGCTGCTGGCGGCCAGGTTGCTGACCACCGAGGCCGAAGCCGAGCACGTGGCGGGCTGGATCGCCCACCACTGGCTGGATGCGCGTGGTCGCGCCACGGGAGTTACGGCAGCGGTGCTGTGCCGCAAACGTTCTCAGTTCGGTGCTGTCATCGACGCCCTCGAGAAGGCCGGCCTGCCGGTGGAGGTCGTGGGGCTTGGTGGGCTGCTCACCACGCCCGAGGTCTCGGACATCGTGGCGCTGCTCTGGGTGGTTCAGGACCCCACTCGTGGCGACCAGCTGATGCGGCTGTTGACCGGGCCGTTGTGTCGACTGGGCGCCGCAGACCTCGACGGGCTGGCCGTATGGTCCCGAGTCCTTGGGCGCCGCCACGGGGCTCGCTCGCGGGTCACGCACACGGTGCAGGGTCACGTGAAGGACCAGGCCGTCGATACGGCAGATCGTCTCAGCATCGTGGAAGCCCTGGACGAGCTGCCGTCAGCGGACTGGACGGGTCCCAGCGGCTCGCGCATCTCGGCGGTGGCGCTTCAGCGTCTGGATGGGTTGCGCGAGGCGATCCGGCGCCTCCGGTCTCTCACCGGCATGCCCCTTGCTGACCTCGCCGGCGAGGCCGAGCGTGCTCTGGGCCTGGATATCGAGGTGATGTCCCGTCCGGAACACACGCCAACGACCGCCCGTGCCCACCTGGACGCGTTCGCGGATGTGGCGGCGAGCTTCTCCGGCTCAGCCGACCGGCCCACGTTGGGTGGATTCCTGTCCTGGCTGGATGCCGCTCAGGCCGAGGAGCGTGGACTGGACAAGGGCTACATCGAGGTGTCCATGGACGCCGTCCAGGTGCTCACGGTGCACGCCGCCAAGGGTTTGGAGTGGGACGTGGTGGCCGTCCCCGGGCTGGTCGAAGGCTCGTTCCCGGCACGATCGAGCTCTGGGACGTCGTTCAAGGGTGGTGCCTGGAAGATCAGCCCACCCACCGACAAGGGCTGGATCGGAGGACTGTCGGGTGTCCCCTACGACCTTCGGGGGGACTGCGATGGGCTGCCAGCGCTGCGGTGGAAGTCGGCCCCCGACCTCACGGCACTGGAGACCGAGATCCGCGACTTCATCAGTGCCGGCGGCGACCATGGCATCGACGAGGAACGGCGTCTGGCCTATGTGGCGTTCACCCGTGCCCGGCGTGAGCTTCTCCTGACCGCGGCAGTCTGGTCAGACCCCACCACTCCGCGCATCACTTCTCGGTTTCTCACCGAGCTGGTTGATCACTGCGACCTCGGTCTGCGCCCCCACGCCTGGGAGCCGATGCCTGAGCCGGAGGGCGACAGCAAGCTCGCCAACCCGCGCCAGAGCGAGCCGGTGAGCGCGATCTGGCCGTCCGATCCGATGGCAGCCCGGCGGGCGCAGCTCAGCGATGCCGTCCAGGTGGTGCTGGACGCGATGGCGGACCTGAAGACGGGCGACGATGTCGATGAGCCGGGCGAGGGGCCGGGTGAGCCGGGCGAGGGGCCTGGTGAGCCAGGCGCTGGACCGGGTGAGTTGAGCGAGGGGCCTGGTGAGCCACGCGCCACTGGTCGCGAACGTGAGCTCAGGATCCTCCTTGCGGAACGCGACTCGGCGGCCCGGCCGCGCGAGATCGAGGTCAGGGTCCCACGCCACCTGTCGGCGTCCGGCGTGGTGTCGTTCGCCAGCGACCCGCAGGCCTTCGCCCGTGACCTGCGTCGGCCCATGCCAACACCCCCGGCGCTGGCGGCCCGTCGTGGCACCGCTTTTCACGCTTGGGTCGAGCAGCACTTCGCGCGGGCCGCCTTCGTCGACCTTTGTGACCTTCCGGGCAGCGCCGACGATGACCCGGCGGACGACGAGCAGCTGCCGCTGATGAAGGAGCTCTTTCTGGCCAGCGAATGGGCGGGGCGTAGCCCTGACGCCATCGAGATCGCGATCGAGACGACAGTCTCAGAGATGGCGATTCGGGGCCGCATCGATGCCGTCTTCCCTCGACCCGGAGGCGGGTTCACCGTGGTGGACTGGAAAACCGGGGCCAAACCGTCCGGCGACGAGGCAAGGGTTCGTGCCTTGCAGCTGGGGGCCTACCGTCTGGCCTTTGCCCGTCTTCGCGGGCTCTCTCTCGACCAGGTCGATGCGGCGTTCTACTACGCCCGAACTGGTGAGACGGTGTTTCCGGATCTGCCCGACGACGAGCAGCTGGAATCCTTGTTGGGGTCGATCCCGGACTAGGGCGTGTCTGCTAACTAATCGTGGTCTGACCGCCGAGCATGGGGTCATGTTGCGCACCGATGTGGTCTCTGATGAGTTGTGGGCTGTCCTTGAGAGTGTTCTTCCGGCGGATGCGGG
>JABBOX010000101.1 GCA_012927555.1 Phycicoccus sp.
CTAGGTCAGGATGGCGCTCGGACCATGCCTCGAGCTCGAGGACCCAGTCGGCGCGGACCGCACCAAGGTCGTGTTCCCCGCCACGAAGCTTGGGTTCGCGCAGCGCCTCCAAGACGACTGGCCGTGCCGGCACAGGCAGCGGGGTCGTGGTGATCCCATCGTGGACGAACAACCTGATCTTGCGGTCGAGGTACGCGCAGCGCAGCGCTGTGGCGCCCCCCTTTCCAAAGGGCAGAAGCAGCACCAGATCACGATCGCCGGCGTGCGCAAGACCGTAGGCGAGACCCTTGTCGACCTCGCGGGCCGTCTCCTCACCAACCGCGACCACCCGGGTGTTCGGGTCCGCGAAGAAGACCATGCCCGAAGGCAGAGGCCAGCCGGGCGGCTTGTGCGCCGTGACGGGCAGATCAAGATCCGCGGCGAGCACCTCGGCGCGTCGCACGAACCTTTCACGTCGCGCCGCCGCCGCAGCAGCGGGTGCGGATGCCGCTGCGGGAAGGGGCGCATCGGTGGCTTCCAGAGCGGGTGTATCAGTCGCTCCGCGCAGGCGGTCCATGATTTGGCCGGCGATCTCAGCGGCAGCGACCGTGGGGTCAACGGTCATCAACGCGCCACGCAGGACCACATGCCCACGGGGGCCGAGCCAGCACTGTCCGTCGGCGGTGTCGACCTGCAACCACCGTGGGGGCTCACCCGGAAGGGGCCGATAGGCGCAACTTGCCAGGGTGGCATGCAGTTCGCCCAGGTCCGCGCTCGCGGGAGCGATGCAGCCGTGGCCCCCATCGGTCCGTCCATGGGTGCGCAGCAGGACCGCGAGCTCGTAGGTAAGGGGATAGCGGGCCTCTGGCTGGCTGTGCCAGCAACGGCTGTGGTCACCCGCAACAGCCGCAGCGAGCCCGAGCTGCTCCCATGCTTGCTCCGTGTAGTTCGCCCAGTCCGCCGGCAGGCTGAGATGGTCCCCTTGCTGGGCGTGCGCTGAGAACCGGCAGCCGGGCTCAAGGTCGGTGTCGCGGTCATTGACCCGGATGGCTCCCCGCGACAGACGGCCAAAGTACGTCGGCGCGATGGCGCAGTCGGGTGAGGCGACCGGTAGTGAGTAGGCGTCACCATCTATTGGCTCGAACACGTAGGCGCGTGCGGACGCGCCACAGCTCTTGTACCAGTTCTTGTTCAACGAAACCGCCAGGCGCCACCGAACCCAGTTGAGGTCGCCGGCGGTCGTCCAGCCGTCGTCCACGAGCATCCGACCGACGCGCTCTGTGCGGCTCGCCCAGGTGTCCTTACGCATTTCGAGCTCCCCGTGCCCGCGGTTGGAACGGACTTAGGCAGCCTGCCACGTCAGTTCAACAACTGCCGTCTGAGATGGCGTCCACCACTGCGGCCATGTCCGCGCCCGGCGGACCAGACGGCTGCGCATTTTCGAACGGGACGATCAGCCATGGTGTCCTCGCCCGCATCTACCGTTGTCGCCATGACCACCAACCGTGTTCAACATCGGCGCGGGCCCCGGCCCGCCACCCCGGTCGCGGACCGTCCAGAAGCGTTACAGCGCGCTGTCCTGCGTGGTGACAACGTAGAAGTCGTGGTCACTGAGGCGCTTGCCATCGATCGTGGCGACCACCCGTTGGGCGTCCTCCGCGCCGCCGCGGAGAGCCACGTGGTCGATGCTGAGCAGACCGGCCAAGTGGTGCGATAGCCCAGCCGTCGGCACGCACAGGCCAAGACCGTCGACGAGAGCCAGGAGGTCCAAACGACCGGCCCTGCTGCCGGCCCGTTCCGGACCGGACAAGGAATGGTTCCAGTCACCGCCCCAGACCAAGTGCTTCTGGTCGTGCAGGAACGGGGACAGCACCTTCAGGGCGCTGGCCACCCGAGCAGGATGGTCCACTCCATTCCACGGATCCTTGCCGCCTGACCCGGCCCACGGCAGGATCGACGAGACGTACGTCGTGCCGCTCACGACCGCGGCCACAGAAGCCGGATGCAGCAGCGGGCGTGGCCCTTGCAGCACGAGTGGGCCCAACGGCTTCCTGGAGGCAATGGCAGCCCACCGCTTGGCAGGCCCCATGTCCGGGCCCCCAGGGGTGATGTTGTAACCCGGCAGCGACCACCCGTCCTTGACCTCGGTCAGCAGCAAGACGTCACAGCCCTGATCCACGAGGAATGCGGTCTGCGCCGCCCCACCGCGACCCTCCATGTTCCACGTCCCGATCTTCATGGGCGCATCGTGCCACGCGCCGAGCGCCACCACCCGGTCAAAACGCGCCAGGACGATCACGGGTGTGTCCTGCGGGAGCCGTACGGTTCGGCAATGGCAACCAAAGCAGTACAGGGGCGGCGGCGACCCCGGCCGATAGCAGCGTTCGACCTGCTGGCGCCACCGGTGGCGCCGGGCACCGTCGACCCCGAGCCCAGCACGCCGGGGGGACCGGCCAGCACCGAAACTGGGGGAACCCCCAACACTTTGGGCGCCACTCCCCCCTCGAACACCCGGCGGGTGTGAACCGCGCAGTTGGTTCGGGGTTGTCAGTTCTTGCCTTTGTTCATGCGCTTGCACACGCCGAAGTCGGGGACTGTGCGATGCCGAAGCCGGCTGCGACGACCAAGGTGTCGAGCAGGTCCGCGACGGCCTGAAGTTCCTGGCCGCTGACTGTGGCGTGCCCTGCCGTGGCCCCCTTCCGGGTCGGGTGGATGCCCGAGTAGGCCAGGACTGCGGCCCGGGCGTGGGCCGTGACCGCGGCGGTGGCCGCCGCGTGGACAGCGACCGGCCAGAGCTGCTCGAGGGTGTCGAGCACCTCTTCGCTGTCGGACAGGATGCGCCGTAGCTCATCGGTGAGGCCACCGACTTCAGCGTCCGGGATGCCGAGGCATGCGGTGAGCGAACCGGATTCGCGGACCAGGATCTGGCGCACCGCGCGTGGAAGCGGCACGACGCGTCCACGGGCCGGGCCCTCGCCCGGGTGTGGCTCAGCAACGCAGAGCATTCCGTTTGCGACGGTGGTCGTGGGCCGGACCAGTTCGTGGGAGCGGACCAGTGTGGTGAGGCTGGTGAAGACGACTGCGCCGTAGGGCTGTGGGAAGTCGCTGCTAGCCCACAGGAGCTGCAGGTAGTCGGTCCTGGTTGGGCAGGGTTGTGGTACGGACGTGGCGGTCATGGAGGTAGTCATGTCGGTCACCGTTCGTCCTCCAGCGCCCCACGCAATCGCCGCCTTGTCGATCAGCTGTCGCGCTCAAGCCGGTGCCTCCGCTCAGCCATGACCAGTTGACTCAGTTCGGCGAGCTGTATGTCGTCAAGGCGATCGACCACGAAGTCGCCGCTGCGGATCGTCAACGCGGAGGCGATCTGCGGTCGCGGGCGCGAGTCGAACACGCCCCGGTAGTGCTTCTCGATCACCGCGCCGGAGTTGCCGGCCTTCTCCGAGGCCTCTCCGGAGCTAGCGCCGTGGAAGATCCAGTCGGTGATGGCTGCCGCGCGCAGGCGGCGGAAAGGCATCGTCAACAAATGCTGGTCGCCAGGAGAGGCGAACGCCAAGACGACCGCAGGCTTGAACCACGCATCGGCGAAGTTGCCAAGGTCGATGGGCGCCCCGGAGTGGGTCGTGAAGAGTCGGGGGTCGCGCTCATCTTCGGTGAGACCGTTGGGGTTCGGTCGTGGGACGAAGTTCTCGATATGGCGGCGCAGGGCGTCCACGGTGTCTGGCTGCAACCGGACGACGCGGATCTCCCCGGGCTGACGGCCCTTGAGCGGCACTCGGGTCCGAACCCGGCCACCGCCGGGAAGTGAGTGGTTGACCTCGGCCCACTGCAACTCGATACGCGGGTCGCCGTCGTCGAGGTGCAACCAGCTGGTGCGGGCCGCGGTGCTCTCCTCGGGACGCGGGGCCTCTCGCCCAGCGAGCACAACCAGAGCCGCGTAGCGGGCACCGTTGACCGAGCACGGGTGGCCGTCGGTGGTCGTGGACCGTCGCCACCGGGCTGCCATGGTGCCGGCAATCAGATGGACTTGGTCCCGGTCGGGCAGCGTCTTGGTCGAGTAGTGCGGCATGGCCGAACGTTGGACCTGGCTCTCGACCACCACGGTCCATGGCTGGTAGCCGATCTTCTGGTGCAGGTGCCCATCTTGCAGTGCCGAGCGGACTGCCTGCGCGAACGCCTCGATGGTGCGAGGCTTCACCGACTCCACCCCCAGTTCGGGCGGGGCGCTCAGAACCGGTTCGCGGTGTCCCCGCGCGGCGGCGCGCTCCTCCTTGCCCATAGCGTCGGCCCAGCGGGCCATGGCCCTCTCGTTGGCAGCACGGGTGCGCAGATTCGTGCTGGCGCGCAGGGTCAACAAAGCGACGAGGTCCTGCTCGTTCAGCCCCAGTTCGGGGTGGTCCAGGCGCATGGGGGCGCCGGCCGGGAGACCCAGTTGGTCCAGGCGGGCGTCGCCCAGCTGGTAGCGGGCGTGGGTGAGGAGGAAGTCTAGGTTCGTCCTGTAGTTGTCGGTGGTGCCTGGCGAGCGCTTCCCGCCGCCCCGGCGGTGGGAGTTGGAGGTCTCCAGGAAGCTCTTGCGCCACCGGACAAGAGTGTCGACGTCGGCGGGCCGGGTTGGAGCGCCGACCGCGGGAAGAGCCGCGCCGGATCGGGGTGCGGCGGGTAGGGGCAGGTCGGCCACTTGAGCGCCCGGGAAGGCCAGGACCTGCCCCTCGTCACCTGCCATATCGACGCCGACGGACGGCAGCGCCCCCGGGGCGACCGGCCGGAAGCGTTTGTCGGCGGCCCAGTTCTGTTCGTAGGCAAGGGTGAGCAGCGCCTCGGTCTGACGGACTTGCGCGGCGAGGTTGGCGCCAGTGAGAGTGAGCTTCCTGCCCCGGCCGTCGAGCCGGTACCGGATAACCGCCTTCGCCGCTGCGGTGGACGACCCGGTGGAGATCTGGACACCGGCCGCGTCGTACAACTCGACTGACCTGGTAGACGACCAGCGCTTCCCGGTGGCCTTGCGGCTGGGGCCGGCCATCACAGCCCCCGCTGGCAGGGGGCGTGGTGCGAATACATGTTGGTGTGCATGCCTTGCCACCGTGCCTGGCTCGACACCAGCCTGGGTGTCGTCAAGTCATTTGGCCCCACTGTCTTCACGAATTTTGGCTCCACCTGACTGCTTGAGATGGTCAGCTGGCTTGTTTGCGGCTGCTGGTGTTCTTGCTGGTGCGGAGCCGGTAG
>JABBOX010000089.1 GCA_012927555.1 Phycicoccus sp.
GCATCCTGACGGGCTACTCGAACTCCAGGTCGGAGGGCTACAACCGCCTGGCCAAACACCAAGGCCGCAACGCCTTTGGGTTCCGCAACCCAGTCAACCAACGACGACGGATACGGTGGTCGTGTACCCGCCAATACCGGCGGGCCTCAGCCGCGAGAAGCACGTTGCCCGCTTAAGTCTGAAGAGCCGCTTTACCCACACTTTTTGGCCACACAGCTGAGCCGGCCGGGCAGTTCAGACCGTACGGCGTTTGGCCCGCTTGGCGAATCCGTCCAACGCCGAGATCACCTCTGGTGCTTCCCACACGCGGTCACGCGCTCCCTTGCCAATCAGCTGCAGCACTCCATCGTCGACGAGTCGATCAATCGCGTGTTGGGCGTTGCTGGTTGCCAGGGACAGCTCCCTGGCAACCAGGGGCATGTCGATAGCGGGGTGCTGGATCAACAGGTCTGCCAGTCGGTGGGCGGCCGCTCCCCTGCGAGCTGTGATGAGGTCCGCCCACCGGGCGCGCGTCGCCCGCAGGTCGGCGGCGAGGCGGCGACCGTTGCCGATGGCCGGGAAGGTTGCCTCCGCCACGACCTTGACGATGGGTTCGGGGTCCCCTGCGCGGTATGCCGTCAAGGCGGCGAAGTAGGTGCCGGTGTCCCCCAGCAGACCCGCTGATACGGGCACGGTCACCGACCTGGCCAGCCCGCCCGCCTTCAACAACGCGTGGACCAAGGCACGCCCCACCCTGCCGTTGCCATCAGGGAAGGGGTGGATCGTCTCGAACTGCGCGTGGGCGATCGCGGCCTGAGCGAGAACGGGGAGGTCTGGCCGCGCCATGAACGCGGCCAGGTCAGCTATCGCGGCAGGGACCCGTTCATGGTGTGGCGGAACGAATTCGGCCTCGTGCGGTCCGAACCGGCTGCCGCCGATCCACACCTGCTGCTCGCGCCAGCGCCCGGCGATGTCGGGCCAGTGCGCCTCCATCAGCACTCGGTGCATGGCCAGGATCGCGTCGCCGTCGAGGCGCTCTGCGAGATTGAGCGCGGCTTGCATCGCACGGACGTTGCTCACGATGAGGTCGGCGTTGTTGCGCCCTGTGCGGCCCAGGTCGGCCAACGCGATCGCACGCGCGCTGGAGGTGAGGTGCTCGATCTGGGAGGACGAAGCCGACTCACTGCGCAGGAGCAGCGGGGCGAACGCCATGGACGACGCGCCGAACTCAGCGTCGAACCGGGCGATCTCGGTGGCGGCCTCCGTCGCCAGGGCCGAGGTCTGCGCCCCAATGGGCACCACCGCGAGGCCGGCGATGCTCGCAGGAATCGCGGCCCGATAGTCCCCGCGATGTGCAGCTCGCACACGCCGGGGAACCGGGAGGTCCGAGTCGTAGTGCCAAGGTCGCCGTTCGAACCGAACGGAGGGCCATGCGGTCTTCGACTGATCCGCGTTCATCCCTGCATGTTATCACTGGTTAAGGCAGCATCCGATGATATTTCGCCTCCTGATCTTCGCAACTGCCGAATTGCCCTGAAGTGCTCGCCTCCGAACGATCCAATGGGTTAGAGTATCTAAGTAGATACTCTCTTGGAGGAGCCGTGAACACCGCGGACCTGCTGACTCGAGCTCGTCACGAGGCCCGCCTGACCCAGAGCGAGCTTGCCACCCGTGCACGCACCTCCCGGCCCACGCTGTCGGCTTACGAGCACGGCCGAACCTCGCCGACGCTGGAGACTGCCGCCCGACTTTTGGCCGCGGCCGGACAGGAGCTGACGGCGGTGCCACAGGTCAAATTCGTGGAACGCGCACTCTCCCGCGGACGCACCACTCTTGTGCCGACCAGCCTGCCTCGACTGACTCTGCGCCAGGCACTGGCCACCATCACCTTGCCCCTGCACCTGAACTGGTCACAGCCCAACCGACAGTTCAGACTCGCCGAGCGCGATCGGCGCGCACGCGTCTACGAGATCGTGCTCCGCGAAGGAACCCCAGCGGACGTTCTGACCTACATCGACGGCGCCCTGCTCGTCGACCTTTGGAGCAGCCTGGTTCTTCCCCGAGATGTCCGTGCCGCCTGGTCCGAAGTCGTCGACTCCGCTCTCAAGCAGGCACGCCAGTGAACTCCGTCTCCGATGGGCAGCAACCGCGGCTCAGTGATTAATCAGCGGGGTGGGGGTTCAATTCCCTCACGGCGCACTATCAGCGCGGGTCACAGGCCTGCAGGGTTGCGGTCCTCCTTCACGGAGAGCCGCCAAATTCATTTTGGCCTTTTCTTTGCCACCCGTAGGCAGGGCGGCGTTACCTCTTCGCGCAGTGCTGGCGGACGACGGGTGTGAGCAGCAACGCCAGGACAGCCACGGCGGCCCCGACGGTGAACACCGTCCGAACCCCCGTGGTCGTGGTCAGCATCCAGAGGACCCGCTGGGCGCCGAACAGCACAGTAATAATCAGGGTCAGCAGCCACGAACCGAACACCCCGCGCGTGATACCCCAACCCAGGACCACCAAAACAACCGCCACGACGATCGCCCACAAGTCCGCCATCGCGGCGGGGAGCCGATCCTGCGGGACGACGCGACCCCCGGCCACCATCAACTGGGCCACCTGCATCAACGTCAGGAGCCCGAACGCGTACAGGATCGCCACCAGCACCTTCACCAACGTGGGTGCGGTCGTGAACGCGGCCAGGATCGACGGTTTCTGCAGCGCGGGTGGAGGACTCACCGGCATGGTGGGGAACCCTTTCTCATCGTGGAGCGTGAAGACAACGACGGGCCCTTCAATACCGGGGGCCGACCAGCCGCGCCCGGCGCGCATACCTGACCCTGTCGAGCGTAGCGGCGGCGCCGCTGCAGCTGTACTGACAACCGCCACCAAACCTATTGAGAGACCCATTGCAGCCAACGAGTTGTTGCGAAAGGCTCAGCGATGGCGGTCATCCCAACCCTCGTGTGACAACCATGGAGGACTCGATGGAGCAACAAGAACCGGCATCAACCGCGGCTGCGCCGGCCACACTTGTGGCCACCCGCCGGCGGTTGCACGGCATAGGAGAGTGCCTGATGGCAGGGCCTCAACGACGGGCCGGCGGCCGGTTCACGTTACGGGTGACACCGGGGGGCTTCGCCACGACCGGCGCCCCCGCCCTGCGGCTGGACGGGACCGATCTGGTGGTCGACGAAGGCAGGCGCGTGGCCATCGCCGGGACGTTCGCCGAGCTGGCGGATGCCCTGGGGGTCGACTGCGGTCCCCCACCGGATCCCTATCCCGACGGCAGCGAGGTAGCTCCGGCTGACGACACGTCACTTGACCCGACAGCTGCTCGGCGCATCGCGGACTGGTTTCTCAAGGCCGATGCGGCGCTTCGGGTGATGGCGCCGCGGCAAACGCCGATCCTGTGGCCAGAGCACTTCGACGTGGCCATCTTGTTGGACGACATCTCTTACGGCGCCTCGCCCGGTGACGGGTTCCACGCCACGCCATACGCCTACGTGAGCAGCAGCGAGCACGACGACTCAGACTTCTGGAACGCACCGTTCGGGGCCATCCGCGACCATGAGCAGATGCGCAGCGTCGACGATCTGGTGAGCTTCTGGAGCGCTGCCCGAGCCTTGTTGACGTCGCATCACTGACGGCTGCCCGGCAGGACTTACACCAGCTCAGCCTGGGAGATTGCCCAAGCAGTCCGCGGTCGTCACCAAGCTCGCGGACCAGGACCTACTCGGAGTGGACCACCCGAACGCTCCCCCAGAACGCGATGTGGTTCTTGATCCGGTGGGCCAGCGGAGACGGATGCCGATACGTCCAGGCAGCGTTGGTATCCCGGACACCGTTGACCTCGACCGTGTAGTAGCTGGCGACACCCTTCCACGGACACAGCGACTTCATCCGGGTGCGCTGCAGGAACTCGGGTTGAACCGCCTCGGGAGGGAAGTAGTGGTTGCCTTCCACCACGACCGTGGCGTCGCTGCGGGCGATCACCTGCCCGTTGAAGACCGCTTCATACATGCTCATTTCTCGGAGAGCTCCTCGGCGAATCGCCGCAGCCGCTCGACCGCCTCAGCGTCTACGGGCGCCACGCCAGGCCCTGTTTCGGTGATCGCTTCCTTGATGGCCCGGTAGGTGCTCGCTTCGAGCCCGCAGCGCCGGCACTCCTCGAGGTGTTTGGCGACGATCGTCGACGTTGCCGCGTCGGCCTCACCGTCGAGGTAGCTCTGCAGAACCCGTGTCACCCGCAGGCAACCAGAACGCGACAGCATGGACTTGAACATCACATCATCCTTCGTTGGGGTGCCAGACCGGCTGCGGTCAGCCGGGAACGAATGCGCGCCCTGGCCCGGTGTAGCCGGCTCATGATCGTGCCGCGAGGGACGCCGAGCACGTCGGCGGCTTCTTGGTAGGACAAACCATCGATGTCGACCAGCGTTACCACCTCGCGGTGTTTTTGGGGCAGTGCCGCCAACGCTTCGGCGACGACTGCCTCGAACAGGTCGCTGACGACGACCTCCTCGGCGGAGGGTTCGGGCTTGCCCACCCGCTCGAGAGTCAGCTCAACGGACTCGCCATCCCGCAGCAGCACCGGCTTTCGCACGCGGACCCGGTTGAGGTGCGTGTGTCGAAGAATGGTCAGCAGCCAGGCCCTCGGGTGGGCCCCGTCGAAGCGGTCCGCCGCTCCGAAGGCCCGGATCAGCGTGTCCTGCACCAGGTCCTCGGCGTCCGAGGGCTGGCCGGTCAGGGACAGGGCGACGCGGTAGAGGACGGGAATCTCAGGGACGACGTAGTGGTCGAACCCCAAGCGCTGCCTCTGCTCACGTGCCGCGTCAGTCACGCAAACAGGAACCCGCTTGCGATGCCCCGGTATTCCATCCGTCTCCCCGTTGTGGAAGCAACCTGTCGCTGGCTGGGTTTCCGAACTGCGCCGCGATCGCCGCGCACCATCCACCGAACCTGGAGGACACCATGACTTCGACCACCACATCCCGGACAATCACTGCCACCACGACATCGGGCCGTGTGACGCAGGTTGCCGGTCTGGGTGCCCTGCTCGGCGCGGTGTTGAGCGACGCCGTGGTTGACCACGTGTGGGTGGGTCCGCGTCAGTGTGTATGACGGTGTGGCTTATCGGGTTTCCTCTATCGTTCGCGTCGAGGGCATGACCATGCCCTGTAAAGGGC
>JABBOX010000138.1 GCA_012927555.1 Phycicoccus sp.
GACCTTGGTCTTGGCCGCGCCGGTGCCGGTGCGTGTGTCCAGGATTCGGGTCGGTGACAGCGCGACATACCCGGCGCCGGTGGGGTAGTAGCCGGCGACGTCGGCGATCAGCTGTGCCCCCGCGGAGGTGTACAGGCTGACCTTGCCGCCGGCGCCGACCTTGGCGATCACCTGGTTGGCGATCGTCTGCGCCTTGACGTAGTTCAGGCTCGAGGCCGTCGGACGGGTCGTGCCGGTGGGGTACACGGTCACGAACCCGGCGCCGGTGGTCGAGGTCGCGGTCACGTTCAACACCACCGCGGCCACCCCGGAAGAGGGCACCCCGCCGCGGCCGGCCACCACCAGATCAACCGACTTCCCGCCACCCACCAGACCCTTGAGCGCCCCCACCCCGGTGCGGGTATCCAACACCCGCGACGGCGAGAGCGAAACGAGCTTGGCCGGCTCGGTGATGGTTGCGGTGCCCTGGCCCAGAAGGTCGTTGTTGCCAGTGGTTCCGGCCACGTTGATGCCGTACACGTAGACCGACTGGGTGCCACGCTTGGTCGTGTACACGGTCAGGTCGTACCCGTGAGTGGTCCCGGTCCCCGGGTAAACGGAGCCGACATCGGTACGGGTCAGGTTGGCGGCCCCGGCGTCGAAACCCTCTGCGGCCGTGCTCCCGGCAGGCCCGCCCACATAGACGTGGACCCGGGTGGAGGTCGCGACAGCGCCGGGGTCGATGGACCATCCAGAGACCCTGACCGTCCCCGACCCGCCGGACACCGAGTCCACGCTCCCGAACGGGCCGCAGTCCAGGTGGTCGCAGTTGTCGATCGCCCAGTCGTCGACGTCAAGGAAGGGCTGGGTCCCGCCGTAAGGGGTCCAGGACGGAACGTAGTAGGGGTGCCCACCGGCGACGACCCGGAAGATTCGGGCGCTGGGCAGGCCACGCAAGAACATCGGCGCCGGCACCGGCCGCAGGTTCCCGTAGTTGGCGAACTCCCACGGATCCAACGACGTCGTCGCCTGCGCGCCGCCCAGGTGGGCCCACGACGACACGTAGAGCGGGGCGCCACCGGCCACCCGGTAGACCCGACCATCGGCGGTGTTGGAGATGAACGTTCCATCCAGCGGGTACTTGCGGACATGGTTCAACGGGCTGCCGCCATCAGGGCGGTCAAGAGTGAAGTCGTCCACCCCCACGGTCGGCTGCCCCCCGCCAAAGCTGCTCCAGGTCGACACGTAGTGCCGCGCACCACCAGCGAACCGGTACACCTTCCCGCTGGTCTGACCGCTGACGAACGTGCCATCCGCCGGGTACTGCGGCATCGCGTTCAACTGCGCCCGCGTCACGTCGACCGTCGGCTGCGAGCTGCCAAAAGACGTCCACGACGACACGTAAAGCGGAGCCCCGCCGGCGATCCGGTAGATCTCGCCATTGTCCGTCGCTCGCACGAAGGCTCCGTTGCCCACGGCGCCGGCCTTGCGCCAGTACCCGAGGAAGCCCGAGGAGAAGAACGGGTCCAGCCCGGCCGTCCTGCGTCCGGCGTAGTTCTGGTCGAAGATCTTGCCGTTGTACCAGACCGCGATGTGTCCGTAGTTTTCGGTGCCGCCGCTCCATACGAGGATGTCGCCGTTCTGGAAGCTCTGGTCCGCGTGCCAGGAGAATCCGTTCGCGGCCATGTGTGCTCCGCCGCTGCCGCCGGAGCGGTAGTCGACCGCGTTGCCCCAGGAACCCGTCGTGATGCTGAAGACCTGCAGGAGGTACTGCGAGACCAGGCTCACGCACTCACCCGGGTAGGTGCCCTGCGCGTTGGAGAGCTGGCGGCCCAGGTTGTTCGCCACGAACTGGTCAACCGTGATGGTGGCCGCCGATGCCGGCGGAGCCGCCGAGACGCCGACCACCGCAAACAGCATCAGCAACACTGTCAGGAGCCGATGCGAGCGCCTGGTCCGTCGGGGAGCAGACCGCTTTCCGCGAGCCGGCGTTCGGGGAGCAGATTTCGTCTGGGTCCAGCTGTCGACCATCTGGGATGACTCCTTCAACGTGGGCTCTGAGATGTAGATGATCTTCATTTGCGCGTTGCTTAGGCTGGCGCCCGTGGCGGTCGTGACCCCGGTCGTGGTGGGTCGTCCCTCCAAGGGTGGCGGTGACTTTAGTGAACCTGCCCCCTCAGCAGGTTGAGAGCATCTGGGCGAGCGCGTTGTACTCGTCCTGGGTGACGGTCAGGGCATAGGCCTTTTTGACGGTGGCCCAGTTTGTGGCGTATTGGCACCAGTTGCTGGTCAGTGGTGGTTTCCATGTTTCGGGGCCGCTGTCGGATTTTGCGTTGTTGACGCTTCCGGCCGTGGCTTCGAGCTCCGGGTTGTTCAGGTCGTTCGCGAAGGCCGTCTTCTGTGTGGTGGTCCAGGCCCAGCCGCCGGACATGTGCGCGTTGTGTAGCGGGATGACGTGGTCGATCTGGAGGTCGGAGGGGAGCGTCCAGGGCTGCCCGGTGTAGGGGTCGGTCCAGGAGCCGGCGGTGACCGTGCACGTGTCGGCCGAGAGCGTCGCGGCTGGGCTGGAGCTGCGGATGAGGACCTCGGTGCGGGTGTTTTGGCAGTCTGCGTCCGCGTCGCTCCAGTGCGGCCAGTCGTCCCTGTTGTAAACCGCTGTCGTGTTTTGAGGGGCGACGGTCAGGCCCGACAGGACGGTAGTGCCGCTGGTGGTGGTGGCGGTGAAATATCCGGAGATGTCAGCAAGGACGTGGCTGCTGGCGGAGACGTAGATCGTGGCGGTCCCGCCGTTGCCGAGTTTGGTCAGCGCCGCGTTGGGAATCGTTTGGTTGGCCCGCTCCATGTTCACGTTGGAAGAGGAGCCGGCGGTGGCTTGGCCGGTGGGGAAGACCTGCAGGTATCCCGCGGCCGTGGACTGCGTGGCGGTGAGGTTGAGAACGATGCCTGCCACCCCGGTGCTCGGCACCCCAGCCCGGTTCAGCGGTGCCAGTGTGATGCTGGCCTTGCTTGCCGGTTTCGTGCCCGTTCTGGTGTCCAGCAGTCGGGCGGGCTGCAACGCTACGAACATCCCGTCGGTCGACACCGATGTGGTGGCGTCGGTGTAGTAGCCAGCCACGTCTGCGATCAGGTGCGTACCCCCGGAGGTGTACAGCCGGATTGATCCATCGACGCCGATGGGGACGATGACCAGGTTGGCGATGGTCTGTCCGACCGCGTCAAGGTTGAGGTTCGACGAGGCCCCGATCGCGGTGCTGCCTGCGGTGGGCAGGACTTGGACGTATCCGCGCGTGGTGGCCTGGGTTGCGGTGACGTTAATGGCCACAGCTGAGGCCGATGCGGGCACCCCACCGCGCCCGACGACCTGCAGGGTCGTGGTGGATCTCGCGGCTGGTTTGGGTCGCGGGGGACGTTGGGGTGAGATTGGCGCGCCGCTGAGGGATTCGCACGGGATCAGGTCGTTGTTCCCGTCCAGCCGCCCGATGTCGCCGTAGTACGGGTAGTAGGCCCAGAACCAGGTGTTGGCGCCCGACCAGGTGGCGAAGTCGCCGCAGTTCTTGGTGTCACCGGGACTGGCAGGCGGTGTCACGCCGGTTCCGTTGCGGGTGTCCAACACCCGGGCCGGGGCCAGTGAGGTGTATCGACCGGTCGCGGTCGGACCCGATTGGGCGTAGTACCCGAACACGTCCGCGAGCAGATGACCACCGCCTTGGGTGTACAGGGTCACCCGACCGCCGTTACCAAGCGGCACGGTGACCAGGTTCGGGATCGTCTGCCCGACCCGTTCCACGTTCAGGTTCGAGGACGCTCCCACGACGCCTAGGTCTGTCGGGTACACCTGAACGTAACCGGGCTTGATCGCCGCCGTGATCGTCACGTTCAGCACCACCGCCGACACCCCAGCCGCCGGAACGCCGCCTCGACCGGTCACCTGCAGCGTCACCGACCGACCGGGACCGACAACAGCCTTCGGGGCTCCCAGCCCGGTTCGCGTATCCAGAACGCGAGCCGGGGCGACGGCCACATAGCGCGACGCCGACCCGATGGCGGCCGCCTGGGAAGGGGTGGCAACACCAACAAGCGACCCAGCAACCAGCAGGAGAAAGACCCCCGGTGCGGCCGTAAACCGACCCAGACGTGCTAAACCCATCACGATACGTCCCCTCTAGCCTTGTTGCTCGTCAGCACTCTGACAGATGACGCGTCCAGAGGAGGGCCTTTGCCGGGATTGTCATCGCCAACCGTCTGAGCAGGCAGGGTGGCGGACACGGATTCCGGCGTGAGGTGGAACATTTCGGCGGCCGGGTTCGAGTTGTTTCGGCGAGTTCTCGGCATTTGCCGGACAGGGTGGGTGTTGGCTGTCATGATCGCGAGCGTCGGGCGGCCCGCAGGGGGTTGCGCTCCTGGGGTTGAGGACGGGCTTTGATGAAGCGTTTTGGGGTCGTTCTGAGTGTGTGGGCGTTGGGCCTGGCTGGGGTGTTGGGGGCGGTGGTGCTCCCGGTGGGCGCTGCCACGGCCATGGCGGTGACGACCCCTGGTGGGTTTACGTCCTTGGCGCCGGCCCGGTTGTTGGATACCCGCACCGGGGTGGGTGCAGCCAAGGTGGCGGTGGCGGCGGGTGGGACGGTGCATTTGCAGGTGACTGGTCGTGGTGGGGTTCCGGCTTCTGGGGTGTCGGCGGTGGTGTTGAACGTGACGGTTACCGCACCGACCGCCCCGGGGTTCGTCACCGTGTACGCCGACGGGAAAGCACGTCCGACGGCGTCGAACTTGAACTTTGTGAAGGCTCAGACGGTGCCGAACCTGGTGATCGCCCCGGTCGGGACCAACGGCAAGGTTGCGCTGTTCAACGGTTCGGGCGGGACGGTCCAGCTGATCGGTGACGTGTCGGGGTACTACCTGGCTGGGGTGCCGAGTGTGGCGGGGGCGTTCGGGTCGTTGGCTCCGGCCCGGTTGTTGGATACCCGTTCCGGGGTGGGTGCGCCCAAGGTCGCGGTGGCCGCGCATGGCACGGTGCATTTGCAGGTGGCCGGTCGTGGTGGGGTTCCCGCCAGTGGGGTGTCGGCGGTGGTGTTGAACGTGACGGTCACCGCACCGACCGCCCCGGGGTTTGTGACCGTGTATGGCGACGGGACGGTGCGCTCGTCGGCGTCCAACCTGAACTTTGTTAAGG
>JABBOX010000055.1 GCA_012927555.1 Phycicoccus sp.
GCCCAACACTGCATGGCTCCCCCTCGTATGCCGTCATCACCGTGTGCCGTTCTCGTGCCCCGTTCGGCGGAGCGACTCGTGTTCGGGGAGCCGCGCATACCTCCCGGCTCTTCCTGCTGCTGCAGTTTTTCATGCCCCGGGGTCGCGTGGGTGGCGTCGAGCCTGCCTGTGGAAAGAGTCGAGCCTCCCTGTGGAAAGATTCGCGTCATGACTGCTCAGATCCTCGACGGCAAAGCGACCCTGGCGACCATCAAGGAAGAGCTCAAGGGCCGTATCGCGGCGCTGGCCGAGCTCGGGATCGTGCCCGGTCTCGGGACCGTGCGGGTCGGAGAGGACCCGGGGACCAAGTGGTACGTCAACGCGAAGCACAAGGACTGTGCCGAGGTCGGCATCGCGAGTATTCGTCATGACCTCCCGACCGGCGCCACCCAGTCCGAGGTCGAGGCCATCATCGACCTGCTCAACGCCGACCCTGCCTGCACCGGATACCTCGTGCAGCAGCCGACCGGGCTCGACGAGTTCGCCCTGCTCTCCCGGGTGGATCCGAGCAAGGACGTCGACGGCCTGCACCCGTACAACCTGGGGTGCCTCGTCCTCCGGCAGGCAGCGCCCTTGCCGTGCACCCCCGTGGGCATCATCGAGCTGCTGCGCCGCTATGACGTCCCGATCGCCAGGGCCCATGTCGTGGTCGTCGGGCGTGGCCTCACCGTGGGTCGACCGCTCGGCCTGCTGCTGACCAGGCGTAGCGAGAACGCCACGGTCACCCTGTGCCACACCGGAACCCGCAATCTGGCGCAACACGTGGCACAGGCGGACATCGTCGTCGCCGCGGCAGGCTTTCCCGGCATCATCACGGCGGACATGGTCAAGCCGGGCGCTGCGGTCGTCGACGTGGGCGTCAGCCGCGAGGTGGGCGATGACGGGAAGTCGCACGTGGTGGGCGACGTCCACCCTGACGTGGCCGACGTCGCCGGTTGGCTCACCCCCAACCCCGGCGGCGTCGGGCCGATGACCCGCGCCATGTTGCTCATGAACGTCGTCGAGGCTGCCGAGCGTATGGCTCGGTCATGACTTCTACCCGCGTGACCTCTGCCCGCTTCGGCGCGCTGTGGTTGGTCGCGGTGGCGCTCATCGCTGGTGTCGGGTTGATGGTCCTGGGCCACGTTCGCCCGGGCGGGTTCGTGGTGGCCGGCACCTTGGTTGCCGCGGCGGCGTTGAGGCTGACTCTGCCTCGCGGACCGGCGGGCGGACTGGTCGTGCGTTCCCGCCTTGCCGACGTGGCGTTCCTCCTGGGCATGGGCCTTGGGCTGTTTGTCATCGTCAGCGCCCTGGATCTGCGGTCGAGGCTCTGAGCCATCTGAAGCGCTGAACCTTCCGAGACGCTGAGCCGGGCCAGCGGCATACAGCACTGCCCGCCAGCACACGGTGCTGACGGGCAGTTGCCCTTGACGAGTTGGGCGGCTTGGACTACTTGATCAGGCCAAGACCCCTGACGGCGTCGCGCTCCTCGATCAGCTCGGCCACCGAAGCGTCGATCCGCGCGCGGGAGAAGTCGTCGATCTCCAGACCCTGGACGATCTCGTAGCTGCCGCCCTTGGTGGTCACCGGGAAGGAAGAGATCAGGCCTTCGGGGACACCGTAGGAACCATCGGACACGACGGCCATCGAGAGCCAGTCGCCGTCAGCGGAGGCACCCAGCCAGTCACGGGCGTTGTCGACGGTCGCGGACGCAGCCGATGCGGCAGAGGAGGAACCGCGGGCGGCGATGATGGCGGCACCGCGCTTCTGGATGGTCGGGATGAAGTCGCTCTCCAGCCATGCCTGGTCGTTGACCAGCTGTGCGGCGTTCTGCCCGTTGACCTCGGCGTGGAAGATGTCCGGGTACTGCGTTGCTGAGTGGTTGCCCCAGATCGTCATCTTGCGGATGTCGTTGACGCTGACGCCCGTCTTTGCGGCCAGCTGTGCGAGTGCACGGTTGTGGTCGAGGCGGGTCAGTGCCGAGAAGCGCTCGCGGGGGATGTCCGGCGCGTTGCTCATCGCGATGAGGGCGTTGGTGTTTGCCGGGTTGCCGGTCACGGTGATGCGGACGTCATCGGCAGCGTGGTCGTTGAGGGCCTTTCCCTGGCCGGTGAAGATGGCGCCGTTGACCGAGAGCAGGTCGCTGCGCTCCATGCCTGGGCCGCGCGGCCGCGCGCCGACGAGCAGCGCGAGGTTGACGCCTTCGAACATCGTGTTCGGGTCGTCGCCGATCTGGACACCGGCCAGCGTCGGGAAGGCGCAGTCGTCGAGCTCCATGACGACGCCCTCGAGAGCCTTCAGCGCTGGCGTGATCTCGAGCAGCCGCAGCTCCACAGGAGTGTCAGGGCCGAACAGCTTGCCGCTGGCGATGTGGAAGAGCAGGCTGTAGCCGATCTGGCCTGCGGCGCCGGTGATGGCGACCTTGATGGGAGTTGTGCTCACTTTTTGTGCCCTTCGGCTGGCGCCCCTTCGGGCGAGGTGGATGAGGTCGTCGTCGACGTTAGCAGCGCCCCCCACAGCGCTCGACAGGTGTCGGGAGGTGGAAGGCCCGAATGCAAAGTATCTTGATGTCAAGGTAATCTTGGGCCAACTCATTTGAGACCGTGAAGACAGCCAGCCGCCGAACCGAGGAGCCACACGCATGAGCAAGATCAAGGTGAAGAACCCCGTCGTCGAGCTCGACGGTGATGAGATGACGCGGATCATCTGGCAGTTCATCAAGGACCGCCTGATCCACCCGTACCTGGACATCGACCTCAAGTACTACGACCTGTCGATCCAGAAGCGTGACGAGACCGACGACCAGATCACGGTCGACGCAGCGAACGCCATCAAGAAGTACGGCGTCGGGGTCAAGTGCGCGACCATCACCCCTGACGAGGCCCGGGTCAAGGAGTTCGGCCTGAAGAAGATGTGGCCCTCGCCCAACGGCACGGTCCGCAACATTCTCGGCGGCACCATCTTCCGCGAGCCCATCGTCATCAGCAACATCCCGCGACTGGTGCCGGGCTGGACCAAGCCGATCATCATCGGCCGTCACGCCTTCGGCGACCAGTACAAGGCCACCAACTTCAAGGTTCCCGGCGCAGGCAAGGTCACGATCTCGTGGCACCCGACGGACGCGTCCGCCTATGAACCGATCGAGATGGAGGTCGTGGACATCCCGGCCGAAGGCGGTGTGGTCATGGGGATGTACAACTTCAACAAGTCCATCGAGGACTTCGCCCGGGCGTCGCTGACCTACGGCCTGGAGCGCAAGTACCCGGTCTACCTCTCGACCAAGAACACCATCCTCAAGGCCTATGACGGCGCCTTCAAGGACATCTTCCAGGCGGTGTTCGACTCCGAGTTCAAGGATGCGTACGACGCCGCCGGGCTCACCTACGAGCACCGCCTGATCGACGACATGGTGGCGGCGTGCATGAAGTGGGAGGGCGGCTACGTCTGGGCCTGCAAGAACTACGACGGTGACGTGCAGTCCGACACCGTGGCTCAGGGCTACGGCTCGCTCGGCCTGATGACGTCGGTGCTGATGACCCCGGACGGCAAGACCGTCGAGGCCGAGGCTGCGCATGGCACCGTGACCCGGCACTTCCGCCAGCATCAGCAGGGCAAGCCGACCTCCACCAACCCGATCGCCTCGATCTACGCCTGGACCGGTGGCCTCAAGCACCGCGGCAAGCTGGACGGCACCCCCGAGGTGACGGCCTTCGCCGAGACCCTCGAGCGTGTGTGCGTCCAGACCGTCGAAGAGGGCAAGATGACGAAGGACCTCGCGCTGTTGGTGGGCCCGGACCAGGCGTTCCTGACCACCGAGGAGTTCCTGGCCGCGATCGACGAGAACCTGGCCGCTGCCCAGGCCTGACCTCACTGCTTCTGTTGCGGCGCGGCATACCGATCGGGTATTCCGCGCCGCTTTCTCGTGACCAGCACCTGCGAACTACGCGTGACTAGTCCTTTTGGCGTAGAAAACAAGCCGTTTTGCTGCGCGAATATCTCTACGCTATTTGCATGGGATCAAACTCAAGACTCGTCGGATCAAACTCAAGACTCGTCGTTCGTCGTCTCGGCCTGGTGGCGGGCTTGCTCGTCGGCCCGGGGCTCGTCGTGACGGCTGCTCCGGCACAGGCGTACACCCCCAGCACAGCCACGGTCGCGGCGTACGAGGCACGGGTGATCTACCAGATCAACGTCCAACGAGTGAAGTATGCGCGCGGCAAGCTCGCGGCGGGGACCTGCCCCGACAAGTATTCCGAGACCTGGGGCTCCTACCTGGCACGCACCGGAAAGTTCTACCACCAGTCATTGACCCCGATCTTGCGTGGCTGCGCGGCTACTCGCGCGAGCGAGAACCTGGCACGTGGCTACGCCACTGCTGACTCAACAGTGGCTGCGTGGATGGCTTCGTCGGGGCACCGTGCCAACGTCCTCGACGGCAGGGTGACACGGATCGGCGTGGCTGCCGTCTACTCCGGCGGCCGATGGACCGTCGTCGCGGACTTCACTCGCTCCTAGGGCGTGCTGACATCACCGGGCATCACTCCGGCGCTGACCGATCACCGGGGGGTCGTATCCGTGCTGAAACGGTCACGCCTAACGTCATGTCTAGTCTTTTTAGACTAGATAAACCTCGTTGTTTGTTCGTAAGAGATGAAAAGAATACTAGTTATTTGTTCGTAAACAACTAGGCAAATCAGACTAGTCAGATCTACGCTTCTTGTATGACATCACGAACCCTCACCCTCGCTCGTCGCCTTGTTCTCGTGGCGGGCTTGCTCGTCGGCCCGGGGCTCGTCGCGACGGCTGCTCCGGCACAGGCCTACACCCCCAGTGCCGCCACCACCGCGGCGTTTGAGGCGCGGGTGATCTACCAGATCAACGTCCAGCGGGCGAGGTACGGTCGTGCCAAGCTCGCAGCCAACTGGTGCCCGGACAAGTACGCCGAGAGCTGGGCCGCCTACCTGGCGCGCAGCGGGCGGTTCTACCACCGTGACATGACGGTCATCCTTAGCGGCTGCCACGCCGCGCGCGCGGGTGAGAACCTGGCGCGTGGCTATACGACTGCTGACCGCACAGTGGCGGCCTGGATGGC
>JABBOX010000188.1 GCA_012927555.1 Phycicoccus sp.
CGCATCGGCGGATCGAGCAATGGCCGCCTTCGACTGGCCGCGTCGACACGCTGCGGCCATCATGCGGCTCGGCGGGCTGATGCTCGTGCTCGTCGGCGTACTACAGGTCTCGGGTGCATGGGGCGCGATGATCGCCCAGATGCAGGGCCTGATCAGCGGGTTCCAGGTCCTGTTCTGAGGACACAGGTGGTGTCGCACCATCCCACAAAAGGCCGTGGTTGGCTTCGATCCCGATCGATATAGTCGCGCAATGATCTTGTTCACTGCGAGAGGTTTCGAGATGGCTGTGGATCGTGCCTCGTCGCAGTGCCGGGGCTTGCCGAGGTGAGACTTCCCCGGCGGGGACGAGCTCGCTGGGTGGCTGCCGCGGCCGCAGCGCTGCTGGTCGCCGCGGGCGTGGCTGTGGCGGCTGTGGTGACGTCTGGTCCCACGATTCGTTCCACCTCGCAGTTCGTCGCCGGAACGCCCGAGGCCGGTGCGACGGTCGGGCTGGACACCACTGTCTACTTTCCGGCCACGACGTCTGCGCCGGCAGTCCTCCTGGCTCACGGATTTGGCGGGTCGAAGACCGATCTGGACTCGGAGGCGCGCTCGCTCGCCGAGCACGGCTACGTCGTGCTGGCCTACACCGCAAGGGGTTTCGGTCGGTCGGGTGGGCTGATCCATCTGGACGCGCCGTCCTACGAAGTTGCTGACGCGGGCATGCTGATCTCCTATCTGGCGACGTTACCGCAGGTGGTCAAGGACGCGCCCGGCGATCCGCGGGTCGGGGTGGCCGGCTCGTCCTACGGCGGCGGCCTGGCGTTGTTGTTGGCGGCCAACGACAAACGCGTTGACGCCGTTGGCGCGGACATCACCTGGAACGACCTGTCGCAGGCGCTGTTCCCGAACGCTGCCGGGGGCCAGCCGGGGGTGTTCAAGAAGCTGTGGGCGGGAGAGCTTTTCGCCTCTGCCTCGGGGCGCAAGGGCGGGGCCTGCGTGCGATTCGCACCGCAGCTGTGCGCGGCATACCAGCAGGCCGCCAGCACAGGTGAGCCCGACGCGTCGATCCTGTCGTTGCTGAAGGCATCGAGCCCTGCGGGTGTGCTGAGCCGGATCACCGCGCCGACCCTGCTCACCCAGGGGGAGCAGGACTCGCTCTTCCCCCTCGCGCAGGCGGGAGCCAACGCTACGGGGATCGCAGCCAACAGCACGCCCGTGAAGGTGATCTGGCGGTCCGGCGGGCATGACGGCGGGACGTCGACGTCGGACCTGGTGCAGTACCTGCAGGGCTGGTTCGACCCGGTGTTGTTCCACCGCGGACGGGCAGACGCGTCCTTCGACGTCACCGTGCCCGGGTCGGGGATCTCGGCAGCCACCGGACGGACCGTGTCACAGAGTCTGCAGGTCGATCGCGGCTATTCGAATGGTCTACTCCAGCGGGTCGGGGTCTTCGGACCTCCTCAGACGGTCTACGCCCCGGCCGGGGGAAGCCCTGCCGCGGTCACCTCGGTCCCGGGTCTGGGCGGCCTGCTCAGCACCGCGGCCACGGCGACCGGTTCCCCGAACCTGACGGCGATACCCGGTCAGGCTGCGATGTTCGCGTCACAACCACTTCCGGCCAGCCTCCTGGTGGCGGGGTCGTCCACAGCCACGCTGCGCGTGACGGCGCATGAGGCCACCGACGCGACCTTGTTCGCGTCCATACATCACGTTGCCACCGACGGGACCGACACGTTGCCCGCGGGTCTGGTGGCTCCGATCCGCCTCACCGGACTCACCCCGGGAGAGGCCCGGACCGTGACGGTCACGCTGCCCGGTGTGGTGCGAAACCTGCCCGCGGGGGACCGACTGGTCCTGGTGGTCGCGACCACCGATCTGGCATACCAGCTGCCGAGCCAGCCGCGAAGCTACACGATCGCCATGGCCGGCAGCACGGTGGACGTGGCCACCATCGACGGCCGGATCATCCGTGCCGGTCAGCCGTGGATCTGGCTGCTGACGGGCCTGGCCGCCATGGCGATCCTGATCCTCGGCGCACTGGTCGCCGCGGTCCGGCGCGGACGTCGACGCAGGCGGACCGTGCTCGCTGACCTGTCGGGCGTGCCAGTGGCGATGGAGGGCCTTGTCAAGGAGTACGGCGATGGGTACCGAGCCGTGAACGACGTCAGCTTCCGCGTTGAACGAGGACAGGTCGTCGGGCTGCTGGGTCCCAATGGTGCCGGCAAGACGACCACGTTGCGGGTGCTGATGGGCCTTATTCGGCCGACGTCGGGGACGGTGCGCGTGTTCGGTGAGCTGGTCGAGGCGGGCGCTCCGGTGTTGTCGCGGATCGGCGCGTTCATCGAGGGACCGGGGCTGCTCCCGCACCTGTCCGGACGGGAGAATCTGCGACTGTTCTGGGCCGCGACGGGTCAACCGTCCCAGGACGCTGAGTTCGACACGGCGTTGGAGATCGCCGGACTCGGCGAGTCGGTCGACCGTCGGGTCAAGACCTTCAGCCATGGGATGCGGCAGCGCCTGGCGATCGCCCAGGCGATGCTCGGGCTTCCTGAGGTGCTGGTGCTGGATGAGCCCACCAACGGCCTGGACCCGCTGCAGATCGCCGAGATGCGTGAAGTGCTCCGCCGGTATGCCGCAACCGGCCGTACCGTCGTGATCTCCAGCCACCTGTTGGCCGAGGTGGAGCAGACCTGCAGCCATGTCGTGGTGATGCACAACGGCAAGCTCGTCGCGGCGGGGTCGGTGGCCGAGATAGCCGGTGCGGGCGGGGTGCAGCTCGTGGTGAAGAACCCCCAGCAGGCGCAGGAGATCCTGGCGGCCGCCGGCGTTGACTCGCAGACGGTGCCGGCACGTCGATCCCTGGAGGACATCTTCATCCAGATGGTTGGTGCAGACGAATGACTGACCACCCGGCAAAAGCCCCCAGACCCCAGGGCCACCCGGCGCCAACTCGTCGCGGCGTCCACGACAAGCTGAACCAGCTGGCCGAGGTGCATGACAACGGCTTTCGGCCTGAGCGGACACTGCGCCTGAGGGTGGAGTTCGTCCGGCAGCTGCGCAGGCGGCGCACCCAGCTGACAGTGATCGTCCTGTTGGCGTTGCCGGTGATCATTGCCTTGGCGTTTCAGGTCAGCTCAAGCAGCGGCTCGTCGGGCGCCGCTCGGGAGGGCGCCTCGGGCGGCGGGCGCTCTGCGCCGGCGCTGGTCACCTTGGCGACCACGGGCGCAACCAACTTCACGCTCTTCACCGAGTTTGCGTCGGCCGGGTTTCTGCTCGTGGTCATCGTGGCTCTGTTCTGTGGCGACACCGTGGCCAGCGAGGCCAGCTGGTCGTCCCTGCGCTACCTGCTGGCGATCCCGGTGCCCAGAGCGCGGCTCCTGCGGCAGAAGCTGACCGTCGCGCTGTCCCTCAGTTTTGGGGCAAACCTGCTTCTCCCCACGTGGGCCTATCTCATCGGCGGGGCGTTCTTCGGCTGGGCGCCCGGGCAGTCACCGCTGGGCGGGACGTTCACCACGGGAGTCGGTCTGCAGAGGCTGCTCGTCGTCGTCTGTTACGTGAGCGCCCAGTCGCTCCTGGTGGCCGCCCTCGCCTTCTTGCTCAGTGTGCTCACCGATGCCCCGCTGGGCGCGGTCGGCGGCGCCACGATGCTCGTCGTGGTGTCCAACATTCTCGACTCGATCACAGCGCTCGACCCTTACCGACAGTTCCTCCCCACTCACTTCCAGTACTCGTGGCTGGACGCGCTCGGCCAGAGCATCGTCTGGGACGACATGATGCGAGGCACCGGCCTGGTGCTCATCTACTCAGCGATGTTCTTCGCGCTGGCCTGGTGGCGGTTCCAGGAGAAGGACATCCTCAGCTGAACCTCGATCTTCCTCAGCTGAACCTCGGTCTACCTGTGGCACTGAGGTCCGACATGGCTCCCCGGTCATTCGCAGCGCGGGACCTCTGACACTCTGGCGACATGAAGAGGATCGCCTTTCCGCAGGTCGGTGTTGAGCCGGGAGGCGTGTCTCCGGGGTTGACGAAGTTCGCATGGCTGTCGATCGCCGCGGCGTTGGCGACCATCGCGCTGAAGTCTGAGGCCTACCTGCTGACCGGGTCGGTGGGCCTCCTGTCGGATGCAGCCGAGTCCCTGGTGAACCTGGTCGCGGCCGTCGTCGCGCTGATCGCGCTGCATGTCGCCGCTCGGCCGGCTGATGACAACCACAACTTCGGCCACGGCAAGGCGGAGTACTTCTCGGCCGGGATCGAAGGGCTGATGATCTTCGTCGCGGCCGCCTTCATCCTGGTCACCTCGGTGCAGCGCTTCCTGCATCCGGCAGAGCTTGAGAGCGTCGGGCTCGGGTTGGCGATCTCAACCGTCGCCTCTGTGCTGAACGGGGCCGTGGGCGTGCTCCTGCTGAAGGTCGGCGCGGCGCACCGCTCGGTCACGCTGACCGCGGACGGCAAGCATCTGCTGACCGATGTCTGGACGTCGGTCGGCGTCATCGTCGGTGTGCTCCTGGTGGCGCTGACCGGTTGGCAGCGGCTGGACCCCATCGTGGCGGCGCTCGTCGGGATCAACATCCTGGTGACCGGGTTCCGGCTGGTGTCCCAGTCCGTGACCTCCCTGCTGGACGCGGCCATGCCGGCCGCCGACCTCGCCCGGGTGACTGCCGTTCTCGATAGCATGCGCACCCCCGAGGTGGACTTCGTCGAGGTTCGCACCCGCGAGTCCGGCAGGCACCGCTTCGTCTCCCTGAAGGTCCTTGTGCCCGGAAGCTGGACCGTCGAGCGGGGTCACAACCTGGCGGACAGTGTCGAGGCGGCGATCTCGAAGGACCTGGCCGACACCGACGTCCAGACGCACCTTGAGCCACGACCACCGCCCTGAGCCGGAGATCCGCACCGATCCGGAGACGCGCACGATCAGTCCGGCTGCATCGCCTTGATGATCGCGATGGCTTTCGTGAGCTCGCCGGCGTCATCGTCGTCGGCAGCCCACAGCGACATCTGCACCTCGCGCGCGATCGACCAGGATCGCGCTCGTTCCTCGTCGAGGCCGGCAGCCTCACAGATGATCGACAGGCGACGGCGCAGGTGCCGCCGCCGG
>JABBOX010000187.1 GCA_012927555.1 Phycicoccus sp.
CTACCTGGCCGAGGTCGACTTGGCTGAGCTTGACGTAACTGGCGTTCTGGAAGTCGATCATGGACGAGACCCTACGCAACGGCAGAGACAAGCCGATGGGCGTCACCTTCTTGGCAAGCCCTGACGACGGCCGAGACCAGCAGTCTCGGGGCGGGCCTTCCGATCGTGACGCTCGGCGCGTACCGTGCCCCGCCGTGTGAGTTCACGCGGCGCCCCCGCATTCCCCTTGCTATCGAGAGAGGCACACGGGTTCGACCGCGCATCCGCGGGCCGTGTCGCAGGCCAATGTCTTCCACTCGGCAAGACCGGTAAAGGAGCCTCGTAACTGGCCGCTTTCGCGGAATGACGCAGGGTGGCGCCCAATGCAACTCTCGAGGCGCCTGCCGAAGAACGCCCGTCACGCGCTCGAGGCCGCCCCTCGTCGTGCCGATGACGCGGGCAGCTACCAGAGCGACGGTCGAGGAAGTTTGTGGTCGCCCGACTGACCACCGCGGGGGCTCACAGCCGGTTAGGCCGTCGATTCCTGATGGGCCTAATCGTCTGCGGTGGGCGTGTGTGTGGGTGGCGCCAATGCGCCGGGCGCCGATGCTCCAGTTGCAGCGCCATCGCTGTCGGGTGTGCGGGGATCGTTCTTCGGCCCTTCGATAGGACTGTGTCGGCGACGGAGGTCTTCGCGTTCCTGTTCGGGTAGCGTCATCGATTCCGCGAGGATGGCGGCGAGCGCATCGACGTCATGGGCGTCGACGTCAGGCCCGAAGTGCCACTCGTGGTTGTCTTCGCGAGTGATGAGGTCAACCCTCCTCGCCTTTGCTTCACCTGGGATCTGTGTCGAGCGGACGTAACGTACCTCGTCGAGGTTGACGGCGTAGTTAAAAACGGCCATCTTCAAGAACGTGTGCGTGTCAGTGGTCAGGATGCGCCGGTCCGTGACAGCCACCAGCAGTTGAGCTGGGTCTTTGTCGAGGGCGATGGCGATCTTGTCCTTCGCCGCACCAACGACCGCAGTCACCCTGCCCTGCGAATGGGCGTCGTTGCCGAACCCGAGGCAACGCACCTGTTCATCTGGTTCCAGCAGCCACCGCAGGATCCGCAGGTACGGGTCGAGACCCGTGGCGGTTGGCACGCACACCACCTCGGGCGTCTCGAGCGGCCTGCGGGGTGACAGGAGTGCGTCGGAGAGGGGTGCGATTGCGTCCAGAACACTCTTTGAGATCTTGCGGGCAGCGTCAGCGTTCTTGCGTTTCGATGACAACTTCAATGTGGTAGGGCCGGGCAGTTCAACGATGATGCGTAGTTCGCGGGTAAGTGAGCCCACCAGCCTCGTCGCCTCGCTCATGTCCGCCTCGAAGTCGCGGCGCGTGTTCACGACGATGGACTCGAAGTGCTTCGCTTCAGCGGGATTGTCGGCGCCAGCTTCCCGGGCGACAGCAGCAGCGATCGCCTGGTACCCGGTCCACGCCTTCATCGTGGCCAGGAGCGCGAAGGTGTCGAACACGACCGATTTCGCGTTCGCCTGCAGGTATTCGCGTCGCTGGTGCACGCCAGCGGTGGTGATCTTGTTGATGTGGGCTTCGACGTTCGCGCGGTACTTCTTGCGTTCAGCGTCCAGGTTTGCCTTCTTGCTCGCTACCGTGTCCCACAACGACCTCGGGACCGACTCTGCGGCGCGTGCGTCCTCGAGTGCCTGGTCGATGGTGTCGACCAGGCTCATCAACGTCGCTCGTTCGGTGCGGCGGGAACTCTCGATCACCTGGCTGGTCAGTTCGATGTTCTTCTCGACGAGGGTGCTGACCTGGTTCAACTGAGCTTGGAGCGCGACCATCGCCAACGCTGGCCCGATCGCGGCTGCGGCTGTGGCAGCGGTCAAACCTGTTGCGGGCGTGAAGCGCGCTTGGGCGAGAGATTTCGGAGAGCCTTTGGGTAGCACGATCGTGCCGAGGTTCTTGCCATCCTTGGCCGCCAGCTTCCCGCCGGCGTTCAACAGGGCTTGGCTCTCATCAGCAATTTTGTACAGTCCCTGCATACCCGAGGCGGCGTGGGCAAGGTTCCCACCAACAGTGGCGGTGTTGCCCACGACGGCCAGGGCTCTATCGATGTGGTTGTGGTCAAGAACAGACAGCAGCCCCGTGTTGAGGGGTTCAAGGACCCCTTCGAGCTCTGTGGGGAGCGCGCCGAGCACAGCAACGACGTTCGGGAATACCTCAACGAGCTCGGACGCATACCCGACCTGCTCGACCTCTGTATCCGGCACTCGTGCCACGTCGCGCAAGTCCTCGCCCTCGGCCTGGGTGGTGTCATCGGGACCGGAACCTGGGGACGTGGCGGCGGTGTCGGTCATCTGATCTCCTGGCGGCAAGGACGCAAGTCGGGGAGGGCGTCGTGCCCGTCGATTACCTTGGAGTGTAGGCGGCGGGCCCGACAGGGTGGCCGATTGTCTGGATCGGCAGTTGCGCTCACCTCGGACAAACTGGGCGCTGTGATGCCTGCCCCACGGTGGGCGATAGGCGGCTACTAGAGGATTCCCCTAAGGCCGGTGTCTGGCCAGACTCGGTCCAGGTGATCGGCGGGCAGCTCTCCATGCGGCTGCCCACCGGCTGAACTGGTGTGGCTCACTTTCGGTCTGCGGCCCGCCGGTCACCGTGACGAGGCGTGGCTCAAGAAGGGACTGCCCTGCTCGTAGTAGCAATGCCCACCTCGCCGTCCACATCGGGAACGAGCACAGGCGGGAGCAGCACATGGAGCACATCATCATCGGGGTCGATCCCCACAAGCTGTCGGCCACCATCGAGGTCGTCGATCATCACGAGAAACTGCTTGGCTCGGGACGGTTCACCACCGACCGGGCCGGCTACGCCGCGATGCGCAAGTATGTCGAGCCCTGGCCCCAGCGAGTGTGGGCGGTCGAAGGCAGCAACGGCGCCGGTCGGCCACTGGCGCAGCGACTCCTCGAAGATGGCGAACGGGTCGTCGACGTCCCGGCCAAGCACGCCGCCCGGATCCGGCTGTTCGACACCGGCCACAACCGCAAGACCGATGCCCGCGACGCGCACTCGATCGCAGCCGTCGCAGTCCGCACCACGACCCTGCGGGTGCTGCAGCTCGACGGGGAGCTCGAGGCTCTGCGGATGCTCACCGACCGCCGCGAAGCACTCACCAGACGACGTGTCCAGACCGTCGACCGACTCCAGGCCCTGCTGGCCGAACTCCTTCCAGGCCAGGCCAAACGCGACATCACCACCGGCCAGGCCAAGGCCATGCTGGCCACCGTCCGCCCGCGCGACATCGCTGGGAAGACCCGGCGCCGGATCGCAGCCGAGGAGCTGACCGAGCTGGTCGCGGTCGAGGCCAAGATCAAGAAGGCCACCGCCGAGCTGAAGGTCATCGTGCTCGCCCGCGGCTCACACCTGATGGACCTGCACGGAGTCGGGCCCGTCGTAGCCGCCCGGGTCCTGGCCGATGTCGGGGACGTCACGCGCTTCGCCGACCGCAACCGCTTCGCGTCCTGGACCGGCACCGCACCCCTGGACGCGTCCTCCGGCGAGCAGAACCGACACCGCCTGTCGCGGGCCGGGAACCGGCGGATGAACCACATGATCCACATCGCGGCGATCAGCCAGATCCGACTCGACACCGACGGTCGCGCCTACTACCGACGCAAGCGAGCCGAGGGCAAGAAGCCCCTCGAAGCCATCAGGTGTCTGAAGCGAAGGATCTCTGACGCCATCTATCGACAGCTGCTCGATGACGCTCAACTCGATGCGGCACAGCGACCTTGCGCGGGCCCGGGAGGGCAATGCGGGGCGACTCAAGAATCCAGCGCGGTCGACCTACCCCCGCACATCGACACTTCGGATCAGCCACTTCCCGGACCCGCAAACACGACGCTACGCCCGCCCCCGCCCGCTCGGAAGGCCCAGCACGACAACGCCCTCATCCCAGCCGGTTGACAACAGAAGGGAGCCGGAATGACGCGGCCTGAACTCGCCTCGTGCACGGTTGTGTCGGTGGTCGCCCATAGTCTCCTGAAGGTCGTCACCAGACGGCATTCGCCGAACAAACGGGAGCACAGCATGAAGGTCTCGCCATACCACTCCAGCAACCCGTCCGACCCGGACGTTCACCACGATCACAGTGATTGTCCCACCGGGCAGCAGATTCCCGAGCGCAACAAGGTCAGCGGCACGGGCGGCTTCCCGCGCTGCAAGCAGTGCATCGCTAAGGGCTGATTGAGAACGTCAAGTCTGGGCACTCGGGACCACTTGGCGCGAGGAATTGAGACTCCTCGCGCTGGGCGGCCGAAAGACGCTGCCGTCGTCCCGGCGATGGCTGCCACTCATCGGGAACCGGCGCTGCTCCGTGGTTCACTACCTAATGACTCGGACTCTTGCCGACATCCTCCGTGACGCCCTCGCCGACGCCGACCGCCGCGGGACAGGAGCCCAACCCTCGATCGGCTGAGCAACAGCGATGTGCCGATGCTCGCCGAAAAGACGCTTGCGTTCCTGCGCACTGCAGAAGGTCGGCTGGGACATCACTTTCACACGTGGCCTCGACGAGCGTCACGTCGAGGTGAAGGGCGTCTCCGGACGTCGCCCCTCGGTATTGCTGACCCGCAACGAGGTGGACAAGGCTGCCGGCGACCCGCTCTGGTCGCTCGTGGTGGTGACGCAGGCGCTCGTTGCGCCAGTCGTGCACGAGTTCGACCGGAACGCCGTCGTGGATGCTGCGTCCCCGTACGTGTACAGGGCCGAGCTCGACCGGACCTGACTGCGCCGTCAATCGAGTACTTGCGGCGGTGTGACGCACTCTTCTCCAGTGTGGGCCCGAGGGCGGCTTGTGGCTTCCGGATGCACATGGCGTGGTGCGGTACTTCGTGTGCCCGGCGGGGGCCGCCGCTCGTTCAGTCGCAGAGGTTGTCGTGCGCCGCGAGTGCCACATGGAGGGCGGCGGCTCGGAGCCGTGCGACGGGGAGGCGGGGGTGGGGCCCCCCCGCGGCGCGGGGGGGGGCGCCCCGGGGGGGTGGTATTAGGGGCCCGGTTTGGGGGAGCAGGGGGGGGGG
>JABBOX010000008.1 GCA_012927555.1 Phycicoccus sp.
ACACCAAGGCCCCGCCGGAACCAACCGGCGGGGCCCTTTTTCAGCTCAACACGTCCTCACCCACCGCGACGCCGCCATCATCAACAGACGCGACCGGCAACAAGGTCACCTTCTGAGCAGGGTCGACCAAGTCCTTGTAGTCCGACGCGATGAGGAAGTACGGCATCGCCACGAGGTAGGCGGCCGCGATATACAGGGCAGCCACTCCTCCGGCCTTCTGCTGTCTGACATAGGCGAGAGCCTTTGTGTCCTGTGGGTGTCTGGCGGTGGCGCTCACCTTTGATCTGTTACTGATATGTAGAACGTTCATCACTGCCTCCCTCTCCTGATGACAAGGCTCCGGAGCCGGGCGCGTCTGGCCGGGAGTGGACTGTGGGCCTCACGAGATGGCCAAACAGGAGCGCGGCACGGATCAGTCTTCTCCGCGGAAACGGGCGCCATCAGGGACCAAAGTCCCATGGTCAGCCGAGCTGCCTAGGAGGCCTTCGGCGATGAACGCGCAAGCTGGACGCAGGCTGGACTCAGGGTGCCGGTCAGGGTGCCGGGCAGGCGTCGAACTCGCCAGGGGGGTCGGCTGGGGGGTCGACCGGGGCATCGACCGCAAACATGGGTGCGGCAAAGTCAGGGAGCTGTTCGCGCGTCTTGAGCCAGAGAATCGAGGTGAGCTCGATCTGGGGTTGCTGGCTTTCGGTCAGCAGGGAGCAGTCGGTGATGTCCCAGAGAATGAAGATCTGGGCCGGCTTGCCCGGGTCGAGACGGTGGGGGAGCCGGCTGGCCGCACCGAAGTCGAAGCGAGGGAACGACGCGCGCAGGTAGGCGAGCGCAGTGGGGTAGAGGTCAGGCTGGTTCGCGACCTGGGACTCCACCACGGCGTCGGCGAACACCCACGCGCCGGCGACCTTGGCCCCTGGGAGGTTACCCACCGACTGCACGCCGACGTACGGCCAGCCCTCTGGGGCGAGCCCCAGCACGGTGAGTACCTGGTGCTGGCGGGCAAGCACTGTCGAGGTTCCTGCAGCGAAGCCGTCGCGGACGACCGACGGACGCAGCACCTGCGGTGAGACCCATAGACCGACGAGCAGCAACAGGGCCACCGCCACGAGGAGCAGGTTCCTCCTGATCGAACGCTGCGGTATCAGCGTCGACAGCGTCGGGTCCAGCCCGGGAGCGGTGTTGGATGCGTGGGTTGCATCGATCATTGGCACATCGTACTATGCCAATAGGTCAAAAGAAAGAGGTCCATGGCATGAGGGCAGCAACGTGAATCTCGGCGCTGGCATGGGGTCGTTCGCCGTCCTGCTCCTCGCCTTGGGCATCGCCATCGCTGCCGGCCTCTCCCTGGCGGTTGGGGGAACTCACGTCTCGGTCCGCGATGTCGCCTGGATCGCCGGAACGCCAGAGTCCTCGCCGGCCGAGGTTGATGTGTACTCCCGCTATCTGCAACGGCATCGACGTCACAGGATGGCCGGCGGGCTTCTCGGGGCGCTGTTCGCTGTCATCCTGGGAGGCCGCTGGTACGGCTCGATCACCATCGGCGTCGGTCAGCAGAACCCGCTCGCGGATGTGTTGTTCTGCGGACTGGGTGGAGTGCTCGTCGGCGCGTTCTCGGCGGAGAGCTTTCGCCTCAGCGAACCCGCATCGACGACAGTGAGTGCTTCCCTGGCCGAACATGCGGGAGCGTCCCGCCCCGACGTCATACGAGCGGCACGGGGCATCTGCCTTGCTTCGCTGGTGGGGGGCGGGCTGGTCGCCGCAACCGGACACGGGCTTGTGCCACTGTGGATCGCCATCGGTGGACTGATCGCGACACTCGTCGCGGAAGCGACCCAGGCTGCGATCACCGGCCGTCGACGACCGGTTCTCTCAGACCGGGCCCAGGCCGTCGACCTTCGGATGCGCTCCTTCGCCAGCACGTCTGTTGCGCGACTTGAGCTGGCCGTAGCGGTGCTCACCGCAGCGTGGACCGTGTCGAAGGTCCCGGGAGCCGGAACCGGGCCCTTTCTGCTGGTCCAGGACCTCACCGTGATCGCCGGCTTCGTCATCACGTTGGTCCTGCTCCACAGGGCGTCCCCGCGGCCCCCGCGAAAGTGGAGCTCCGAGCTGTCATGATCGTCCATCTCGACACCCGCTCGCCCGTGCCACTGTTCGAACAGCTCCGAGCCCAGATCGAGCGCTTGATCGCGTCGGGTCAGCTGCGTCCAGGGACCAAGCTGCCACCCATCCGACATCTCGCGACCGACCTCGGCCTCGCCCGCGCCACCGTCAACAAGGTGTACGACGCGCTTGCCAGGGATGGTTTGGTCGAGACGGCAGGCAGACACGGCACGATCGTGCTGGATGGGTCAGGAGTGACAACCACAGCGACGGACCTGTCCGCCGCCGCCGACACTCTGGTGGTCATCGCCCACCAGTTGGGGCTCGACCCGACCGCCGCACACCGAGCCCTGGATGAAGCCCTCAGGCGCCTCTGAGTCGCCGCGACAGAGGGACGGCGAAGAGTGTGTTGAAGGGGGCTCGGCTGAAGGCCGCCCCTGCAGCCTGCTGGCCTGCAGGGGCGGCCCTTTCAGATGGATTGGGTATGGAGTGCGCGGGCGCTCTCGGAGTCGCTCGCGCCCAGGGCACGTGCCTTCATGACGTATGCCGCCGCGAGGTCGGCCAGGCGAGCCTGGCGTTCCCTGGGGGAAGGTTTGGGCGCAAGCGGAGCGACTCTGGTCCCACCGCCACGGCGGGACCTGACAAGCCCCGCCGACTCCAGCTCGCGGTAGGTCCTGGCGACGGTGCCGACCGCCAGCCCGAGGTCGCCGGCCAGCTGCCGCAAGGGTGGGAGTCGCTCACCTTCCACGAGCTGCCCGGCCTCGATCAGGTCGACGAGCTGACGGCGGAGCTGCTCGTAGGGGGGCGTCGGGTCATCAGGGGTGATGGTCAGAGCCGAGCTCATGGGCGCACTGCCTGACCGGTGACGACCGTGTCTGGCGACTCCACCGGGGGGAGGCGCCGGCCGGCGAGGAGCAGGGCCAGGCACCAGGCGGTGAGGAGCAACATGAGCGCCCCGACTGCCAGCAGGGTGATGCCGAGGATGGTCCATGATGCGGGCGCACAGCCGAAGCCCAGGAGCGCGCCTGCGGCGACGAGCGCGACCCCGGACATCGACGCGGCGACCATGACTCCCGTCGCGGCGGTCACGGCCTCGGCCGAACGGCGGCGCAAAATATCGTCACCGGCGACGAGGTCGGGATCCGACCCGCTGCGGGGTCGCAGCACGATGGTCCGCAGGGCCAGCGCTGCCCCGAGAAGGCCAACCACGACCGCGATACCCAACGGCACGCTGTAGAACGAGCCGGGCCACGGTCCCGCACCCTCACTCCTGTCGGGACTGCACATTCGGAACAGGTTGCGCCCGGCCCGGCCCTGGTCGTCGGCGGAGCCCATCAGGGTCGTCGTGACCAGGAGTGCGCCCAGGCCGAGGGTGCTCGCCGCGACCAACCCGCCGAGCTTCCGGGGCAGGTAGTTGCCGATGGTCCGCGTCTCGAGGGCTGCCGTCCGGACGCCCTGACGCCGCGGGATGGTCGTGAGCTCCCCGACGACGACCCCACCGATGACGCAAAGGCCGAAGACCGTTGGCGCCAGCATCGCCCCAAGGTTGTGCAACCCGAAACTGGCGGTCGTGGCGGTCACGGCGGCCACGACCACACCGATGCCGAGTCCTGCCCAACGCCAGCCAGCCGCCTTGCGATGCCCGGCCAGCAGGGCGCTGCGGTGCGACGGATCGAGCTGAAGGGGGCGGCGAGACCTCGGCGACCACCACGCCAGCCAGACCGCGAGCAGGAGGAGCGGAACCACGAGCGGAACCAGGAGCACGCCGATACGAACGTTCATGAGGTCCCTTACTTGTGTCAGATGGTTGCGACAAGAAGGATGATTGCGGTCCGCACGATTTGTGTCAAGTGTTTGTGACAAACTGCTGGTGTCCGCTCAGGGCGTCGGGCTTGTCGCTTGGGGGAGCCGTGCAACCCGTTGCCCACGCCATGCGTGTGACAAGTGGCAGCATGTGTTTCAACTAGCAGCATTGCGGCGATGACTTCCATGACGAGGGGGATTCTGTGGCATCGGTGTCGCCAGAGGTAGAGCGCTTCGACGACTTCTACGCGTCGACGGCACCAGCTCTCGTGCGGCAGGTGCACGCGCTGACCGGCGACCTGGCCGAGGCCCAGGACTGCGTCCAGGAGGCGTACGCGCGGGCCTGGCAACGCTGGTCGACGATCAGCGAGTACGGAGCCCCCGCCGCATGGGTTCGGACGGTGGCTTGCCGGCTGGCGATCTCGCGGTTCCGCCGGCTAAAGGTCGGCGTCGGTCTGCTGCGCCGGCAGGGCCCGCCGCCCAACGTCCCCGAGCTCGACGCGTCGCGGGTCGCGCTCGTCGCTGCCCTCAGGCAGATTCCTGAAGCGCAGCGGTTGGCCATCGTCCTGCACCATCTCGGCGGCCTGTCCGTCAAAGAAGTGGCGGACGAGACGAGGGTGCCTGTCGGAACTGTCAAAGCCCGGCTCTCCCGCGGGCGGGCGGCCCTCGTCGTCCTGCTCGCCGATGACACTGAAGGAGCAACCCGTGTCTGACCTCGAAAAGCGTCTTGAGTCGTTTACCGACGTCCCGGCACCGGCCCTGGCACCAGCGGCGCTGGTACGCCGTCGGGGTGAGCAACGGCGTCGGCGCACCCGATTGTCGGTTGCGGTCGTGAGTGCCGTGGTTCTGGTGGCGGGCGGGTTCGCCTACGAGAGCTTCAGCGGTTCCTTGAACGACCGCGCCGTTCCCCAGTTTGCCAACACGCCGACTCCGACCCCAACCCCAACCCCAACCCTCGCCCCGACCCAAACCCCGACCCCCGCCCCCGCCCCGACTGACCCTCACCCTTGAGGTTCACCCCGAACGGTGGACACGCGTTCAGGCGGCTTGTGCCGCCTGAAGTTGGTGCTTTTCGAAGAGTACTGGGGTCAGCATGCCGATCGAGGAGTGACGCCGCTTGCG
>JABBOX010000284.1 GCA_012927555.1 Phycicoccus sp.
AGCCATAGACAGCAGACGGGATCGCCTCAAGCAGCGCAGCGGCGAGCTCACCGGTCGGTGCGGTGAGTGGCCCGGCAACGGGCAGACGGCCACCCAGCAGCCGCACTGCCGCCGCCCGCTGAGCCGTCATGGACCCGAACAGTGCGACTCGCTCTACGGAGATCCGTGCGAGGACTGACAGGGCCTGAGCGGACAGCGCTTCACCCTCGGCAGCGATGAGCTCGCCGATCCCCGCCGCGGCCTGCGTCGGGGGTGTGGTTGTTGGAGTGCCGGCGATCTCGACCGGCGGCACCCCGCCCGACCGGAGTGCTGACTCGAAGACCTCGGCCTGCAGCCCATGCACTGTCGCGAGCAGCTTGGTCGTCAGCAGCTCGGTTGTGGCAGTGGCCGCGCCACCTATCGACGCGGCCAGGTCACGCAACCGCACGGCGTCCCGTCGCGCCGTCAGCAGGGCCTGCTCGTCGGGCATCGGCTGGCGCGGCGGGGGAGTCGGTGTGCGCGGTACGTCGTCCGTCAGTCGCACCGAACATCCGGACAGCGCCGTCATCGAACCCACGGTCAGAGCCACCAAGAGCGACCTGCGGGACCAGAGGCACGGCATACGGTCGTTCGCGGGCATGGGCTCGATGATGGCACGACCGCGTGCAGTGGCTGTGAGCACCGGGTTCGCGCCGATAGACTGACCTCGACGACCACCGTGCGCATAGGCGCGCCGGGTGACGGCATTCGAGAAGAGCAGGAAGCGGAGGCGGCAGGTGAGCATTCAGGAACGCATTCGCCAGGTCCTGCTTGATCTTCAGGGCACAGCTGAGCTCCCGGGGCCGCTTGGCGAGCTCGGACTCATGGTCGAGGACGTGGCCGTGACGCCCGCCGGCAAGCGTCGGCTGGTCCGTATCTGGCTCGACCGTGATCTCTCCGGTCTCGACCCTTCTGACGAGTCCAGTGTGGTCGAGCCGCTCTCGCTCGACGAGGTCGCCGAAGCCACCCGAGCCATCGGCGTCGCGCTGGACGCCTCGGACGCGACGGGTGACGCGCCCTACGTTCTCGAGGTCGGGTCGTCCGGTGTCGACCGCCCCCTCGTTGAACCGCGTCATTTCCGGCGCAACGTCACCCGGCTCGTCGAGATCTCGCGCGTCCATGGCGCAGAGGACGAGCCGATCGTTGGCCGTCTGGTCGCCGCCGGGCCCGTCGAGGCGACGCTGCTCGTGGCGGCGACCAAGAAAGAACCAGAGACCGAGCTGCGCATCCCGTATGCCGACGTCGCGCGTGCCCAGGTGCAGGTCGAGTTCGCTCGCGCCAACCCGGATCGCACCATGAATGAGGAGAGCTGATGGATATCGACCTGGCGGCGTTGCGCGGCCTTGAGCGTGAACGGGACATCTCTCTCGACATCATCATCCCGGCGATCGAGCAGGCGATGCTCGTGGCCTACCACCGCACCGAGGGCGCACGGCGCCTTGCCCGCGTCGAGCTGGATCGCAAGACCGGCCACGTGATCGTGTGGGCCCGCGACGAGGGCGTCCTCGACCCTGAGACCGAAGAGCGCTCAGAGCCCGGTCCCGAGTTCGACGACACACCGGCCGGCTTCGGGCGGATCGCGGCGTCGACGGCACGTCAGGTGATCGTGCAGCGACTGCGTGACCTCGAGGACGAGGCGATCATGGGCGACTTCCATGGCCGCGAGGGCGACATCATCACGGGGATCATCCAGCAGAGCAGCGATCCGCGTTACGTCATGGTCGACCTCGGGGCCATCGAGGGGTCGCTGCCCCTGGCCGAGCAGGTGCCGGGGGAGAAGTACGTCCACGGTCAGCGTCTGCGCTGTTACGTGGTCAGCGTCAAGCGTGGTCAGCGCGGACCCCAGATCAGCCTGTCGCGCACCCACCCCAACCTGGTTCGCAAGCTGTTCGCCCTCGAGATCCCCGAGGTTGCCGACGGCACGGTCGAGATCGCCGCACTGGCCCGTGAGGCGGGGCACCGGACCAAGGTCGCCGTCCACTCAAAGATCCCCGGTGTCAATGCCAAGGGCGCCTGCATCGGCCCGATGGGTGCCCGGGTACGCGCGATCATGGCCGAGCTGCACGGCGAGAAGATCGACATCGTGGACTTCTCGGAGGACGCCCGTGCCTTCGTTGCGGCCGCGCTCTCACCGTCGCGGGTCAACTCGGTCGAGATCGTCGACCTGGAGATGCGTTCGGCCCGGGTGATCGTCCCCGACTACCAGCTGTCGCTGGCGATCGGCAAGGAAGGTCAGAATGCGCGCCTGGCCGCCAAGCTCACCGGCTGGCGCATCGACATTCGTTCTGACACCGCGCCTGCGCACGATGAGGGTGCTCCTGAGGCCGATGCTGGCACGGACCGTGAGCACTAGGCAGTAGAGTGGTGGAGACCGATCGGTTGCGACGTATCCGTCAGCGGCCAACCCAACGTGTGACACGTACGTGCGTGGGTTGCCGTCGTCGCGATGATCGATCAGCATTGCTGCGAGTTGTAGCGGAGTGGGACGACACCGGTGAGCACATTGCCAGGGTCGTTGCCGATCCGCGGCTCCGGTTACCAGGGCGTGGCGCTTGGCTGCACCCAACACCGGAGTGTCTCGATCTCGCCTTACGCCGCAAAGCATTCGGGCGGGCCCTGCATGTCAAGGCCCAGCTCGAGCTGGCGGATGTGAGGGCATACGTCGAGGCCCACGCGCAGTCCGTCGTCACAACTGACGGCTCCACCCCGGAGCTGCCGGTTCAGCAAGTTTCCGAACGCGAAAGCGGGTTTGACGCTGATGAGCACCCGATGAGTACTCACCGATGAGCAACACCCAGCACTAACGACGGTCCGCGCTTCATCTCTTGCCCGGGCCAAAGATGAAGGAGAAACGTGGCTAAGGTCCGTGTCTACGAGCTCGCAAAAGAGCTCGGAGTCGAGAGCAAGATATTGCTCAACCATTTGAAAGAACAGGGCGAGTTCGTCCGGTCGGCGTCGTCGACCATTGAACCCCCGGTCGTCCGCAAGATTCGCGAGACGTTCCCCGCACACCTGACTTCCGCAGGGGCTTCCGACGCCAATGCCGGCGCCGCGCCCACCGCCAAGAAGTCGGCTGCCAAGCCCGGCGCTGCCGCGGCCCCCGCTGTGACCGTCACACCTGTGGCTGTCACAGAGGCTCCCGGTGCTCCGACGGCCGCAGCCGCCCCAGCCACTGTGAGCGCCCCCGAAACCCCCTCGCGTCCTGGCGCTCCCACGCCTAGGCCCAAGCCGGTCACCCGTCCGTTCGCCGACGTCCCGGAGAGCACTGTCCCCGCGACTGCTGCTCCCAAGACCGCCGCTGCCAAGGCCGGTGCCCCTGCTGCCCCCGAGGCGCCTGCGGCACGCGAAGCCGGTGGCGACGCCACGCGTCCAGGTCCCCGTCCTGGGGCTCCCCGACCCGGCAACAACCCGTTCGCGCCGAGCCAGGGCATGCCTCGAAGTGACCGCGAGAGCCGTGAGCCCCGCGGTGAGACCCGTGAGGGTCGCGAGGCGACCCCTGCTGCTCGCCCCGGCAACAACCCGTTCGCGCCGAGCCAGGGCATGCCCCGTCCGCAGGGTGGCCGTCCGGCTCCCGCTGGCGCCGGTGGCCCCCGTCCGGGCGGTCCGCGTCCCAACCCCGGAATGATGCCCGATCGTGCGGCCATCGGACGCCCCGGTGACCGCCCCGCTCGCGGTGGCGCGCCTGGACGTCCCGGTGCTGGCGGCGGTTTCGCTGGTCGTCCCGGTGGCGGTGGCGCCCCCGGCGGTGGTGGCGGTTTCGCTGGTCGTCCCGGTGGCGGTGGCGGTCGTCCCGGTGGTCCCGGTGGCCGAGGTGGCACCCAGGGCGCCTTCGGCCGTGGTGGCGGACGTCCCGTGCGTGGACGCAAGTCCAAGCGCGCGAAGCGTCAGGAGTTCGAGCAGATGCAGGCCCCGTCGCTCGGCGGTGTCACGGTTCCCCGCGGCGACGGCAAGACCGTCATCCGCGTGCGTCGTGGTGCCTCGCTGACCGACTTCGCCGACAAGATCGGCGCCAACCCGGCGAGTCTTGTCACGGTGCTCATCCACCTCGGTGAGATGGCCACAGCCACGCAGTCTCTGGACGAGGACACGTTCCGACTGCTCGGGACCGAGCTCGGTTATGAGATCGAGGTCGTGTCGCCTGAGGACGAAGAGCGCGAGCTGCTCGGACAGTTCAACATCGACCTTGACGCCGAGCTGGCCGAAGAGGGCGAAGAGGACCTCGAGGCCCGTCCGCCGGTCGTCACCGTCATGGGTCACGTCGACCACGGAAAGACCCGCTTGCTCGACGCGATCCGTTCCGCGAAGGTCCAGCAGAGTGAAGCGGGTGGCATCACCCAGCACATCGGTGCCTACCAGGTCCTCACGCATCACGAGGGCATCGAGCGTCCCATCACGTTCATCGACACTCCCGGTCACGAGGCCTTCACGGCGATGCGTGCCCGAGGTGCCAGGGTCACGGACATCGCGATCCTCGTGGTCGCTGCCGATGACGGCGTGATGCCTCAGACGATCGAGGCGCTCAACCACGCCCAGGCCGCCGGTGTGCCGATCGTGGTCGCCGTCAACAAGGTGGACAAGGAGGGGGCAAACCCCGACAAGGTCCGCCAGCAGCTCACCGAATACAACCTGGTGGCAGAGGAGTACGGCGGCGAGACGATGTTCGTCAACGTCTCTGCCAAGGAGCACACCAACATCGACACGCTTCTTGAGGCAGTGCTCCTGACTGCCGATGCGGCGCTCGACCTGCGGGCCAACCCCAACAAGGACGCGCGCGGCGTGGCGATCGAAGCCCACCTCGACAAGGGCCGTGGCCCCGTCGGCACGGTGCTGGTCCAGTCCGGAACGCTTCGCATCGGTGACTCCATCGTGGCCGGCGGTGGCTACGGCCGCGTCCGCGCCATGCTGGACGAGCACGGCGACACGGTCGAGGAGGCCACGCCTTCACGTCCGGTCATGGTGCTCGGTCTGACCTCGGTG
>JABBOX010000106.1 GCA_012927555.1 Phycicoccus sp.
GTATGGAGCCGGGACGCGCTCACCGTCACTTCCGAAATCTACGTCCAGATCGATCGAACCCAGCCCCGGCCCGTCGGCACGCTTGGCAGGCAGCACCCAGCGCGCGCCCGGTCGGGGATCCTGTCGCGGAACGTGGAAGAGGGGTGGGGTGAAGGTAGCGGCCTTGGCCGTCACCGGTAGCCGGGGCGCTGCGTCGGGCCGGCCAAGTTGTAGGAGGTGCGCCATGGTGGCGCTACTCATCGGGTACGCCCGATGCTCCACCGATCAGCAGGACCTGACCGCTCAGCGTGACGGCCTGGCCGCCCTCGGGGTGGCCGACAACCGGGTATACGTCGACCACGGCCTGACCGGCACCAACCGGGAACGTCCCGGTCTGAGAGAAGCCCTGGCCGCTTGCCGCGAGGGTGACACGCTGGTGGTGACCAAGCTCGACCGGCTTGCCCGGTCGCTGCCCGACGCCAGAGCCATCGCCGACGAGCTCACCGTTCGCCAGGTTCGTCTCAACCTGGGCGGGTCGGTCTACGACCCGACCGATCCAGTTGGAAGGCTGCTATTCAACGTGCTTGCGATGGTGGCCGAGTTCGAGTCCGACCTGATTCGGCTGCGCACCCGGGAGGGCATGAAGGTCGCCAAAGCCAAAGGGCGTTTGCGTGGTAAGCAGCCCAAGCTCAATCAACGGCAAGAAGCGCACCTGGTGGCTCTGCTCAAGGGTGGCGAGTACAGCACCGCTGAGCTCGCCGACTTGTTCGGCGTCGCCCGCTCCACTGTCTATCGGGCCGTGGAGCGAGAGCGAACTCGCAACGTCATAGGCATCGGCACCAAGGTCGGCTGACGGTTCCATGTGGTGTCCCGCAGGCACACCCCTGCGGGACAGCACAGCCCTTCTCGTGTCGAACACATTCGGACACCGCTACACGTTCGCCAATCGGGACTCACTCTCATGCTTGATGAGCGGAAGGCCGTGCGACTCCAGCAAGGGGCTATTTACGGGTCACATTGCCTTGCGGATCAGTGATCGCCAGCCCGAAGCCGGGTCCTGCATCGTGGAGGTCGACACCCTCCACACTGAGTCGCGCTGGAGGGGTAACAGTCAGCCCGTCCGACTGCAGGTAGTCCTTGATTCCAATGCGCTCGACGTGCTCCAGCATTTCATCGGCGAGACTCACGGCTTCGACATCAGAACTTGCTTGACCGGTCATCTCGTACTTCCAGCCATTCGGTGCCACGAAGATCACCCTGAACCACTTCGGTGCTTTCACGGCGCTAAGCCTGGCAGAACCTTGGAACGAACGCGCTATGCCGCGTTGAGTGCATGAACTGATGAACTGATGCTGGTCTGCCGGCGTGCGCACCGTCCGGTGATAGGTGATTGGGTTGCCCCAGATGGTCTCAAATCGCCGGAGCGTCTGGTGCTGATCCAGCGCAACCAGAGGCACGATATGCGCGACGCCATATGTCCTTCGACTGGGCGCTATCGCCGGACGTCGGCCATCTCTTGACTCCGTTCCTGGTGCGGCTGAGGGCGTGAGACCCGAAACTAGTGCTGTGTCTCGTCATTGACTGACTGTTTGGTTGAGGGCGACTCGGCCGCGGCGGACTTTGGTCAGGATGGATTCTGCGGTGGCGGTCCAGACGAAGGCTTTGGGTTCGATGTTGTGGACCTGCATGTATTTCTCGATGGCGGCGATCAGGTCGGGAACGCTGTGGAAGACGCCTCGGCGTAGCGCCTTGCCGCTCAGGTCTCGGAACCACCGTTCGACCAGGTTCAGCCAGGACGAGGATGTCGGGGTGAAGTGCAGCTGGAACCGGGGGTGTTTGGCGAGCCAGGCCTTGACGTCCTTATGTTTGTGGGTGGCGTAGTTGTCCAGAATCATATGAACCGCAAGGCCTTTGGGTACTTCCTTGTCGATGGTGGCCAGGAACCTCAGGAACTCCTCGTGGCGGTGTTTGTCCATGCAGGTACCGATGACGGTGCCGTCGAGGGCGTTGAGGGCGGCGAAGAGTGTGGTGGTGCCGTGCCTCTTGTAATCGCTGGTGATCGTGCCGGCCCGGCCCTTGGTCATCGGAAGTGAGGCCTGGGTGTGGTCCAGTGCCTGGATGGAGGTCTTTTCGTCCATGCACAACACGACCGCGTTCTCGGGAGGGTTCAGGTAGAGCCCGACGACATCGATGAGCTTCTCCTCGAACAGTGGGTCGTTTGAAAGCTTGAACGTCTTGACCAGATGCGGCTTGAGGCCGCGCCCGGACCAGATCCGCTGGACCGTGGCCGGCGAGACCCCGACCTGCTTTGCCATGGTCCGGCAGCTCCAATGCGTTTCACCAGAAGGCTTTTCGTGCTGGGTGAGGCGGACGATCTCCTCGATCTTGTCCGCCGAGATCCCCGGTTTACGCCCACGTCCTTCACGGACCTGGCCGAACTTGGCTAGCCCCTCACTGGCGAACCTGCCCCTCCACGAGCGGACCGTAACCGGGGTAACTCCCAAGGTCGCGGCGATCGTGGAGTTCGCCACACCGTCGGCGGCCAGCAACAACACCTTGGCCCGTTTCACCTCTCGATGGGGCGCGGTCGAGGACCGGGACAGTATGGCCAGCGCCTCGCGTTGACCGGGCGACATGACCAATGGGGCTGCGGCATTGTTCATGCGAACAGCCTACCAAACAGCGGCTATTTATTTTGGAGACACACCACTAGTTGGCTGCGGTCCGCACTGCGAATGAGGTGATCTCGTAGGCGTGGCACGGGGTCGAGGGGTGGGCGAGCGACTGCACGTTTTGTGTGGTTTGATCCTTATTGTCTGCAGCAAGCTCACCGGCGCATTCCGTCGCCGACGAGGGTCGCGACCCGAGGAGTGCCCCATGACAACACCTATGACCACACCCGTCACCCGCCGCACCATGCTTGCCAGCGTGGCGGCAGCAGGCGCGCTGACGGCGGCCGGCATGAGCCCCGCCGAGGCCTCGAGCCGGCGGCCCCCGCATCGTCCGGGTACCCCCGTCAAGCTGACGATCATGGGCACGACCGACCTGCACGGCTGCGTGTTCAACTGGGACTACTTCAAGAACACCGAGTACAACGACTCCGCCGCGAACGACATCGGTCTGGCCAAGGTGGCCACGCTCGTCGAGGCCGTACGGGAACAACGCGGCCGTGAGAACACGCTGATGATCGACGCAGGTGACACGATCCAGGGGACGCCGCTGGCCTACTACTTCGCGCGCATCGCCCCCATCACCAACGGCCACGTGCACCCGATGGCGGCGGCGATGAACCAGATCGGCTACGACGCCGCGGCCTTGGGCAACCACGAGTTCAACTACGGCATCCCCTTGTTGCGTGCCTTCGCCGACCAGCTCGACTTCCCGCTGCTCGGCGCCAACGCACTGGACGCCCACACCGGACTGCCTGCCTTTGCGCCGTACATCATCAAGACCGTCATGGTGGAGGGTGAACAGCCGATCAAGGTCGGCATCCTCGGCCTGACCAACCCAGGCATCGCGATCTGGGACAAGGCCAACGTCGAGGGAAAGATGTCCTTCCCGGGCCTGGTCGAGCAGGCCAAGATCTGGGTGCCCCGGATGCGTGCGTCGGGCGTGGACGTCGTGATTGTGGCTGCGCACTCAGGGGCAGTGACATCGTCGTCGTATGGCGACGCCCTGCCCTACCCCGAGAACGCCGCGACCCTTGTGGCGCAACAGGTTCCGGGCATCGACGCGATCCTGGTCGGACACGCGCACCAGGAGATCGCAGAGCGGCGGGTCCGCAACGAGGTCACCGGTTCCGAGGTCGTGCTGACCGAGCCCTTGCGATGGGGCATGCGGCTCTCCCTCATCGACCTGGCCCTGGTCAAGCGGGGAAACCGATGGGTCGTGCAGAGCGTCGGGTCGAGCATCCTGAACAGCAACACCGTCGCCGAGGACCCTCACGTGAAGGAGCTACTCACCGCGGACCACGACACGGTCATGACGTACGTCAACGGTGTGATCGGCAGCTGCACCGCCGCGATGTCGTGCGCCACCGCCCGTTATGAGGACACCGCGGCACTGGACTTCATCAACCTGGTTCAGGCCCAGGCGGTGCGCGCTGCGATCGCCGGAACCCCGGCGGCTGACCTGCCGATCCTGTCGATCGCGGCGCCCTTCTACAAGGACGCGAACATCCCGTTCGGGGCCGTGAGCGTGCGCGATGTCGCGGGCCTCTACATCTACGACAACACGCTGCTCGGCATCATCTTCACGGGCGCACAGGTCAAGGAATACCTGGAGAAGTCGGCCGTGTATTTCAAGAAGGTCTCCGGCACCGGACCGTTCATCCCGAGCGATCTCACCAACGCTGTCACCCCGGTGGCCCCGAACGGCACGCCGGACTACAACTACGACGTCATGGGCGGTCTGGACGCGCCGCTGACCTACGACATCGACGTGGCAAAGGCTCCGGGCTCGCGCATCTTCAACCTGAAGTACGGCGGTGCGGACGTCGACCTCGCGGCGGAGTTCGTCGTGGCGATCAACAACTACCGGCAGTCCGGCGGCGGCGGGTTCCCCGGTGTCAAGACCGCGCCGGTGGTCTACAACGCCCAGGCGGAGATCCGCCAGCTGATCATCGACTGGGTCACCAGCCACAAGGTCATCGATCCGCCGACGTTCGCCAGCATGGACTGGCAGCTCGTCTCGGGCGGTACTCCGGTCATCATCACCCCCTAGCGCGGCGCCCGGGTCCCGGGCGGGGCGTTGGGGGGCCGGCGGGGTTGCGGGCCGGCGCAGCGGGAGGCGGCCGGGGCGGGCCAAGCCGGACCGCGCACCAGGCGTGGGCTGGCGGGGGTG
>JABBOX010000172.1 GCA_012927555.1 Phycicoccus sp.
CGCCTCGCGACGGAAGGCCGGTGTGTAACTCGTGCGCTTGCGCTTGCCCGACATGAAGACATCCTGCCTGCGGGATCATGAATCCCGCTATCAAGGTGTCCGCCATCCGGGGTGAACCCCAGGTCCTTGCTGTTGGAGGGATGGCGTTCATGCACTTCGGGATGCACCGTGGCCATGGCAAGTCTGGTCATGGAGGCGGGTGCGGCGGGGGTCGCACCAACGAAGGCCACGAGCCGGAGACGACACCGCAGGATGGATCCGACACCGGCCGTCGTGCACCGGGAACGCAGCCGGGAGGCGCCGTGGACCCATCGATGAGTCCGCAGGACAGTCCGGCGCCCTCCGACACCAGCGTCCGGGTCGAGGATGTGTCGCCAGCAAAACGCACTCGCGGAGGCTGCTGCTGATCGTTCGGCGGCATCAGGGAGATGCACCATCGGGTTCTTCTCTCTGTCGGAGTCTTTCGGCTCGAGCGTCCGGGTGCCCTTTCAGCACACCGACAGGCCTCGATCTTGACGGAATCTTCACGATTTCGAGGTCGTGGCGACATGATCGCGACCTTATGTTTGGAATACCCCCTTGGGGTATCTGGAGTGCACCGTAACCGGTCGAAGGCACTGTGCCAGCCCGAGCGAGTCGAGAGGAGTCACGATGAGTACAGCCATGTACGCGGTCGACGGGATGGTTTGTGACTCCTGTATGGCTGCGGTCCTTGAGAGAGTCCATTCGATCTCGGGCGTGACGGTTACGGCGATGGACCTCGTTGCTGGTGGTCGGTCACCGCTGATCGTGACCAGCTCCGCCCCGTTGGGGGCCAACGCGGTGCGCGACATGGTCAAGCAGGTCGGCTTCAGGGTGCTGCGGCCGAAGGGCCGAGAGCTGCCCGGCCGCTGTCCGTGGTGACCAACGCCAACCGGCTCCGCGGCTTCAGGCCCGGTGCCATCCCCGACAACGTCCGCGTACCAGCCACCGACCCGGTGGTGGAGGTCGGACGCGATCAAGAGAAGGAGCACGACATGTCCGAGAACTCCCCCAAGGCGATGGACCCGGTTTGCGGTATGAGCGTGGACCCAGCCACGGCCGCCGCAACCGTCGATCACGAGGGCCACACGTACTACTTCTGCGGAAAGGGATGCGCCAAGAGCTTCAGCGCCGACCCGGGCAAGTCCTAGCGACCTCGCGGGGCAGGGCTGTTTCAGGCCCGGCGAGCACCTGGCCAGCCGGGCACCGCCCCCGGTACCAGCAACTGGGCTACTTGCCCCGACCTTGAGGAGAACCCGATGACCTACAACGACTCTCGGTTGGGACTGCGGCCCAACGGCAGTGCCTTCGTGCGCAAGAGCTCAGCGGTGAAGGCGGGACGGCCATCTGATGGTTCCTCGCGCCGCATTCGCCCGCCCGAGCCGACGCGAGGTTCGCGGCCGAACCCGGGACAGGCCCCCCTGTCAGCCCAGGCCCTGCTCAAAGCAGCTCAGGAAGCGCCGCCCACATCATCGCCGCCACGCAGCGCGCCGACGACCCCTGCGGTGGCCACGCCAACCACAATCTCGCAACTGCGCCAGCCACGGCTTGCCCTGCGCTCCGGCTCCACGCCCGTGGAGATGAGCTCCTTCACCTGCCAAGCCCTCGCGGAGAAGGACCCGCAGACTCTGGGCGTCACCTACTGGTTCGACGCCGCACCCGACGGCGCCCCTTACACCGTCCGGGTGCACATCGGCGGACGCCTTCGAGAGCAGCCAACAGAAGGCAAGAGCGAGACGTTCACCGCCCTGGCCACGGTCGACAACGTCGTCCCCGGAAGCGGTCGCATCGCTATCACGACCAGGGTCCCCAACCTCCCGTACGGCACCTGGGACGTCACGGCCACCCCGGTGGAGCCGGCTCCGCCGGAGTCACCAGCGGACTGGATGTCGGTCACCGACCCGCGGCTGCCGAACGGCACGGCCGTCGGCACCACGGCCTTCGGGCCGGTGGTCAATGTCCTCGCGCCCGGCGTGCGCCTCGGGGCCTGGCCGGCGCTGGTCGGCACCGGCACCGCCTTGGCGCTGGTCATCCAGGGTTTGCTGGCCTCGCGTCTCGGGCTTCCGATACCGCGGCTGCTTGCCTTGTCGCTGGCGACGTGTTTCCTCGGACTGCTGGGCGCCAAGACGTACTACCTCGCCACCCACCCGAGGGAGCGTCGGACCCTTCTGACGCCCGGCATGTCGATTCAGGGTTTCGTGCTGGTTGCGGTCGCCACGTTGTTCGGTGGCTCCTTGCTGCTGGGGTTGTCGCCGGGCCTGGTGCTCGACGCGACGGCGCCAGGCCTGCTGCTGGGCATGATGGTGGGGCGATTCGGCTGTCTGCTGGGCGGGTGCTGCGCGGGCCGCCCCACCAGCTCACGCTGGGGCGTTTGGTCCTCGGATCGGCGCCTCGGTGTTCGCCGCATCCCGGTGCAGCTGTTGGAGTCCTCGCTCTCCGGAGTCGTCGGCGCTCTCGCCCTCGCGGCGGTCCTGCTGGTCGGAACCAGTGCCGGAGGTCTCGTCTTCGTCGCCGGAATCGGCGCCTACACAGCCGGACGGCAGCTGCTCTTCCCGCTGCGGGGAATCCCGAGAACGACGGTCCACGGACCGATGGTCATGCTGGGCTCCGCGTCGCTCGTGGCACTGGCGGCAACTGCGGCGCTGGTGATGCGCTGAGCTCTCCCGCGGGTTCTCCTCCACCCCTGGGGGTCTTCTCGAAAGGCGCGGGTTCGACGCGCTTCTACATCGTTTCTTCGTGGTTCCTCGACCCGATCGCAGCACGCGGGCGCCAGTGTGGAGGTAGCCCGGAGGAACCGGGCAAACGACAAAGGAGTTCACCATGATGGGTTGGTATGGCGGCGGCGGAATGGGTTCGTTCGGATGGCTTGGCATGGGCGCGTTCTGGCTCGCGTTGATCTTGTTGGTCATCTGGCTGGTGGTGCGTCTGCTGCCCGGCAACGGTAGCGGGACGACCCGCGATACGGGTGAGTCGGCGCTGGAGATCCTCGACCGCCGCCTGGCCAATGGGCAGATCGACGTCGAGCCATGGCAGGCCCAACGGGCCGCCATCCTGACCGCACGTGGCGATCGGAAATGAGTGCCGTGAGACGTCCCCTGGTGGTCGGGTCGCTGGCCGCGGCGGTGATCGCCCTGGTCGCCTCTGCGTCGGTGGCGGTCGGCGCCATTGGCCCTTCTTCTGGACCGTCCAGTCTGCGTGGCGGGGTAAGCCACAGCGGCTTCGGATTCCTCCCCACCTCCTCGCGTCCGGCACCCAGCCTTCCCGGGACGGTGGTGAACGTTGAGCTGACGGATATGGGCGGACATATGACGGCCCGAGGCAACGGCATGACGGCCCGAGGCAACGGCATGACGGCCCGAGGCAACGGCATGACGGCCCGAGGCAACGGCATGACGGGCCAGGGCGGCAGCATGATGAACGGCGGCGGTATGCGTTTGAGCGCGGACCACGCGACAGCACCCCATGGGACCGTGTCCTTCCTGGTGACCAACTCCGGGACCATCAATCACGAAATGGTCGTCCTCCCGCTTCTCAGTTCTCGAGGTGTCGGTGCTCGCCCGATCGGCGGCGACGCCAGGGTCGATGAGGGGGGCAGCCTCGGCGAAGCATCCAAGACCAATGGCGCAGGCGCCGGCGAGGGAATCGTGCCGGGTACCTCAGGCTGGGTGACTGTGACCCTGGCACCCGGGCAATACGAACTGGTCTGCAACCTCGCCGGCCACTACACCGCCGGAATGTATACGCAGCTCACCGTTACCTGATGCTCACATCCGCTACCGCTACTTGGCGTGGACGCCGGTTTCGGCCCGTTCCGCCAGCTGTAGGACAAACTCGGAGAGGACTCTGAAAATGACAAGACTAAGTGCCTTTGCAGAAGCTAACCTCAATAACCAAGGTTTTGAGAAGCTTGATAAGGACGCTAAAGCACGTATCGTGTTGCCGCTGCGCTTCACCCCCGCTGTGGGCACCACGTTGATTGTGATCGGATTGATCTTTCAGTCGCCGATATGGCTTGGGTCAATGGCCCTTGTTACCCTCAGCGGGGCCCTATTTCCCGATGCCATGATTATTGATCTGCTTTACAATTTCAGCGTTCGGCACCTCGTTCACGCGCCAGCCCTGCCGTCAACGCCAAGGCCACGACAGTTCTCCTACCTTCTCTCCACTGTCTTGTTGCTAGCTTCAGCCGTTTCATACCATTACGGACTCTCGGTGCTTGGTTTGGTCTTGGGAGGGCTTGTCGTCGCAGGAGGCACAATCCTGACCACCACACTCTGGTGTCTTGGATCGTGGTGGTACCGGATGGTCTTCCGACATGCAGCAGAACCGAACCGGATACCCCCTCTTTATGAGGCATCAAACTAGTAAGCTGAAGGTCCTCAATTATGGGTTCGGGCGCAATGCTCGCGTGGTTTGTTCTCTCGGGTCTCTCGGTCGTGTTCATCAGCGTCGATATCCGCAGCACGCCAGCGCATCCGGTTCTCAAGTGGGCCTTCGTCATTCTCGCCCTGTTTACCGGCTCTTCAGACTTAAGCGGGCAACGTGCTTCTCGCGGCTGAGGCCCGCCGGTATTGGCGGGTACACGACCACCGTATCCGTCGTCGTTGGTTGACTGGGTTGCGGAACCCAAAGGCGTTGCGGCCTTGGTGTTTGGCCAGGCGGTTGTAGCCCTCCGACCTGGAGTTCGAGTAGCCCGTCAGGATGC
>JABBOX010000229.1 GCA_012927555.1 Phycicoccus sp.
GTGCGCCTCGCAGCAACCGCAGCGACCGTCCGACCCGCTCGTATGGCGACCGTGACGACCGCGCGCCGCGCACGTACAACAACGACCGTCCGGCCCGTTCGTACGGCGACCGTGACGACCGCGCGCCTCGCAGCAACAGCAGCGACCGTCCGGCCCGCAGCTACGAGAAGCGCGAGCCCGGCGCAGCCCGCTCGGACTTCAAGCGCGACGAGAACTACGGCAAGCGCACGGATCGTCCGGCCCGCACCTACGAGAAGCACACCCCGCGGCCGGTCATCGACACGACGCCCGTGACCGTCTCCGAGGACAACGAGTTCGCTGCCCTCGGTCTGCCGGCCGCACTTGTCGAGCGCCTCGCGCGCGAAGGCATCACGACCCCGTTCCCCATCCAGACCGCCACGATCCCGGACGCCCTGGCTGGGCGCGACGTGCTTGGCCGCGGCCAGACCGGCTCCGGCAAGACCTTCGCTTTCGGCCTGCCGACCCTGGCCCGACTCGCCGCTGGTGAGAGGGCCCTGGCTCGTCGTCCCCGCGCTCTGGTCCTGACCCCGACCCGCGAGCTCGCGATGCAGATCAGCGACGCTCTCGAGCCGTACGTGCACGTGATGGGCCTGCGTCACAAGCTGGTTGCGGGCGGTATGCCGTACCCGCCGCAGCTGATGGCTCTGGACCGTGGTGTCGACCTGCTGATTGCTACCCCGGGCCGGCTCAAGGACCTCATCGAACGCGGAGCCGTCCAGCTCACCGATATCGCGGTCATGATCCTCGACGAGGCCGACCACATGGCCGAGATGGGCTTCCTGCCCGAGATCACCTCGATCCTTGATGCTCTCCCCGAGGGCGGCCAGCGGTTGCTCTTCTCCGCCACCTTGGACCGCGGCGTCGACGAGGTTGTCAAGCGCTACCTCCACGACGCCGTCACCCACTCCACCGATGACGTCACAGCGAGCGTCACCACGATGGATCACCACATCCTGCTCATCGATCCGCAGCACAAGAAGTCGATCACTGCAGAGGTTGCCAACCGTGAAGGCCGGACGTTGGTCTTCGTGCGTACCAAGCTTGGTGCGGACCGCGTGGCCGAACAGCTTCGTGAGCAGGGAGTCTTCGCCGCCGCGCTGCATGGTGGACTCGCCCAGAATGCTCGCAACCGGGTGCTCAATGCGTTCAAGGACGGCAGCCTGCCGGTTCTGGTCGCTACGGACGTCGCAGCCCGCGGCATTCACGTGGACGACATTGGCGTCGTCCTGCAGGCTGACCCGCCGGCCGATCACAAGGACTACCTGCACCGCTCAGGGCGCACGGCTCGCGCCGGCGAGAAGGGCAGCGTCATCACCTTGGCGCTCCCGCACCAGAAGCGCGGCATGGAGCGACTGGCCCGTGAGGCCGGCGTCGACGTGGTGGCAACCCGGGCAACTCCGGGCGACGATCTGCTGGTCTCCACCGGTGCGTGCGTGCCCAGCGGTGTGCCGATCCCGTCCAGCCAGTCGAGGCGTGTGCTTGAGGGCGAGAAGAAGCCCTTCCGTCGCACCTTCGGTGGTGGCGGCCGCGGCGGCTCCGGAGCCGGCCCGCGTCGCAACAACGACGGCCCGCGTGGCTACCGTGGCTCGCGCGACTGACACGATCTCAAGCAACACGATCTGAACAAGGGGAAGGTCCGACCGGCAGCTGCCGGTCGGACCTTCTGTTTGCCCGGTCGGGTCTCGACATCGAGCAGGCTCGTCAGTGATGGCGCAGGATCGCGGATGCTCTGTCAATGACGGACCTGCGCCATGTGCCCACGGATTCGGATCTGCCTGCGCGAGAATGCACGTGTGAGCATCGAGTACTCCACCGGCAAGTTGCTGGTCGCGACCCCTCGCACTGTCGGGGACGTCTTCCGGCGCAGCGTCGTCCTGGTGCTCCAGCACGACGAGAACGGGGCGCAGGGAGTCATCCTCAATCGCCCGATGGAGGCGCCCATCTCGGCCGTGCTGCCGTACTGGGAGGACTACGTCACCGATCCGCCCAACATATTCCAGGGCGGCCCGGTCGCGATGGACTCGGCGCTCGGTCTGGTGACGGTCCCCGGCGACAAAGTTGAGGAGCCGTTGGGGGTTCGACTGCTGTTCGGCGGGATCGGGCTCGTTGACCTCGACATCCCGCCGGTCGTGGTGATGCCCGAGGTGGCCGGGCTTCGCATCTTCGCTGGCTACGCCGGGTGGTCTGCCGGTCAGCTCGACGACGAGATCGCGGCCGGCGGCTGGTACGTCGTGGAGTCGGAGGCTCGGGACGCGTTCACGTCTGAGCCGGAGACGTTGTGGTCCACCGTCTTGCGTCGACAACGTGGCAATCTCGCATTCGTCGCGAGCTTCCCCGACGACCCCACGATGAACTGAGGCGGTATCGCAGCCGGGGGCACCCGGCATACCGGCTTGGTTAGACTTGGGCCTATGAGCGCATTGCAGACTGCCGTGAACGGGCTGGACGACCCCAACGACCCGAACGCACCCCAGCAACAGCCGTCTGAGCCTTCGAGGTCGCCGTCGACCACCACCGGGGTGCTCGAGCGCGAGCAGGTCGACACGCAGTTCCAGGAGCCGGGCGACCACGAGCGCTTCGCGCACTACGTCCGCAAGAACAAGATCATGGAGAGCGCACTGTCAGGCCAGCCGGTGGTCGCGCTCTGTGGCAAGGTTTGGGTCCCCGGACGTGACCCCAAGAGGTTCCCGGTGTGTCCGACCTGCAAGGAGATCTACGCGGGTTTGTCCGGCTCGGACGACGGCAAGAGCTGAGCTGGAGCGCCGCCGGAGGCGACACCCGATAACACATCGCGGGCCCGCTGGAGGCTAGTGGGCCTCGGCATGTCCGCGGCCGAATCTCGTTACTATCAATGGCAATATGAGCACCGCGGCCGCCTCCAGTCTTTCACCAGCATTCCCGGAGCGGGCCGCATGGGGGACCGCATCCAAGTTGCGAGCCTGGCAGGCAGGCGCGCTGGAGCAGTACCTCCGCTCGGCCCCCCCTGACTTCCTCGCGGTGGCCACGCCAGGTGCTGGAAAGACCACCTACGCCCTGCGTGTGGCGACCGAGCTGTTCAACCGGGGTGTCATCAGCCGAGTCACTGTCGTGGCTCCGACCGAGCACCTGAAGACGCAGTGGGCTGATGCGGCGTCGAGGGTCGGGATCCGGATCGACCCACGGTTCACCAACGCGGCCGGGCGCCATGGCGCGGAGTACGACGGGGTGGCCGTGACCTACGCGCAGGTGGCCAGCAAGCCGTCGTTGCACCGGGCGCGCACCGAGGCCGCCCCCACGCTGGTCATCCTGGACGAGATCCACCACGGCGGCGACAACCTCTCGTGGGGCGATGCGATCCGCGAGGCTTTCGAGCCGGCCACCCGTCGTCTCGGCCTGACCGGCACGCCGTTTCGCTCCGACACCAGCCCGATCCCCTTCGTGCGCTACGAGATGGGCAAGGACTCGATCCGCCGCAGCGAGGCCGACTACACCTACGGCTATGCCGAGGCGTTGCGTGACGGGGTCGTCCGCCCGGTGCTGTTCCTCGCATACGGCGGCTCGATGCGTTGGCGTACCAAAGCTGGTGACGAGATCTCGGCCAGGCTCGGCGAGCCGATGACCAAGGATGCGACGGCCCAGGCGTGGCGCACCGCGCTGGATACCAAAGGCGAGTGGATCCCGTCGGTCCTCGCGGCAGCGGACAAGAGACTGACCGAGGTACGCCGCGTCGTGCCGGATGCCGGCGGGCTGGTGATCGCCTCCAACCAGACCCAGGCACGGGCCTATGCCAAGATCCTGCACGGCATCGCGGGCGAACGCCCGGTTGTGGTGCTCTCGGACTACGCGGGGTCGTCCGGCAAGATCGAGGAGTTCGCCCAGGGCAACCAGCGCTGGATGGTCGCTGTCCGCATGGTGTCCGAGGGGGTGGACGTCCCGCGGCTGTGCGTCGGTGTCTATGCCACGTCGACGGCGACCCCGCTGTATTTCGCCCAGGCCATCGGCCGTTTCGTTCGCGCGCGGCGTCGGGGAGAGACGGCGTCCATCTTCCTGCCGAGCGTGCCGCAGATTCTCGAGCATGCAGCCCGGCTGGAGGACGAGCGTGACCACGCCCTGGACCGGGTCCGCAAGCCTGGCGACGAAGCCTCCTTCTGGTCAGCCGAGAATGATCTCCTCGCGGCGGCCAACCGGCTCGGCTCGACCGCGGATCTTGGGCAGGCGTCGTTCGAGGCGCTCGAGTCTGATGCCGAGTTCGACCACGTGTTGTTCGACGCCCAGCAGTTTGGTCTCAACGCCGAGGTGGGCAGTGCTGACGAGCAGGAGTTTCTCGGGCTGCCCGGTCTGCTCGAGCTTGACCAGGTGGCCACCCTGTTGCGTGCCCGGCAGTCGGCGCAGAAGGGCTCCGGCCGCAAGAAGGCTGATCCCGAGCTCGCCACGCACCGGGCGATGGCGTTGAAGCGCAAGGAGCTGAACTCACTCGTGTCCGCCTACGCCCGCAAGACCGGTGCGCCGCATGCCGTGGTGCACGCTGACCTGCGCAAGAGCTGTGGCGGTCCATCCCTGGACCAGGCCAGTGCTGAGCACGTCGGCCAACGGATCGAGATGATCCGGCGTTGGTTCGTCGGCCGTCGCTGAGTCCGTGCCGTCCGTGAGTCCGTGCCCTCCGTGAGTCCGTGAGTCCGTGAGTCCATAAGGTGAGTGAGTCCACGCGCCTTCGGGCAAGCAATAGGTGACCTCTGGCCCTACGCCTCCTGTCACCCGGGTGGAAGAATCCATCCGTCAACCGTCTAGCTGGGGTGTGGGATGCACGGGCAACGATCTATCGGACCGGTCGACACCATGTGGCTGAACATGGACCGGCCCAACAACCTGATGGTCATCGACTCGGTCATGTGGTTCGAGGAGACGATCGACTGGGAGCTGCTCGGCCCGCTGCTCCAGCGTCGCCTGCTCGACCGCTACCCGGTGTTCTCGCAGCGGCCGGTGCCGCCGTCCAGCGTGTTCGAGCTGCCGCGATGGGAGGACGACCCCGACTTCGACCTCAGCCGGCACCTCAGACGGGTCACCCTGCCGGCGCCTGGCAACGAGGAGACGCTGCAACGCTACGTCGAGAGCCGGATGAGCGCGCCGTTCGACCGCACCTACCCGCTGTGGGAAATGACCTTGGTCGAGGGCTACGGCGGTGGCTGCGCGCTGGTGTCGCGGTTCCACCACTCGCTCGCCGATGGGCTCGCCCTGTCGCAGGTGCTGCTCTCGCTGACGAACGCCTCACCCACTGTTGACGTCGAAGAGCCCGAGCCGCAGGAGTCGTCCTCTCCACGGACGGGCGGCTTTCTGGGCGCGGCCCGGACGCTGCGGGACACGGGCGCCCAGACGATACGTGGCGGGCTGCGTGCCGTTTCCTTGCTGCCCGATCTGGCCAACCCGGCCGTGGTCAGGGACGTGCTGCAGCTTGGCTGGAAGACCGGACAGGTCGTCGACAAGCTGTTGTTGGGCAACAATCCGCAGTCGCTCTTGTCGGGCGAGCCAGGGATCGACAAGCGGGCGGTCTGGTCCGGCCCGCGAACGATCGCCGATGTCAAGCGGGTGAGCCGGCTCACCGGGGCCACCGTCAATGATGTTCTGGTTGCTGCGGTTTCGGGTGCGGTCAACACCTACCTTCGTGATCTGGATGCCGATCCGGTCGACCTCACCACGATGGTTCCGGTCAGTGTGCGACCCCCGGACCAGCCGCTGCCTCGCGAGCTCGGCAACATGTTCGCCCTCGTCTTCTTGAAGCTGCCGACGGGGGTGGCATCGCCGTTGCAGCGGGTGGCCGAGAGCAAGAGACGCATGGACTCCATCAAGATCTCACCAGAGGCGTTCATCACGTTCGGCCTGAACAACCTGATCGGCCGGTTCGAGCCGCACCTCTCGAAGTCCGTCATCAACTTCTTCTCGAACAAAGCCATCGGCGTGACGACCAACGTCATGGGTCCCCAGCAGCAGCGTTACATCGCCGGCGTGCCCATCACCGGGATCGTCAGCTGGGTGCCCGGTTCGGGCCGGCAGACCCTGGGGGTCTGCATCTTCAGCTTCGCGGGGATGGTGCGCGTTGGCTTCAAGGTCGACGCCGACACGCTTCCGAACCCCGAGAAGCTGGTTCACGCCTTCGACGAGGACATGGACGAGCTGCTACGGATCGCAGCCAGAGCTCGATGACGAGCTCTTGACGATGACGAGCCGTTGGGATGTCGAGCCCTTGACGATGACGAGCGCTTCACCAGGAGAAGACCATGCCCACCGACCATGCCACTGAGACGGTCATCGTCGCTGCCCCGGTCACGCGGGTCCTGGCCACCATCCGGGACGTCGCGAGCCAGCCGAAATGGGTCAGCGAGATCCTCGAGGCCGAGGTCCTCGAGAAGAACGACGACGGCACCCCGGCCACCGCACACTTCACGGCCTCCTCGCCGGTCGGGAAGGACACCTACACGCTGGCCTACGAACATGCCGCCGATGCCATGAGCTGGAGCCTGGTCGAGGGTCGGCTGCAGACCGGTCAGGACGCGACCTACACGCTGCGCAGCCTCGGCCGTGGCCAGACCGAGGTGACGTTCGACCTGACGATCCACCACAACCTGCCCCTGCCCGGCTTCCTGCGCGGACGCGTGATCAGGGGTCTGGTGCACAGCACGGTCAATGGCCTCAAGGAGTACGTCGAGGCGTGACTCAGGCGGGTGCCATGGTGCCGGTCTTCAGGAACCGCGCGTGCCATGACAGAGCCTCGTCGAGCATGTGCGGGGTGTGCTTGCCGGCATTGCTGGCAGTGGACCGGTCGAGATAGTCCTGCAACGCCGGCCGGTAGTCGGGGTGGGCGCAGTTGTCGATGATCTGCTGGGCGCGGCGCCGCGGCGGCAGGCCGCGCAGGTCGGCAATGCCCTGCTCGGTGACGATGACGTGCACATCATGCTCGGTGTGGTCGACGTGGCTGGCCATCGGCACGATGCACGAGATCGCCCCGTTCTTGGCGGTCGATGGCGTCAGGAACATCGACACCCAGGCGTTGCGGGCGAAGTCGCCGGAGCCACCGATGCCGTTCTGGATGCTCGAGCCCATGACGTGGGTCGAGTTGACGTTGCCGTAGATGTCGGCCTCGATCATGCCGTTCATCGCCAGGCATCCGAGTCGGCGGATCACCTCGGGGTGATTGCTGATCTCCTGCGGCCGCAGGATGATTCGGTCGCGGTAGTCCGCAATGTTGGCCCGCAGATCGACCAGGCCCTCGTCGCTGAGCGAGAAGGCTGTGGCAGAGACCATGGAGAGGGTGCCGGAGCGCAGCAGCTGCAGCATCCCGTCCTGGATCACCTCGGTATACGCGGTCAGGTCCCGGAAGGGTCCCGCCTCGAGTCCGTTGAGCACGGCGTTGGCGACGTTGCCGACCCCGGACTGAAGCGGCAGCAGCTGGGCTGGCAGTCGTCCGGCCTTCACCTCATGGGTCAGGAACTCCAGGACGTTGTCGGCGATGAGCTGCGAGTCGCTGTCCATGGGTTTGAACGCAGAGTTGCGATCGGGGGCGTGCGTGGGGACGATCGCGACGATCTTCTCCGGGGGACACTGCAGATAGGGGATGCCGATCCGGTCGGAGGGCTCGACGATCTGGAGCGGTTTGCGGTGCGGGGGCAGCGCCGTGCCGTAGTAGATGTCGTGCATGCCCTCGAGCTCAGCAGGTTGCCAGGAGTTCACCTCGAGGATCACCCGGTCGGCCTGATCGAGCCAGGTCTTGTTGTTGCCCACCGAGGAGGACGGGATGAGCGAGCCGTCCTCGGTGATGCCGGCGACCTCCACCACCGCGACGTCGAGGTGGCCGAAGAAGCCCTCCCACACCATCTGCGCGACGTGGGAGAGGTGGACGTCGAGGTAGTCCATCTGCCCGGCGTTGATCTTGGCGCGGGTGACCGGGTCGGACTGGTACGGCATCCGCAGGTCGATACCGTCGACCTTGGCCAAGGCGCCGTCGAGCTCTGGTGCGGTCGAGGCGCCGGTCCAGACGCCCATGCTGAATCGTTCACCGCGAGCGGTCGCGGCCTTGACCCGATCGACCAGCGCGCCTGGCACGGCCTTCGGATAACCAGCACCGGTGAACCCGCTCATCCCCACGTTGTCGCCCGGTTTGATGAACGCCGCCGCCGCTTCAGCTGACATCACCTTGTCAGCGAGGGCCTGGCACCGCATACGCGACTGGTCTGTCATCTCTTCACTTCCGTCTGATCCAAAGGCCCAAACGGTTCACCGTTCGCAACGCCTACCAGCCAACCAGCCTAGGTCCGCCGGTTTCCGCCCAGCGAACGGGGGGCTGCGGCCGCGGACGGGAGTACGGAGTTCGCCACCGGCGAGGGACGATCTTCGATCCTTGACCCCAGGGTTTCTTGGCGCCATGCTCGCGGCGTGAGGCGGCCCGTTGCGGTGGTGATGATGACATGTGTCGCCCTGCTCACGTCATGCTCCGGGGGTTTCTCCGGCACGACCGTCCCTTCGACGTCGTCGGCCACGGCGGACAGCAGCCCGACCAGCGAGCCCACCCGAGCCGGACCACCTCCCACGAGCGTGACCGCCTCGCCCTCCACATTGGCCTCCACATCGCCCTCCACCGTCGCACCGAGGGTGGTGCCAGGTGCTCCACCATTGACCGTTGGTCGAGAGGCATGGGTGGCGGTCTCCGTGGCGACGCTCTGGCACACGCCCGGCTCGGCACGCGCCGTCGACAGCCCGGCGCTGACCAACCCGGTCGGCATACGCCAGTGGTTGTCCCGCATGACGCTGTCCGATCGGCGTGGACTGAACGGTCATGCCGACACGCAGGCGCTGCTGGGGGACAGGGTCATCGTGGTCGCTCGCAGCGGGGCGTGGGTCAAGGTTGTCGTGCCAGAACAGCCAACACCTCTGGATGCGCGCGGCTACCCGGGATGGATGCCGGCCGTGCAGCTGACGGCGGTTCGCCCGGTGGCCTCGACGTGGGTGGTGACGGTGGTGGTCCGCACGACCTACCTGCGCACCGACAACGCCTCGGCGACACCGGTGACCGAGATCAGCTTCGGGACCCGGCTCCCGCGCGTGGGCGTGACCGGCGGGTGGGTTCGGGTGGCCACGCCGACCGGTCGGGTGCTCAGGCTTGCCGCCAGTGCCGTGGTTGTCCGGGCACCAGGTGCTGCGGCGCTGCCGAGAACTGGCAGCGACGTCGTGCGGGCAGCGCAGATGTTCAACGGCCTGCCGTACCTGTGGGCGGGACGCTCCGGTTTTGGCTTCGACTGCTCGGGTCTGACATCGCTGGTCCTTCGCGCCCACGGCGTGATCGCCCCCCGGGATGCGGACGCCCAGGCTGTGAAGGGAACGAAGGTCTCGACCAGTGCCCTACGGCCCGGTGACCTGCTCTTCTACGCCACCCGTGGCTATGTGCACCACGTGTCGATCTACGCCGGAGGTGGCCGCATGGTGCAGTCACCGAATACCGGCAGCAGCGTCCAGACGATCGCGATGTCAACCCCGTCGTACGCCCGCGAGCTCGTCGGGGCGAGGCGCTTCATCTGATGAGCCGTCGGAGCCCCATCAGCGTCGCGAGTGTGCGACTCTGGCGAAGGCGATAGCCACACGGCCGAAGGGACTGCTGGTGAAACTCGGTGCGCTCGTGCTGCAGAAGGAGCCCTGGGCCCAGGCTCGCGACACATGGCGGCAGGTGGAGGAGGTCGGGTTTGACATCGGCTACGTCGCCGACCATCTCACCCATTCCACGGTCGCGGGCCAGTGGTGGGCCGATGGGTGGACGACCCTCGCCGCCGCAGCTGAGGCCACGAGCGCCCTCGGGATCGGGACTCTCGTCGGCTCCGCCGCCATCCGTGGGCCGGCATTCATCGCTCGCGTCGCCGCGACGGTTCAGGACATCTCGGGGGGTCGCTTCGTCCTTGGCCTCGGTGCTGGGACGGCCCCTGACGTGCTCGTCGACCGTGGTGAAGTCGTGGGCGCCGAGGTGTTGGCGGAACGCTACCGCGAGGTTGTCCTGGCAGTCCGTGCGCTGTGGGCCGGCGAGACGACCTGGCGCGGTGAGCACGTGGCGGTGGAGGGGGTGGCGCCAGCTGCTCTGGCGCCGGGTTCGTCGGTGCCGCCACTCGTGCTCGCCGCTCATGCCCGCGCCGGCTTCGACCTGGTGGCAGAGCAGGCTGACGGTTGGAACACCTACGGCGGGCCGAAGGCGGCTGGGCTGCCGGCCGATGACCTGTGGGCGGTTCTCGCGGCGCAGGCCGATCGGGTGTCGCAAGCTTGCGAGCGGGTGGGTCGGGACCCGGCATCGCTTCGACGTTCCGTGCTGCTCGGGTACGGCGCCGATCGACCTCTGGCCAGTGTCGCCGCCTTCGAGGACACGGTGGAGCGCGCCGCCCGGTCGGGGTTCGACGAGGTCGTCGTCTACTGGCCGATGGGTCAGAAGGGCAGCCCTTTGTGGGCGGACCCCGACGTTGTTGTGGCCGCTGTCGCCGCCGTCCGCACCTGACCCGCCATCGTCAGGTGCGAGGTGGGACGCCGGCGCTCTGGACCAGTGGCAGGGTCCGATAGCTGATCCGCGTCGCGAGCGCGATGACGGTCGATGCCCTGATCACGTGCCCGTCATCGACGACCATGTCGATCACGCGCTGGAGGTCCGTGTTGTCCCTGGCGACCACCCGGATCAGAAGGTCCCCGGAACCGGTGATTGTGTGCGCCTCGAGGACCTCGGGTATGCCGGACAGGTGGGTGACGACGGGGTCGTGGCCGCGGGTCTGGCGGATCTCGAGGGTGCAGAAGGCGGTCACCGGGTATCCCATGGCACCCGGGCTCACCTGTGGCGCAAAGGTGGTCAGCACCCCGCGCTTCTGCAGGCGGTCGAGCCGGGCCTGAACCGTGCCGCGGGCCACCCCCAGCTTTCGTGAGGCGGCCAGGACCCCGATCTGCGGGTCCTCCATGAAGGCGCTGATGATGCGAGTGTCCAGGTCATCCAGATGCATGGACAGATTGTATAGAAACACCGCGTCAGACAAGTCGAGCCTGTGCAGCCTGTGCAGATTTTTGCCCAAGCGGAAGTATGGAGTGCTGCTCGTGACAGGCTAGCTCCCATGACGCAGCCATCCGGGTGGTACGACGACCCGCAGGACCCCAGCCAGCTTCGCTACTGGGATGGCGTGATTTGGTCCAGCCACGTCACGCCCAAGGTCTCGCCGACGGCGCAGGACTCGACCATCGGTATGCCGTATGGCGTCTCGCCGGCCGCGGAGCGTCCGCATGGCCCCGGTTCGCAAGGATCCCAAGGCGCTCCCACTGCGCCCGGCGCGCACGGTCCGGCTCAGCAGTGGCCGCAGGGTGGGTCGATGCCCGCATACGGCCAGCCGCTTGGGTGGCAGTCGAACCAGGCGACGACCCCTGACGGCGTCGTGCTGTCCGGTTGGTGGAAGCGTGTCCTCGCACGGATCCTCGACAACATCATCGTCTCGATCGTGGCTCTGCCGTTGACCTTCGCCCCAATGAAGGCGGCGGTCAACGTCCTCCAGGACTACTTCCAGCAGGTCATCGACGCCGTGAATGCCGGGAGCTCGACGACGCCCGCGCTGCCCGATGGCCTCTCGGGACCCATCCTGCAGATCGGCGTCACCATGCTGTTCCTCAACCTGATCTACGAGATCGCGTTTCTGACCAGGACAGGGGCCACGCCGGGCAAACGGGTCGTCGGTATCAGTGTGCGGCTGAGGGACAAGCCAGGCGTGCCCCCGCTGGATGCGGTGCTGAAGAGGACGGCCGTCAAGCAGGGCGGTGACATCGCCGGTCTTGTGCCGGTCCTGGGCTTCGTTGGCTCCCTGTTCAGCACGGTCGACGTCCTGTGGCCGCTGTGGGACGTCAACAAGCAGGCCATCCACGACAAGGCCGCTCGCACCAATGTCGTCGTCGGACCTCAGCCCAGACGCGACGCCTGATCAGGCGAGGGAGAGGAAGAGCTTCTCCATAGCCTTGATGTCCAGAGACTCCGGGTCCCCGGACTCGGTCAGGCACTGCTTGAGGCCGGTCGAGACGATGGCGAAGCCGGCCCGGTCCAGGGCGCGGTTCACCGCTGCCAGCTGGGTGACGATGTCTTTGCAGTCGCGGCCTTCCTCGATCATCCGCAGGACGCCCCCGATCTGGCCCTGGGCCCGGCGCAGCCGGTTGATCACGGCGCCCATCTCCTCCGGGTTCAGCTGAACCATGGTGACTCCTTTGAGATTGTTCCGAGGTCGTTGCCCGGACTCAATTATCCGCGTTCGCGTTGGTGAGCGCGGCCAGTGCCGCAGTGAGTCGTCGGCCGGCTTCGTCCGCGACTGAGGATAGGGCTTCGTTCCCGGTCAGCGACACCATGATGCTGGGGTCGATGGTTTCCACGATCGTGGTGTCCTCGTCCAGGCTGCGGACGACGACGTTGCACGGCAGCAGCAGCCCGATGGAGGGCTCCACCTGCAGGGAGGCGTAAGCCAGCGGTGGCCGGCATGCCCCGAGGATCACCTGGGATGGGATGTCAACGTCCAGCTTGGCCTTCAGCGTGGCCTGCATGTCGATCTCGGTCAGGACGCCGAAGCCCTGGTCGGCCAGGGACGTGCGGGTGGCTGCGAGTGTGTCGGCGAAGGCGCCGCGGACTGTGGTGGTCAGTGCGTAGGACACGGTGGCTCTCGGTTTCCGTTGGCGGGATCTGAATTGTACGTCGGGGGGTATCAACGCCCGTCTCACGACTGACATTCCTGACGGACCACGGCACCTGCCCGGCCGGAATACCACGACACGGCGCGCGCACGAGCTCCGTCGACACCGGCCCCTTTGGCATGACGAGAGCCCACACCCGCAGGCGTGGGCTCTCGTCACTGATACGGATCCGTGGCTGCTCCTGCTGGTCAGGTAGCGCTGGGTGACGTGCTTGAGGCGCCGGAAGTGCCTCCGGTGGACGGGGCCCACCCGGTGCCACGGCCCGGGCCGCGCCCTTGGCCGAACCCTCCGCGAACTCCATTGACCTGGTTGGTGATCCGCTCGGTGAGCGAGCTCTTCAGGGTGTCAGCCTGCGCCTGCGTCAGGGTGCCGGCCTTCACAGCGGCGGCGAGGTCGGCCTCAGCGTCGGTGACCATGGCTTTGATGAGTGTGTCGACGCTGACCTTCTGGTCCTTGGCGACATCCGCCAAACTCTTGCCGCCCTGCACCGCGGCGTACAGCTCGTCGCTGGTCATGCCGAGGGCCTTCGCTGCGGCGTCATGGGACTGAAGCATGCCCATCCCGCCTGGGTAGCCGCCGGGACCGCCCATGCGCCCCATGCCGCCCCTGGCCCCCATGGGCTGCTGGCTGTCGAGGGTGGTGGCAACCTTGTCGGCCTGCGTCTGGGTCAGGGTGCCATCGGTGACCAAACCGCTGAGCATGCTCTTGATATGGGCGAGCCGGCTGGTGACGAGGTTGTCGGAGGTGGTCGCGGAGGCGGGGGTGATGGCCACGGCGCCGACTGCGCCAGTTACCAGGATGCCGGTGAGAATGAGGCCGGTGGTGCGCTTGTTCATGGGGTCTCTCCTTGAGCTCGGGTGCTTTGTGCTACCGATGCTTGACCGCGCGACTGTGATGCCCATGTGCTCGATGTGTAGATCCGATGTGGATCTGCGCGGCGTGGCGCCCACTACCAGTCACCGTCACCTGCGCATCCGGCCCGGGACGAACCTGGGAGTTCGTGACGCGTAGTCGGCGTATCCCTCGAACCGCCGAGCCAGGCGCTCTTCCTCCCATCGTGCTTTGACGGTGAGAAGCACGACCAGCACTCCGAGTGTGAGGAGCTGGAACCAGCTGCCTGAGGTCACCGCGATCGAGGCCATCGTGAGCAGCAAGCCGCTATAGATGGGGTGCCGCACGAACCGGTATAGGCCACCCGTGCGTAGTTGCGCGTGGGAGTTCGGCAACGGTGTTGCCGTCAGGCCTCGCCCGAGTCCCGTTGCGCCGATGACCATGACAGCCACCCCCACGACTGTGGCGACCCGGCAGGCGACGGTGAGCGCGGCGGGCACCGGCCAGTCGTGGCGACCCGGGAGCACCACGAGAATCCCGATCAGAGCGAACTGGCCAGCGACCAGCAGTCGCGCGATCCGGACGTCAGTAAGCGCCGGGTGGTGTTTCAGCTTCGCGCCCACGGAAACTGCCGCGCGGGCGGCTGTTGCGTGGGGCTGCAGGTGCACTGCTGTGCGGGGGCGACACGTGACATGACCGAGTCGACGTGCATGCCGCAGCCGGACCACGTGGTCTTGCCGCAGCGGGCGCAACGGGCGGGACTACACATGTGGTGCTCCTTGTGTTGGCTGGTTCTGAAGGTTGACGCCTTGGCCGGGTGCTGGAGTGATCAGTATACCCCTGGGGGTATGAACGTGGCTGACGACGAAGCTATTCCCAGCGGGGCCTGCGAGGTCGCGTGGGGACGGAGCAGCCAGAGCCGCGGAATGCTTGGACGTGGGTTGGCGTTGGCATACACAGATACCCCTATGGGTATCTATTTTGATCTTCGCACCTCTCATCGATGACCAGCGTCGTGCTGCGCGTACCGTGAACCCACCTCCGAAAGGACCTCACCACATGGTCACCATCGTTCCCATCGAGACCCCGACCCTGGGAGACCGCACCTACCTCGCCCACGACGGCCAGGTCGCGCTGGTGGTCGATCCGCAGCGTGACATCGACCGCGTGCTCGAGGTCGCCGCGGCTGCGGGTGTTCGGATCACCCACGTCTTCGAGACGCACATCCACAACGACTACGTCACCGGTGGCCTGGCCCTCGCCAAGGTCACCGGCGCGGAATACCACGTCAACGCGGACGACGACGTGGCCTACGAGCGTGTCCCGGTCAGCGACGGTGACGTCGTGGACGTCAGTGAGGGCCTGAGGATCCGGGTCATCGCGACGCCCGGGCACACGTACACGCACCTGTCGTACTCCCTGGAGGCCGACGGCGAGCTCGTCGGGATCTTCTCTGGCGGCTCGCTGCTGTTCGGCTCCACCGGGCGCCCTGACCTGCTCGGGCCGGACCACACGCACGCGTTGGTGCACCTCCAGTACGCCTCGGCGCACCGGCTGGCCGCCGAGCTGCCCGACCAGGCCCAGGTACTTCCCACCCACGGGTTCGGCAGCTTCTGCTCGGCGACCCAGTCAGAGGCCACCGCCTCGACGATCGGCCAGGAGAAGCGCACCAACCCGGCCCTGACCCAGGCCGAGCAGGACTACACGTCTGAGCTGCTCGACGCTCTGGATGCCTGGCCGGCGTACTACGCGCACATGGGCCCGACCAACCTCGCTGGTCCGGGCGCGGCCGACCTGAGTGTCCCCGGGCTGGCCGACGCCGGCGCAGTGCGAGCCCGACTCGAGGCCGGTGAGTGGGTCGTGGACCTGCGTACCCGGACCGCGTTCGCCGCCGGGTTCGTGCCGGGCACGTTCAACTTCGGGATCGACGGCCAGTTCGCCACCTATCTCGGTTGGCTCATCCCGTGGGGAAGCCCGGTCACCTTGCTGGGGGAGACCCCCGAGCAGGTCGCCGAGGCCCAGCGCGAGCTCGTCCGGATCGGCATCGACCGACCCGCCGCCGCCGCGACCGGCACCCCACATGACTGGACAGACCGCCCTCTGGAGACGCTCGAGCGAGCCACGTTCGCCGATCTGGCCCAGGTACGCCACCACCGCCGGGTGGCGATCCTGGACGTCCGTCGTGCGGGGGAGTGGCGTGAGTCGCACATCGACGGCGCGGTCAACATCCCCATCCACGAGCTGCTCGGCCGCGTCGCAGAGGTTCCGGCCGGTGAGGTGTGGGTGCACTGCGCCGCCGGCTACCGCGCCTCGATCGTTTCATCCATGCTGGCGGCCCGCGGCATGCATGTGGTGCCCGTGGACGACTCCTACGCCGAGCAGGCCGCCGCATCCGGGCTGCCACTGGTCACGGCTCCCGCTACCGCCGTATGACGTTCGCCCTGGCCATCCCCATCGGGCTGCTGATCGGTCTGACCATGGGCGCGCTCGGCGGCGGCGGCTCCATCCTGACCGTGCCTGCCCTCGTCTACCTGCTTGGTCAGAACACCCAGGCCGCGACAACAGGATCCCTGCTCATCGTCGGGATCACTGCGCTCGCAGGGATGGCGGTTCACCACGGGGCGGGCCGGGTGCGTGTCTCGCAGGGTGTGGTGTTCGGGGTGCTCGGCATCGCCGGGTCCTACATGGGATCCCAGCTTTCCGTGAGTGTCGCTCCCGACGTCCTGCTGGCGGCGTTCTCCGTGCTCATTCTCATCGTGGCCGCGATGATGTTCGCGCGCAGTCGGAGAAGCCATGGTGGGTCACTGGATGCCGATGGGGTGTCGGACCATGACGAGGTGCCGATCATCACGCTGCGACCGTCGTTCACCGTCGAGTGGTCGCGGGCGCTGAAGGTGCTCATCACCGCGTCCGCGGTGGGTCTGCTCACCGGGTTCTTCGGGGTCGGTGGTGGCTTCGCTGTCGTTCCCGCACTCGTCCTGGTGCTCGGCTTCACCATGCCAGTGGCCGTGGGCACCTCGTTGCTGGTGATCGCGATCAACAGCGCCTCAGCCGTGGCTTCCAGGATTGGGCACGGAATCCACCTGGACTGGACCCTCCTGGGTGTGTTCACGCTTGCTGCCATCGTCGGCAGCCTCTTCGGAGGGCGCCTCGCCGCACGCGTGCGCCCCGAAAGGCTTACTGCGGCGTTCACCGTGCTTCTGGTTGTGGTGGGGTTGTACACCGCCGCCCGAAGCTTCCCCCAGCTCGTGTGACGGCGGCATCTCCGACAGCAACGCCCGCCGTCTCACAGTGAGATGGCGGGCGTCCTTGTCGACGGGATGACTCTGACCAGATGACTCTGCCTAGATGAAGATGACCTGGGCGCCGTCGGTGAGCTCGATGAAGTCGGTGGCGCTGATGATGCCCTCGACCTCCTCGTACAGGTCTTCCTTGGTGAGGTTGTTCATGTCGGCCGACAGCCGGCAGGCCCAGAGGTGTCCGCCGGAGGCCACGATCTGCTCCAGGAACTCGGGGACCTCTGGCACGTCGAGGTCCGCGATGGACTTCTTCAGCTTTGAGGTCGCCATGGCGGTCATCCCCGGGAGCCCACCCAGGCCCTGCGGCATGTGGAGCGCCGTGTTGCCCAGCATGGTGAACTTCAGGTCTCCCATGGTCTTCTTGTTGATCATGTCGAAGCCCCAGAAGGTGAAGAACATGTGGACCTCAACGCCCTCGCCGAGGGCGGCGTTGGCAAGGATCAGCCCCGGGTAAGCCATGTCCAGGTTTCCCTTGGAGCAGATGAAGGCGATCTTGCGGCCTGCGCCGGCGTCGGAGTCGAAGCTGGGGACGATTGCCGGGGAGGTGTCTGTGTTGCTCATATCGGTGTCATCTTCCTTCGTTGGTCGTTGGGTTAGACGCAGCCGACCGGCTTGGGCAGCCCGGCGACGTAAGCCATCTTCTTGGCGGGCTTCTGCGGGAACATCACGAACAGCTCCTTGATCGGGATACCGCCGACGGTGGCCACCCGGCGCAGGGTCGGGGTCTCGCCCACCTCGTCGAAGTCCTTGCGAAGGAACCGGATCGCGCTCCAGTGCCCGTCTGTCATGGTGATGCCGATCTGGGTGGCGAGAGCGACCGCGAGCTCCTCGTCCCACTCGGTCGGGTCGGTCAGGAAGCCCTCTTCGTTGACGTGGATCTCATGGCCGTTGAGCGTGGTCACGGGCATAGCGAGCTTTCTCCTCTACTTGGCGGGTGTCGCGTTGGTGTTTGCGGCGTTGGCAGGCTTCTTGCCGACCATGGACATGTGGGTGGGCACCGGCATCGAATGGCCGGGGAGCAGGATGTTCCAGTAGATCCAGCGGAACCCCATCTTGCCGAGGTGGTTGGCCCGGGTCTCCTTCAGCAGGGTCATCGGACCCACCACCGGCAGCGGGTACTTGCCCGTCAGGGGTTCGGTGTCGTAGTTGAAGTCGATCAACAGTGCCTTGCCGTCGCCGGACTCGATGAAGCAGTTGGCGTGGCCGTCGAACGAACCGGTCATCGGCTTGCCCGCAATGAGCTCCAGGAAGTTGTCCGTGAAGACCTCAACCGCGAAGTGCGCGACCGATCCTGCCTTGGACGCCGGGATGTCCGAGGCATCGCCGACGGCGAAGATGTTCGGGTTCGCCTTGGACTGCAGTGTGTTCTTGTCAACGGGGACGAAGTTGAGGTCGTTACCCAGACCGGAGCGGGCGACGAAGTCGGCACCCATGTTCAGCGGGACGGTGACCAGCAGGTCGAAGGGGATCTCGCGCTCGTCGTAGGAGATCAGCGCCTTTTTCTCGACGTCGATGTGCTCGACCATGTAGTCGGTCTCGAGGGCGATCTTGCGTTCTTCGAGCAGGTAGCCGAGGGTGTTCGAGCAGATCGGCTTGGTGAAGGCACCGGGCAGCGGCGTCACGTAGGTGATCTCCACCCCGTCGCGCACACCCCGCTCGCGCAGCCACGCGTCAGCCAGGAAGGTGAACTCCAGTGGGGCGACCGGGCACTTGATCGGCATGTCGGTGATATGGACGACGAGCCGGCCGTGGTCAAACTTCTTCAGCGCCTCGCCCAGAGCCTGGGAGCCTTCAAAGGTGTAGAAGTCAAAGATGCTCTTGCGCCACTCGGCGTCGAGCATCCCGGGGGTCTGGTCGGGCCGGGGCGTGGTGCCCGAAGCGATGACCAGGTAGTCGTAGGCAAACGTCCGTCCGTCGGTCAGTGACAAGGTGTTGGCCGCTGCGTCCACGCGGTCGACTTCACCGATCACGAAGTCCACCCCATCAGACAGCGTGGAGTGGCGCGAGCGGGTGACCTGTTCGGGGGAGTAGGTGCCGAACGGCAGGAACAGATAGCCCGGTTGGTAGTGGTGGACGTCATCCTGGTCCACGACCGTGATGTCCCACTCGCCCACGTCAAGGCGTTTCCTCAGCCTGTTGACGATCATCGTGCCGGCCGTTCCGGCTCCCAGCACCAGCAACTTCTTCACAGACTGCTCCCTCTATCTCGTTTGTGGTGGTCGCTTTCCTGCTGATCCACCACGCTAGAAGCAAGCATAGGGTCTGGCATAGTGCCAAAGGTCACATCTACCCCTGTGGGTATACCTCAGCTGCCGAAGGTCATCTGCGCGGGCATCTGGTCTGGGCGTGCAGACGGTGTGGAGATTGGGGTCGTCGGCGGGAAACGCCGGGTTTCGGCACGCCGGTGCTCGTTCCACAAGCGAAGATGAGGTATGCCCACCGTGCTGGTCGTCGAGGATGAGCGCGACATCCGGGAGGTGCTGCGCCGATATCTCGAGCGAGCCGGCCTGTCGGTGTTGACCACGGGAACAGGGGCCGAGGCGATCCGGCTGCTTGCGTCCGCGCCGCCTGACCTGGTGGTGCTCGATCTCGGACTGCCAGATGTCGATGGCACCGACGTACTCCGCGAGATCCACGCCGCAGGTCACCCGCCCGTCGTTGTCCTGACTGCACGCAGCACCGTCGAGGACCGAATTCACGGCTTGCAGCTCGGCGCGGACGACTACGTCACCAAGCCGTTCAGCCCTGCCGAGGTCGTGCTGCGCGTTCAGGCGGTTCTGCACCGAAGTGGTGGGCAACCCTCAGAGGGTGGCCCGGTCACCTACGGCGAGGGGCGGCTGCGCATTGACGAGCCCCGGCACGAGGCATGGCTGGACGGGCGCTCGCTCGATCTGACCCCCACCGAGTGGGGCTTGCTGACAGCCGTCGCGGCTGCGCCGGGACGCGTGTTCTCTCGCTACGAGCTCGTCAACAGGATCCGCGGGTATGAATACGCCGGGTATGAGCGGACCATCGACTCGCACGTGAAGAACCTGCGCCGCAAGCTCGGTCCTTCCGGGGCGGACCTGCTGGAGACCGAGCTCGGCGTCGGCTACCGGTTGAGCGTGAAGAGAGACGATCACCAGTGAGCGTGTCGCCGTTCGGGCTCGGCGCGTTGGGGCGGCGACTGCTTCTCGCCTTCGTCCTGGTCGCGGTGTCCTCGGTTCTCGTACTGACGGTCGCAGCCCTCATCGGTGTCGGGCGGGGTTTCGAGGTCGCTGCCCAGGTCGACCATGAGCAAGCGGCGGTTGGCGCGGCGGCGGCGGCGGGGGAGGCCTACACGAAGGCCGCCGGTTGGGACGGGGTGGACCTGAGCCGCACCAGCGCGGTCGCCGAGGCAGCAGGTGCCAGGCTGTTCGTCCTCGACGAGTCCGGGTCCTCGGTGGGCGGCGGCGCCGGTGGCGGTCCCCTCGGACTGGGCCAGGGCCCGGGCCCGGGCCCGATCGGCGGCCAGGGAGTCGTGAATGCGCCCGTCCTGGTCAACGGGGCCAGCGTCGGCACCGTGCGGCTGGTGTTCGAGCCGGCGGCCGGGACAAGAGCTCGCGACGTCGCCTGGTCGTGGATCGCCGTGGCGGCAGTGGTTGCGCTCCTGGTCGCGATCCTCGCGAGCTGGGTGGTCACCAGGCTTCTCACCCGCCCGATCAAGGCCATCACGGCCGCCACCAGGGAGTTCGAAGCCGGAGATCGGCAGGCTCGCGCAGGCGTGCACGGTCCCGGTGAGCTGGGTGAGCTGGCCCGCGCCTTCGACTCGATGGCGGACACGGTCGCGCGCTCGGAGCGGGACCGACGCAACCTCACGGCGGACGTCGCTCATGAGCTGCGCACACCTCTCGCGGCCCTTCAGGCTGGGCTCGAGGAGCTGCGCGACGGCTTGGTCGAGCCGAGCCCTCAGGGGCTGGCCGGCCTGCACGACCAGTCGTTGCGTCTCGGGCGCGTGGTGAGTGACCTTGCCGAGCTTGCCGCCGCCGAGGCCAGCGGGGTCTCGGTACAGCGGACCGAGGTGGACCTGGCCCAGGTCGCTCGCGACGAGCTGGCGGCGCGCGACTCCCAGCTGCGCACCGCAGGGCTGGTGGTGGGCAGCCGGCTGGATGGACCACTCCTCGTGCGTGCGGACTCCGACCGGTTGCACCAAGCGGTGGGCAACCTGCTGGCGAACGCGGCGCGTTACTGTCGCCCCGGTGACGAGGTCACCGTCGTGGTCCGGACGGAGGACGGCCAAGCGGTGCTGGACGTGGTCGACTCCGGGCCGGGGATCGCCGCAGACGAGCTGCCGTACGTCTTTGACCGGCTCTGGCGCGGCAGGGACGCCCAGCAGGTCGCGGGCTCGGGGATCGGACTCGCGGTCGCACGAGAGATTGTCATGGCCCACGGCGGCACCATCGAAGCGTCTTCGCCGGAGCGCCTCGGGACGACGATCACGATCAGATTGCCTTTGAGCACAGGGCTTTCCCCCGCCTGACCTTCCTTCGGCGATGCAGAGTGCGCCGCTGTGACTGGGGTCACCCCGCGGAGTCGGTATCCCTTTCGCGGTTCCCTGCGTCGATGGGACGTCACAACTCAAACCAAGGAGAATTCCGTGAAGATGAATATGGGTTCGGCAGACCGCAAGCTTCGCGCATTCCTCGTGGCCCCAGTGCTGGTCGTGGCTGGTTTGCTGGTCGGACCGGCAGGCTGGCTCGCGATCGTGCTCTACCTCCTGGCCGCCGTGATGTTGGCGACCGCGGCTGTCGGCTCCTGCCCGCTATACATGCTGTTTGGGTTTGGAACGTCGAAGTCGGTCAAGGGCTCTGCGGCATGACTCACCCGGCGCAGCAGGTCACCGTGACTGCTGCGGAGCGCCCCGTCTCGCGCTAGCGTCATCGTCGTGGCCACCGTGGACGTTCGTAGCCGACTCTCGGCCGAGGTCCCCGGACTCCTCAGGTATGCCCGTACGTTCGTGGCCGACGGCTCGCTGGCCGAGGACCTCGTGCAGGAGACCCTGTTGCGTGCCCTCGAGCGAGCAGGCTCCTTTCGAGCCGATGCGTCGCTGGCCACCTGGCTGCATCGAATCCTTCACAACCTCGCCGTCGACCGCTTCCGCGCAGATCGCGAGGATGCCTCCCAAGACATTGAGCGAGAGGTGGAGCAGAGGTGGCGCGACGAGGCCTACACCGTGGACGCGGCCACAGTGGTCGAGCGGGCCGAGACACGCGAGGAGCTTGAGGACGCATTGGTGCGGTTGCCTGTCATCTACCGAACCGCGGTGGTCCTGCACGACGCGGAGGGAATGACCGTGGCTGAGATCGCTGAGGTCCAGGGCCTCGGGCTGCCCGCCGCCAAGCAGCGGCTGCGTCGCGGGCGGATGATGATGGTGGACGCGCTGGCGCAAGGGCGGGAGCGGCGGGAAGCCCTGCGCGGGGTTCCACTGCGTTGTTGGGACGCCCGCAGCAAAGTCTCGGACTACCTCGACGATGAGCTCCTGGCCCCCGATCGGGTGCTCGTGGAGCGCCATCTTGAAGCCTGCCCCACCTGTCCGCCGCTCTATGCGGGTCTGGTTGGGACGAGAGCTGCCATGGGGGCCTTACGCGACGCCGACACCGTCGTCCCCACGTCGCTGGCCGACCGCATCAACGAGCTGCTCAGCGGCGACTGACCGCGGTTCGGCCTCTCCTGCCGGCGTCTGGAGTCCTGCAGAGCCTTTCGCTCAGATTCGCGCCATCACGGAGGGCGACGTCGAGCACAAGGTCTGTCCGCGCAGGCGCATCAACAGCGCTCCTGCGGTTGTCATGAGGGCGACGGCGGCAAGGAAGGGCTGCACCGGGGCGAACCAGGTGATTGCACCGGAGTAACCGAGCGCGAGGAGAGCGATCTTGTTGCACACCGGGCAGCCGACGGCGAACCAGGCCAGCACGCCGCCGACCATCCCGAACCGGCTCGGAGCATCGCCGGTGTCGTCTGTCTCTTTCGTCTCGGCGATGCCGCGGGCGCTTCGGACATAGGTCGCCGCCAGCATTCCCGCAAGGACGGACGAGGCGATCCACACCGGGTAGTTCCAGGCGTGGGCCGGGATCACGCGGCCAAAGACCGGGTTGGGGATCAGCACCGTCGGAATCCCGATCAGCAGGGCGAAGATGACGCTGAAGCCCGCCGCAGCAAGGTGTTGGCGCGTTGTCCAGCCGCGCAGGGCAAGGGCGCTCGCCCGCAGGGTCCGCCCTGGCTCGGTTGACGCCGATCTGGCCCGGGCCATGTTCCTCCGATATCGCGTGGTCTTGACGACTGGTGAGCCAGCTATCCGGCAGGGGCGTCCGACAGCGTGATCGAGACGTCGGGCGTCGTTTCCAGCGTGTTGTGCACGGTGCAGTGCGTGGCAACGGCCAGCAGTGCGTCACGGCGTTCGGCCGGGACGCCGTCAGGAAGGATGACTCGCAGCGTGATCCCGGCGACGCGAGAAGGTTTTGATCCCATGTCGAACGTCGCTTCGACCGCGAGCCCCTCCGTGGGCAGGTTGTGCCGGGCCAGGTAACGGCGCGCGTAGAAGGCCACGCACGAGGCCAGGCTCGCGATGAAGAGCTCGGTGGGCGTGGGAGCCGTGTCATCGCCTCCGTCCTTGACGGGCTGGTCGACGGTGATGACGTGGCCGCGGACGTTGATGTCGAACCGGTCCCCGCCCCGGTGCTCGACCCGCATCGGTCGTCCGACAAGTACATCGGGGACGTCGGGGACGTCGGCCTGCGTGGTGGTGCCGATCGTGACTTCGCTGCTCATGTGGACTCCAACCTAGATACCCCTGAGGGTATTCCGTCACTGGCCGGGTCCTTGGTCCCGACCCACCGGTGACCACCCGGCATACGCTCGCTGCATGAGCGATCGTAAGCCGATCCAGAGTCCGCTGCTGGCTCGAGTCCGCCAGTCCGTCATCGGCGACGACCAAGTGCTGCCCGGGCCGTACGGACCACGCCGGGTGACCTACGCGGACTACACCGCCTCGGGCCGAGCCCTGACCTTCATCGAGGACTTCATCCGGGACGAGGTGCTGCCTCGCTACGCCAACACCCACACCGAGTCCAGCGGCACCGGCCTGCAGACCACGCGTTTGCGTGAGGACGCGCGGGCGATCATTGGCGACGCGGTTGGTGGGGACGAGGAGACGGCGGTCATCTTCGCCGGGTCCGGGTGCACGGGGGCGATCGACAAGCTGGTCGGCATCCTGGGGCTGCGCATCCCCTCGAACCTGGACGACACCTATCACCTCAGCGACAGCATCCCCGCCGGCCTGCGCCCCGTCGTGTTCACCGGACCCTTCGAACACCACTCCAACGAGCTGCCCTGGCGCGAGTCGATCGCCGACGTGGTGGTGATCTCCCAAGATCCCGACGGGCACATCGACGCCGCCCAGCTCGAAAGGGAGCTGGTGGCCTACGTCGACCGGCCGCTGCGGATCGGCTCGTTCTCGGCCGCCAGCAACGTCACCGGCATCGTCAGTGACAGCCATGGCATCTCGGCCCTGCTGCATCGGCATGGGGCGCTGTCCTTCTGGGACTTCGCCGCCGCGGCCCCCTACGTCGACATCGAGATGTATGGCGGACCGGAGCGAGACCCGCTCTGCTACAAGGACGCGATCTTCCTCAGCCCGCACAAGCTGATCGGCGGCCCCAGTACACCGGGTGTCCTGGTCGCGCGGCGCGAGCTGTTGCACAACCGGGTGCCTGACGTCCCGGGCGGCGGCACCGTGGCCTACGTCAACCCGAGCGACCACCGCTACCTCGACGATCCGGTTCAGCGCGAGGAAGGCGGAACCCCTGCCATCGTCGAGGCCATCCGCGCCGGGCTGGTGTTCCAGCTGAAACAGGCCGTGGGGGTGGACGTGATCCGTTCGCACGAAGAAGCCTTTCTCCGGCGTGCCGTCAAGGCTTGGCAGCAGGAACCGTCGATTCAGATCCTGGGCAACCTCGAGGCCGAGCGCCTGTCGATCGTCTCCTTCGTCATACGCGCTCCCAGCGGGCGATACCTGCACCACAACTTCGTGGTCGCCCTGCTGAACGACCTGTTCGGGATCCAGTCCCGCGGCGGCTGCTCCTGTGCCGGCCCCTATGGACACCGGCTGCTGGGCATCGACCTTGACCAGTCGCGCGAGTTCGACCGCGAGATCACCCAAGGGTGCGAGGGCATCAAGCCCGGCTGGGTCCGGGTGAACTTCAACTACTTCATCTCCGAGGCGGTCTTCTCCTACATCGTCGAGGCCGTGCGACTGGTTGCCAAGGACGGGTGGCGTCTGATGGGCGACTACCGGTTCGAGCCCAGCACCGGACTCTGGCGGCACCGGAAGGGACCAGCCGAGCCTCCACTGCGACTGAGCCAGGTGACGTATGACGGCCATGGCGCCATGCGGTACCCACGCCACCAGGGCCGCGCGCCGGAGTCGGAGCTGCAGAGCTACCTCGCGGAGGCCAGGGCCACGTTCGGGGCAGCCACTCCGGCGTCAGGGGAGCCGGCGGAAGGCCAGCTGTCCGCGGATTTCGAGCATCTGCGCTGGTTCGACCTGCCTTCAGAGTGTCTCGCCACAGAGTTTTTGTGAAATTCCCCAAAGAACTTTTGTGACATACCCCATGGGGTAATAGGGACCTTTGGCCCTAGAGCGAACCGAGTCATCGGTTGGGACCCTTGCGACGTACGGCCTGGTTGTGCACGATCACCAGACTCTGAGCCCGCAGCGTCGTCGCGGACGTCCCCACAGCACTCCTGAGCCATTACCTATGGGGGTATTTGTCGTTACCCCTAGGGGTATCTTTTTGATGCGTCGATCCAGACGCGGAGGACGACACCGCGGCGCAACTCAAAGCGCCCCATCCAGAAGGAACGACCATGACAGTTGCAGTCGAGGAGCTCAAAGAACTGAAGTCCGATCAGGTCATCGACGCGCGGGCCACCTCGTGCCCGGGACCGATCCTGGCGGCCAAGAAGGCCATCGGCGGCATCCCTGTCGGCGGGGTCATGGAAGTGCTTGCCTCCGACACCGGGACGCTCAAAGACCTGCCCGCGTGGTGCAAGAAGATGGGCCACGACTACCTCGGCTCGGTCGACGACGCCGGCTACCTGCAGCTTTTCCTGCGCAAGATGAAGTGAGCTGACCATGTCGACTGCTACCGCGACCGGGTTCAAGCCAAGGATCCTCGTCTTCTCGACGAACAACATCTCCGATCCCGGCATTGACCTGGCCGGGAGCAGGCACATGCACTACCCGGCCCAGGTCTCAACGATGAATGTCCCGTGCAGCAGCGGGCTCAAACCCGGTTGGATCCTGCACGCCTTCGAGCAGGGGCTCGACGGAGTGTTCATCGGCTCCGACGGGGACGAGTGCGCGCTGCTGGACGACTGCGGCAAGCGGACGGGCCAGATCATCACGCAGGCGCAGGAGCTGATGAAGGCCAAGGGCATCGCGCCACAGCGGCTGAAGATGGCCGCGCTGTGCTCGGTGTGTGCTGAGCCGTTCGTCGGCTACATGCGCGAGTTCTCGGCGACGCTGACAGACCTGGGCCCGATCACCGCGGTCGCATCATGATTGACGAGCTACTGGAGAGAGAAGTCGAGACGGTGGAGACCAAGACAAACAAGACGATCATCTTGTTCAGCGGCGAGTTCGACAAGGTGGTGGCGGCGTTCGTCATCGCCAACGGCGCGGCAGCCATGGATGACGAGGTCACGATGTTCTTCACGTTCTGGAGCATCAACGCCCTGCGGCGCCCCGAGAAGGTGGCCATCAGCGGCAAGACCGCCCTGCAGAAGGCGTTCTCCGTGATGATGCCCCGGGGAGCGGGACGCCTGAACACCTCGCACATGAACTTCGCCGGCGCGGGCCCCAAGCTCATGAAGCGAATGATGCGCGAGCAGAACGTCATGTCACTGGACGATCTCATCGCCTCCGCGAGGGAACAGGGAGTGAAGATGATCGTCTGTCAGATGTCGATGGACATCATGGGGCTGAAGGCCGAAGAGCTCATCGACGATCTTGAGTTCGCCGGTGTCGCGAGCTACCTGAGCGACGCGGACGACGCGAATGTCAACCTCTTCATCTAGACGACTCAGGATCTAGAACAACTCAGGCCAGGACCTCGATCTTCGAGGACTCGCCTTTCGATGACCTCTCCGGGCTTTTGGGGCGGCACTGACGGATAACGAACTTGGAGCCACAGATGGACAGCGAAGTAGCAACGCAGACGGACTACGACGTCATGGTGATCGGCAGCGGCATTGGTGGGATGGAGTCGTCGATCAAGCTCGCCGACATGGGCCACAAGGTCCTGCTGGTCGAGAAAGAGGCCAGCGTCGGCGGACGGATGATCTTGCTCAGCAAGGTCTTCCCGACGCTCGACTGCGCCAGCTGCATTTCCGGCCCGAAGATGTCGTCGACCATCAACCACCCCAACATCACGACCAAGAACTACAGCGAGGTCCTGGGGATTGAACGGGACGCCCTCGGTCTGTTCCACGCGAAGGTGCGCGAGAACCCCACGTTCGTCGACTGGGCAGCGTGCACCGGCTGCGCCAAGTGCGAGGTCGCCTGCTCCGTCGCGGTCCCCGACCAGTTCAACTACAACCTGGTCGCGCGCCGTGCGGCATACATCGCCTTCCCGCAGGCCGTGCCGAAGAAGGCCGTCATCCAGCGGGCCGGCACCTCACCGTGCATCGACACCTGCCCCGCAGGCATCAAGGCACACGGCTACGTCTCCCTGATCCGCAGCGGCAAGTACGAGGAAGCGTTCCAGCTGATCCTGGAGGCAACGCCACTGGTCGGCACGCTGGGACGCGCGTGCTACGCACCGTGTGAGAGCGAGTGCAGCCGTGGGGACCTTGAGGCGGCTATCCCGATCCGCCGCCTCAAGCGCTTCGTCGCCGACCGCCACTACGACGAGCTGGGCGACGCCGGCATCGAACGCCCAGCGCCGAACGGCAAGAGCGTTGCGATCGTCGGTTCCGGGCCGGCCGGCCTGACCGCGGCCTGGCAGCTGGCGCGCATCGGCTACCAGGTGCGGATCCTGGAGGCCGAGGCCCAGGCCGGTGGCTTCCTGCGCCACGCCCTGCCCACCTACCGGCTTCCGCAGGAGGTCGTCGAGCAGGACATCGCCAACGTCACGGGGATCGGTGTCGAGATCGTCACCTCCACGACCGTGAATGACCTCGAGGCGCTCAAGGCCGAGGGCTACGACGCCGTGCTGCTCGCGACCGGTACGCCGCTGGCGACCTCGCTCGGCGTACCGGGCGAAGAGTCCGACGGTGTACTCACCGGCCTGGACTATCTGCGACAGGTGAGCCTCGGCGAGGCTCCCGACCTGACCGGCAAGCGCGTCGTCATCGTCGGTGGCGGCAACGTCGCGATGGACACCGCGCGAACGGCTCGACGCCTCGGTGCGCTCGAGGTCAAGGTCGCCTACCGACGCGGTCGCGAAGAGATGCCCGCCCATGTCGCCGAGGTCGATGACGCCGAGAAGGAAGGCGTCAACTTCGAGTTCCTCGTCGCACCGGTATCAGTAGTCGCCGGCGCGGGCGGCAAAGTAGAAGGCCTGCGTTGCCAGAAGATGGTGCTCGGCCAGCCCGACGCCTCCGGGCGTCGCCGCCCCGAGCCGGTCGCGGGCAGCGAGTTCGTGATCCCGTGCGAGGCCGTGTTCTCGGCGATCGGGATGGCGCCCGACACGACCCCGTTCAAGGGCCTGACGGGTGTCGCCAACGGCAGCCGGATCACCGTCGACCCGACCACCCTGCAGACAGAGGTCCCGTACCTGTTCGCAGCCGGTGACGTCACGTCCGGGGCGAGCGACATCACCCGGGCGGTCGGCGCCGGTCGGCGTGCCGCCTTCTCCATCGACAACTTCATCCAAGGGCGTTCGCTCGGTATCTTCCCGGCGCTGGACGACCTGCTCGGCGTGGTGGACAAGACCGAGGTCATGGCCCGCCAGACGAACTACTCCGACCGGGAGCCGATCGTCGCGGGCACCACCTTCTCGCCGGCTCCTTCGACCTTCGGCGAGCTCGAGCCTGCGATGACCGAGGCGGAGGCGAGGGCCGGTGCCGGTGGCTGTATGGACTGCGGCGTCTGCTCAGAGTGCCAGGAGTGCGTCAAGGCCTGTCCTGCTGACGCCATCAACTTCGACCAGCGCGAGAAGACCACGGACTTCACGGTCGGCGCGGTCGTTGTCTCGACCGGCTACAAGCTCTTCGCAGCGGACCTGAAGCCGGAATACGGCTACGGCACATATGCGAACGTGATCACGGGCACGCAGATGGATCGCCTTCTTGCGCCGACCCGTCCGTTCAACACGATTCTTCGGCCCGGCGACGGGAAGGTGCCTGACCGCATCGCCTATGTCTCGTGCACCGGATCACGCGACAAGACGTCCGGCAACCCGTTGTGCTCGAAGGTCTGCTGCATGTACTCGGTCAAGCAGAACCAGCTCATCATGGGCTCCCTGCCGCTGGCCGACGTGACCATGCACTACATGGACATCCGCGCGGCCGGCAAGCGCTACAACGAGTTCTACGAGCAGTCCAAGGACATGGGCGCCACCTACATCAAGGGGCGCGTCGCGAAGATCACCGAGAAGGACAACGGCGACCTCATCCTGCGCTACGAGGACATCGAGAACGGCGGCCAGATCGTTGAGGCCGAGTACGACCTCGTGGTGCTCGCCGTGGGCATCCAGCCGAACAGGGACGTGGAGAAGCTCTTCACCGGCGAGAAGCTTGGCCTCGACGAGTACTTCTACGTCGCCGAGCCAGATGGGGATCTTGATCCCGGCCGGACCGACATCCCCGGCGTCTTCGTCGCCGGCACGTCCGCCGGCGCCAAGGACATCGTCGACACGATCCTGCACGCAGGAGCCGCAGTCGCCCAGGTCGCTGCCCACCTCGAAGCTGCCCACATCCACGACGTCAAGACCATGCAGATCACAGCGGAGGTTCCGGCATGAGCGAGCAGCCCGACGCCAGCACGAGCGAGCAGGCAGACGCCGGCACGAGCGAGCAGGCCGACCCCGGCAAGAGCGGGGACCGACGCATCGGTGTCTTCATCTGTCACTGCGGCGGCAACATCTCCGACTACGTCGATGTGGCCAAGGTTCGCGACGCCCTCAAGGACGAGCCCGACGTGGTGGTCTCCGAGACCACGTTGTTCGCGTGCTCCGACGGCACCCAGCAGGAGATGGTCGCAGCCATCCAGGAGAAGAAGCTCGACGGCTTGGTCGTGGCTTCCTGCTCGCCCAAGCTGCACCAGATCACCTTCCAGGGTGTCTCGAAGCGGGCTGACCTCAACCCCTACTCCTACACCCAGGTGAACGTTCGCGAGCAGTGCTCGTGGGCGCACACCGACGATCACGAGGGCGCGACCGAGAAGGCGATCGGCCTGGTCAGGGCTGGTGTCGCCAAGACGAGGTTGTCAACGCCCCTCGAGCCGCTCGTCGTCAAGACGCTGCCCAAGACGATGGTGGTCGGCGGCGGGGTCGCCGGCCTGCGGGCAGCCGTTGGTCTGGCCGACATCGGGCTTGGTGTCGTCATCGTCGAGCGAGCGTCCGCCCTTGGTGGGTGGGTTGCCGAGCTCGGCCCGATGTACCCGAACGAGCACAGCGGCCGCGAGCAGATCGACTTCCTCATCGCGGAGGTCGCGAAGCGGCCGTCGATCACCGTCCTCACCGACGCCGAGCTGGTGTCCAAGTCGGGCAGCTTCGGCAACTACATCACCGAGGTCCGCGTCAAGGGCAGTCACAGCCAGATGGTCACGGCTGAGGTCGGGACCATCGTGGTCGCGACTGGTTTCGATACCTACGAGCCCGAGGTCGGCGAGTTCGGCTATGGCATCGACGGCGTCGTCACGCTGCCCGAGTTCACGAAGCTCGTCGACAGCTCCAAGGGCCCTCTGATCTACAAGGGCAAGCAGGTCCGCACCATCGCCTACGTCTACTGCGTGGGCAACCGGCAGCCAGCGGGCGGCAACGAGTACTGCTCGAAGTTCTGCTGCGCGGCCACGGTGCACGCCTCGCTGAAGATCGCAAAACGCGACTCCGAGCTGCGCCAGTACCACCTCCACCGCGACATCCGGACCTACGGCAAGTTCGAGCTCATGTACTCGGAGTCACGCGAGCGCGGTTCGGTCTACATGAAGTTCCCGGACGAGACCCCGCCCTCGGTGGCCAAGATGGCCGACGGACGCCTGGCAGTCACCGTTGTCGACACCCAGACCGGCAACGAGGAGCTCACGCTCCCTGCCGATCTGGTGGTCCTCGTCACCGGCATGGTGCCGCGCCAGAACCAGGGCCTGACCAGCGTCCTGAAGCTCCCGGTCGGCGTCGACGGGTTCTACAACGAGATCCACCCCAAGCTGCGCCCGGTCGAGACCGTCGTGGCCGGCGTGATGATCGCGGGTGCCTGCCAGAGTCCGAAGACCCTGTCGGAGAGCGTTGCATCCGGCTTGGCTGCGGTCACCCAGAGCGCGGGGATCCTCCTGAAGGGATTCGCCGAGCTCGACCCGCTCGTGGCCACGGTGGACATAGCGGCCTGCGCGGGTTGCACGGATACGTGCCTGGCCAGCTGCCCGTACGACGCCATCACGGCAGTCGATACCGATGGGCGCAAGGTGGCGGAGATCAGCGCGGCCGTCTGCAAGGGATGCGGCGGGTGCGTGCCGGTCTGCCCGGAGGACGCGATCGACCTGCTCGGATATACCGATGCCCAGATGCGGGCCTCGATCGACAGCTTGAGCTTGGTGAAGGAGCCAGTCGCATGAGCACCACGCTGAGGGACCCCCGCGAGATCATTCGCGAGGAGCCGATGATGCACAGCCCGATCCTGTGGGCACTGAGGGCGGGGCCGCTGACCGTCCCCGAGATCGCCGAGCACATCGGCGAGCCCGCCAACGAGGTGCTGTTCTGGGTCATGGGGATGCGTCGCTACGGCCACGTGGTCGAGGTCGAGGACCCGACCGATGAGGGCTACTTCCGCTACGCAAGCGTCCACCAGGAGGCGACCTCATGACCACCACGGCGACAAAGACGACCAGGTTCATTGACACCGAGCTCCTCTCCGATCTGAAGCGTTTCGGGGCGGCCGATGTCTCGGCTTGCTTCAGCTGTGGCACCTGCACGGCGATCTGCCCGTTGGTCGACAACGACAGCACGTTCCCCCGCCGCATCATCCGGTACGCCCAGGTGGGTATGAGGGACGAGCTGCTCTCGAGCAAGGAGCTGTGGACCTGCTACCAGTGCGGTCTGTGCTCCGACAGCTGCCCGACCGAGGCCGATCCCAGTGAGTTCATGGCGGCCGCCCGGCGGTACGCCATCGCGAGCTACGAGCCGACCGGGCTCGCCAGGATCCTGTACACCCGACCGGTCGTCGGTTCGTTCATCGCGGCCGCAGTGGCTGCCTTCTTCGCCGTCTTCATGTACGCCTCCCACGGGCCGCAGGACGGGGCGTCGCTCGCGCTCTTCGAGTTCATCCCTGAGGGACTGATCCACTGGACCGGTGTCGCCGTGATGGTGGCGCTGGCGCTTGCCGGGGTCTTCGGGATCACGTCGATGGCTCGACGGGTCGCCCGAAGTGAAGGGGTCAGCCTCGCGACGTTGTTCGGCGGACGGGCACAGCTGTCCAAGGCCGGCAAGGCGCTCTGGTCTGCACTCGGGATCGAGTCGCTGGGACAGCGCCGGTACCGCGAGGACTGCAAGGACGACAACCCGGTCGAGCCGTTGTACCGCAGGCGTTGGCTGATCCATGCGCTGACAATCTGGGGTTTCCTCGGCCTGTTCAGTGCGACCATCCTCGACTGGGGCCTTGCTCTCATCGGGGTCAAGGAAACCGGGACACCGATTCCGCTGTGGTACCCCTCCCGTCTGATCGGGACCATCGCCGGGATCGCCCTGGTGTACGGCGTGAGCATGTTCATGATCAACCGGCTGCGCCAGGTCAACCGCGCGGCGCAGTTCACCACGGCGTCCGACTGGCTCCTGCTGGTGCTGCTGTGGATCACCGGCGCTACTGGGTTCTTCATCGAGGTTGCGCTCTACCTTCCGAATGCGCCGGCGTGGGGATACTGGATCTTCCTGTTCCACGTCGCCGTGGCCATGGAGCTCATGCTCCTGCTGCCGTTCACCAAGTTCGCCCATGCGATGTACCGGCCCGTGGCGTTGTTCTTCTACGCGTTGGCCGCGGACAAGTCGAAGCAGACCGTCTGACAGTCGCGAGATCGCGGCCACAGCGTGGTGGCTGCTTGCAGGTCACGTCCTCGTGGCTCTGCTTGTGAGTGAGGGGCCCGGAGAGATCCGGGCCCTTTTCTCGTTCCCTGATCACCTCCACACGACCTCCATCTCGGATCCATCGGTGCTCCTGACCCGTCGACCAGCCTGACCGGGCGAGGCAGCCTCTGGGCACGCCTGCCGCCCACTCGACGGAGGAGACACCGATGAATGTGCAAGGCGAAGGAACGGACCGCGCGCTCGCAGCCGACGAAGCCCGGGTCCGCGTTCCGCGCCGCCCCGAAGCCTGGCGGACCAAGGTCCGCTGGACCCGGCACGCCGCTCAGGGTGTCGTGATCGCCGTCGTGGGTTGGCAGGCGGTGGGCCATGTGACGACCGGAGGGGAGTCCGCAGAGGCGTGGTGCCCACTGGGAGGCTTCGAGACCCTCTGGACCCTCATGACCACCGGGCGGACGGTGCCGCATGTGCACACCTCAAGCCTGGTGCTGTCCGTCGCGGTGCTGGTGTTGGCAATCGCCGGGCGGGGGTTCTTCTGCGGGTGGCTCTGCCCGCTCGGCACGATCCAGGAGATGGTGCACAAGGCCGGGCGCGCCGTCACCGACCGGGTACCGGCGCTGCGACGACTGCGACGCAGACTGGAGCGCGATGCCAGCACCGAGCGCTGGCGTCGGATCGACCGGCTCCTGCGTTGGGGCCGGTGGCTGGTGCTGGCATGGGCAATCATCGGCGCAGCGGCCACCGGGACGATGGTCTTCCGCGAGGCTGACCCATGGGTTGCGCTGTTGTCTGTGGCCGAGTTCGAGCTCAGCCTCGCGTTCGTCGTCCTGATCGCCACCCTCGTCTTGGCGCTGGTCATCGAGCGGCCGTTCTGTCGCTATGCGTGCCCACTCGGTGCGGTGCAGTCGCTGGTCGGGAAGCTCAGCCCGATCGCCGTCCAGCGTGACGCCTCCGCCTGTCTCGACTGCGACCTGTGCAACAACGCGTGCCCGATGGCGATCCCGGTGAACGCCCGAACCCGGGTCACCGACACGTCCTGCACCGGCTGCCTCGAGTGCGTAGGGGCCTGCCCCAGCCAGGAGGGACTGACCGTGACCCTGGCCCTGCCCACCTTTCCTCCTCGCCGTTCGAAGACGACGGTCGAGCCCGACCCGGCGCCCGCCACCGAGCTGGAGATCGCACGATGAGACTCACGCACCGAACCAGCCACCGTGACGCCACCACGTCGTCACAGGACCTCATACTCCCTCGCGGGCGGCACCCCGTGCCGACGCAGACCAGGCTGCGCACCCGCCGTATCCCGGTCGGCATGTATGTCGCTGCCCTGCTCCTGCTTCCGACACTGGTGCTGGTCGGGTTCATGAGCGCAGGGTTGTGGGCCACCACCGGGGAGTCGGTCACATTGGTCACGTCGGTGACCGGCCAGGCGGGCAAAGGGTCAGGGGAGGGCGGCGGCAACGCCCTGGCTCCGGCCGCCCCGGCCGATGTCAAGGGGTCGATGACGGTGCAGCAGGTGGTTGATGCCTTTCCGACGATTACCGCCGCGGAGGTCCTGGCCCAGTTCAGCGCCCCGCTGGACACGCCAACCTCCACCCAGCTGAAGTCGCTGGTCGAGTCGGGCAACGGCATGGACATACCAGCCGTGCGGGTCTGGTTGGCGCAACAGACGGCCGGCTGACAACAAGCGGCCTGCGGGGCGGTTGGCTACACGGTGCGAGCGGCGACGGGCAGCGTGATCTCGAATCGTGCGCCTTGGCCGGGCCCGTCGCTGTGGGCCCTGAGCTCTCCGTGGTGGGCCGTGACGATGGCTTTGGCGATGGTCAGCCCGATGCCGCTTCCGGCGCTGCTCGCGGTGCGGGAGGAGTCGCCTCGGTAGAAGCGCTCGAACAGCTCGGCGGCCAGGTCGGGGTCGAAACCCTCACCGGTGTCGGTCACCACGATCCGGCATCGGGTGCCGTGTCTGGTGGTCGCGACGGTGACGGTGCCCCCGGGGGCGGTATGTCGTAGGGCGTTGTCCAGGAGTGCTCCGAGCACTTCGGCGAGGCGGTCGGGGTCGACCCGGACCTGGCCTACGGCGTCACCAGGGTCGGTCGTGAGGCTGATGCCTTTGGCGTCGAACCGTGCCAGTGCTGCTGCCACCGCGCCGCTGACGACGTCCGCGAGCGGGATCAGGACCGGGTTGAGGTTCAGCTGGCGCTCCTCGGCCCGCGATACCGCCGACAGGTCGCCGACGAGCCGGTGCAGCCGCTGGGACTGCTCGGTCAGCGTCGCCAGGGTCGTCGGGTCGTTGGGCAAGATGCCGTCGGTGACTGCCTCGATGGTGGCTTCGATCGAGGCCAGGGGGGTGCGCAGCTCGTGGGCCAGGTCGGTCAGCAGGCGCCGGCGGGTCCGCTCGGTGGTCGCCAACCGGCGGGCCATGGTGTTGAACGAGGTGGTCAGCTGGTCGAACTCGGGTCCAAGACCCGGTTGCCGAAGGCGGGTCTGGTAGTCGCCGTCCGCGACCCGGTACGCAGCCCCGGAAGCCTCGACGACCGGGGCGGCAAGTCGCCGCGCCACCAGCCAGGTCACGAACAGGGCCACGCCCAAGGCGATGACCACGCCCGCGGCCAGGGCGATGAGCACCGCACCCGCGAAGGCCTCGTCGACGGTGGCGTGGGCCGGTCCGGACAGGGGTGGCTGGACCTGGGTGAGGTGGGCGTGGAAGGCCGGCTCGGCGATGAGCAGCACCGCGACCAGCATGGTGACCGCGCCGGAGATGACGACCAGGCCCACCGCGGCGAACAGCCGCCACGTCAGACCCAGGGCGGGCAGGCGGGGCTGGCGGGTCGACCTCTTCGTCTGACCAGTCACCCGGGGCCCATCCGGTAGCCGACACCGCGAACGGTCAGGACGTAGCGCGGAGTAGCGGCGTCGTCGCCGAGCTTGGCCCGGATGTGGGCAATGTGGATGTCGACCAGGTGCTCGTCACCGAACCAGTCCGAGCCCCAGACCCGCTCGATGAGCTGGCCGCGGCTGTAGGCAAGCTTGGGCCGCTCGGTCAGGGCGTCCAGCAGGTCGAACTCGATGCGGGTCAGCTCCACCGGGGTCTGCCCCACGAAGACCTGCCGGGACTGCGGGTCCAGGCGCAGGTCCCCGACCGTGCGCACCGCCGGTTCGGCTCCGGTGGGGGAGCTCATCCGGGGCCGGCGAAGCAGGCCGCGGATGCGGGCGGTCAGCTCCCGCGGCGAGAACGGTTTGGTCATGTAGTCATCAGCCCCGACGGACAGTCCGATCAGCGTGTCGACCTCTTCGCTGCGGGCGGTCAGCATGATCACGTACGCGTCGGTGAAGGTGCGCAGCTGACGGCATACCTCGATCCCATCGATGCCCGGCAACATCAGGTCGAGCACGACCACGTCAGGCGGGTCACTTCGGGCCGCGGCCAGGGCTTGCTCACCGTCGGCGGCCGTGGTCACCACGAACCCCTCATGCTCCAGGTAGCCGGCGACAACCCGGACCAGGCTCGGCTCGTCATCGACGACCAGCGCACGGACCGGGGTGCTGGTTGTGGATGACGGCTGGGGTATCTGCGCGATCGGGTCCGTCGCGGACCCGATCAGCGCGGGATGTCGCGGGTCGGTCACCGCGTGTCGCGCTGGGCGGCGACGAGGGCAGCCCGTGCGGCCTGCCAGGCCGCCAGGTCGATCTCACCGCTGGCCAGCCGGCGGTCGAGAATGTCCAGCGCCGACTCACCCGCACTGCGGGTCGTCCCACCCTCGCTTCCGGGCAGCAGCCGCGAGACCAGCCACACGATCAGCCCGAGCAGGACAAGCCAGAACAAACCCATGGCAAGCCATGCGCCCCAACCCATACCGCCGCCATACCAACCCATCATGGTGAACTCCTCTTTCATCCCCGGTGTCTCCGGGACAACTCCAGCATGGCGCCACAGTGCAGCCTTCCTGGCGAGTAACCATGAAGAAACGGTGAAGATAGTCGGCGCTGCTGGTTGGCGGCACTGGTTGGCTGTGGTGGTCGGTGGTGCTGGTTAGGCGACGAGTGGGGCGCCGACGAGCTCGATCTCGGCCTCGCGCATGGCCGCGAGTGCGGCGTCGGTGGTCTGCCGCGCCACCCCAGCAGTCAGGTTGAGCAACACCGTCGTCTCGAAGCCCTCCTCGGCGGCGTCCAGGGCAGTCGCCCGTACGCAGTGGTCGGTGGCGATGCCGACGATGTCAACCTGTTCGATCGCCCTGTCCCGCAACCAGTCGGCAAGAGCCACTTGGCTGTCGCCCTCCGTCGTGAAGCCCTCGAATCCGCTGTATGCCGCCGTATGGCGACCCTTGCGGAAGACTGCCTCGACCTGTTCGAAGGCGGCCTCTGCGGCAGGGTGGAAGAGCGCCCCGTCGGTGCCGATCCGGCAGTGTGCGGGCCAAGTGTTGACGTAGTCAGGGTCCTTGGCGAAGTGCGCACCGGGATCGTCGTGCCAGTCGGCAGTGGCGACGATCACGGCGTACTCGTCGCCACTGCTGAGGACGTGTTCGCTGATCCTTCGCGCGACCTCGGCGCCGCCGGCCACGGCGAGGGACCCGCCCTCGCAGAAGTCGTTCTGCACGTCGACCACGATCAGGGCTCGAGTGAGGTTGGCGGACATGGATCCAACGCTAGCCGAGGCGGTTCAGCGGCGTTGGTCTTCGAAGTACGTCGGGATGGCCGGCTCGCCCCGCGAGAGCTTGAGCGCGTGGGGCGGCAGCTCAGCGCGCGAGAGCTCGTGACGCCTTCGAGCCGCGTCCAGAGAAAGGTCGGCGACGATCGCGCCGTCGCGCATCAGCTCGACCAGCAGGGGGCGGGTGTTGGGTGAGGGTGCGTTGGGTGAAGGGGCGACGTTGTTGGCGGGCATCGTGCCGGTCCCGATCAACTCCGCCTCCGCCACACCGCCGGCGTCCAGCTGTCGCATGGCCCACTTGCGGCCACCAAACGAGGTCTTGTCCTTGCTCCTCTTGGCAACGTCGATCAGTACTCCCGACTCATCCTCGCGGGCGACCAGCTTGTAGACGAGAGCCACCGTTGGCGCGCCCGATCCCGTGACGAGGGCCGTCCCGACGCCGTAGGCGTCGACGGGTGCGGCGGCCAGTGCAGCGATCGAGTGTTCATCGAGATCGGAGGTCACGACGATGCGAGTGTTGTTTGCCCCCAACGCATCCAGCTGAGCGCGGACCTGACGGGCCTGGACGAGCAGATCGCCGGAGTCGAGCCGGACGGCACCGAGCCCAACGCCGGCGACGTCGACCGCGAGGCTCACCGCAGCCGTGACGTCATACGTGTCCACGAGCAACGTGGTGCCCACTCCCAGGCTGGCGACCTGCGCCTCGAACGCGGCCCTCTCGTCGTCGTGCAGCAGCGTGAACGAGTGGGCACTCGTGCCCTTGGTGGGCACTCCATAGGTACGCCCGGCCTCAAGGTTGCTGGTGGTAGCGAAGCCCGCGATGTATGCCGCCCGGGCAGCCGCCACGGCCGCCCACTCGTGCGTCCGGCGAGACCCCATCTCGATGCAGGGGCGGTCACCGGCGGCGTTGGTCATCCGAGACCCCGCGGAGGCGATTGCCGAGTCGTGGTTCAGGATCGACAACAGCACGGTCTCCAGGACGACCGACTCCGCGAACGTGCCCTCGACCATGAGCAGCGGAGACCTCGGGAAGAAACACTCGCCCTCGGCATACCCGTTGATGTTGCCGGTGAAGCGATAGGTCGACAGGTATTCCAGGGTCCGGGAGTCCACGATGTCGTGATCGCGCAGCCAATCGATCTCGGCGTCGTCGAAGCGGAAGTCGAGGACTGCCTGGAGCAGACGGCCGGTGCCCGCCACCACGCCGTAGCGACGGCCCTCCGGGAGCCCTCTGGCGAACACCTCGAAGATGCAGCGGCGCGATGCCGCCCCACTGCGCAGTGCGGCCTGGAGCATGGTGAGCTCGTAGTGGTCGGTCAACAGCGCGGTGCTGGCCGGTCCGGCGCTGGTTGATGAGGTGCTGGTCACAGCTCGCAGCCTATTGTGGAGCCGTGTCTATTGCGCCTGCCGAGCTGTCTCGCACCGAGATTGCCGAGGACACGTCGTTGGACTCGCCCTGGATCACGCTCGTGTGGAACGACCCGGTCAACCTGATGTCCTACGTGACGTACGTCTTCCAGACCTACTTCGGCTACCCGCGTGCGAAGGCCGAGAAGCTCATGCTTGACGTCCATCAGAAGGGTCGCGCTGTCGTGTCGAACGGCCCGCGCGAGACCATGGAACGCGATACCGAGGCGTTGCAGGGCTATGGGCTCTGGGCAACCTTCCAGAAGGATGAGTGAGTGGCAAAAGCCTTCAAGCGCAAGGGTGATCGATTCGTTGCCCGACTTGATGACGTCGAGCGCGAGGTCGTCGTCGCGCTCCTGCAACAGACCCAGGACTTCCTCGAGCCGGCACACCGGGAGCCGACCGGTGACGCGTTCGACGACCTGGTGGCAACCCTTGGAGTGCGACCGCTGGGCGACCCGGCGCTCACTCCTCAGGTGCCTTTCGACCCGGCCATCGAGCGGCTGTTGCCGACTGCCAATCGTGAGGACCCGGCGTTGGCAGCCGAGTTCCGTCGACTGACCGAGCACGGTCTGCGTGAACGGAAGTCGGCCAATCTGGGCACGGCGATCGAGGCGCTGCTCTCCGCAGACGGCGACAAGGTCACGCTGGGCCAGGCACAGGCCCAGGCGATGGTGGTCGCGCTGACGGACGTACGGCTGCTGCTGGGGGAGCGGCTGGGGCTGCGGACCGACGACGACGCGGATGCGCTCCAGGACCGGCTCGAGGCGGCGTCAGAAGATGACCCCCAGCTCTACCTGGCGGCGTACTACGACTTCATGACGTGGCTTCAGGAGTCCCTCACCCAAGCCCTCATGTCCTGATCCAGCCCACCCGCCACCGTGCGGCGTCCTGTCGCCCGAAGAACCTGGGCGTGCCGCCTGTGACGGAGCCGACGTCGCGCAGATTCGGGATCGGCGTGCTCCCGCGGCTACGCTCGGCTGCGTGGCTGACTCACCGATCGGGATCTTCGACAGCAGCTTCGGCGGACTGACAGTTGCCCGCGCTGTCCTGGACCAGCTGCCGCACGAGTCCGTGGTCTACCTGGGTGACACCGCCCGTCAGCCCTACGGACCGCGTCCGATCGCCGAGATCCGCAAGTTCTCCCTCGAGTGTCTCGACAGTCTCGTGGATCGCGGCGTCAAAGCCCTGGTGATCGCCTGCAACTCTGCGTCGGCCGCGGTGCTCCACGATGCTCGCGAGCGCTATGACGTGCCCGTCATCGAGGTCATCCGTCCCGCGGTTCGCCGAGCCGTCGCGGCCACTCGCAACAACAAGGTCGGCGTCATCTCCACGAAGGCGACACATCAGAGCAAGGCCTACATCGACTCGTTCGCCGCGGCCCCGCAGATCACGGTCATGAGCCAGCCCTGCCCGCGCTTCGTCGAGTTCGTCGAGTCCGGTATCACCTCTGGCGACGAGCTGCTCGCCGTTGCGCGCTCCTACCTCGAGCCCGTCGCGGCCAAGGGCGTCGACACGCTCATCCTCGGTTGCACGCACTACCCCCTGCTCACCGGCGTCATCTCCTACGTGATGGGCGAGAACGTCACCTTGGTGTCCTCGGCCGAGGAGACCGCCAAGGACGTATTCCGTTTGCTTGCCGATGCTCGAATGCTGCGGCCCGACGACCTGCCGCCGCCGAAGCACGAGTTCATCACGACGGGGGACCCGCAGGAGTTCGAGCGGCTCGCCCGCCGGTTCCTCGGGCCCGAGGTCGTGCGCGCCAGCACCAATCCCGTGGCGTCGGCACGATGAGGCTGACCGTCGTCGGGTGCTCCGGATCGTTCGCCGGGCCGAGCTCGCCCGCGTCCTGCTATCTCGTCCAGGCTGAGCACGAAGGTCGCACCTGGAACCTCGTGCTCGACCTCGGGAACGGTGCTCTCGGGGCGCTCCAACGGCACATTGACCCGTTGGCCATCGACGCCGTGGTGCTGACTCACCTGCACTCAGATCACTGTCTCGATCTTTGTGGCCTCTACGTCGTCCAGAAGTACAGCCCCATCGCGGTCTCGCGCAGCCGGATCCTCGTCTATGGCCCCGCAGGCACTGGCGAACGCATGGCCCGCGCATACGACATGACTCCGCCGGACGGCATGCACAACGAGTTCGACTTCCGTGAGCTGGTCGATCGTGCAGCAGTCCGGATCGGGCCCTTTACCATCACCCCTCATCTGGTCAACCACCCAGCCGAGGCCTACGGCATCCGGGTCGAGGCCGACGGCAAGGCGCTTGCCTACACCGGCGACACGGACACCTGCGATGGCCTGAAACCGTTGTTCCACAACGCCGCTCTGGTCCTGACGGACTCGGCGTTCGTCGATGGTCGCGATGTTGCACAGGGCATCCACCTGTCCGGCAGCCGGGCGGCTCAGGCCGCGGTCGATGCCGGGGGAGTGCAGCGGCTGATGCTCACCCACATCCCCCCGTGGAACGACCCCGCCGTATGCCGTGCCCAGGCAGCCGCTGTGTGGCCGGGCGACGTCGAGCTCGCCCAGCCGGACGCTGTCTACGATCTCTGAACCAGACGCCGTACGCGATCTGTGTACTCGAGCGCCTAGCCTTGGGCGCATGACTTCCACCAATGTTCGTCACGATGGCCGCAATCCCAACCAGCTTCG
>JABBOX010000073.1 GCA_012927555.1 Phycicoccus sp.
GGGCGAGGCGGGGGCCGTCGTACTCGGCGGCTGACGCCGAGAGGTGAAGCGACCAGGTGCCTGGAGGCCAGGGAGCCAGTCACCACTCCCGCTGCGGCGACCAACGCCACCACGGCCACCATCTGCCACCACGCCGGGGTCACCGACGTCGGTATCAGCGAAAGGCCCGAGTCCAAACGAGAGTAGGAGACGACGTCGGAAGGAGGCGTCACGGTGAGGTCGACAACGTGCATGCCCTCTCCCGGGATAACACGTTGGCCGCCGAAGAGTATCCGCAGCAGTGCGAACACCAACGGCCCTGCCATGGCGCCCACGGTCACCGGGAAACCCACCTCGATGGCGCCGATCCGGCGTACCTGCGCCGGTGTCGCCCCGGCAAGCCGCAATGCTGCGAGCCGCCGCTCCCTGGTCGCGGTGCCCAGACGGACCACCTGGTTGAGCATCAACAGCAGCGGCAACACCAACAATGCCGTGGCGAACGCCGTCCCCCAGCGCAGGCCCGGCTCAGCGACGAGGGAGAACAGCGCCTCGACCGGCTGGCTGGGCAGCAACAGCATCGTCAGGGCGACGAGCACCAGGGCCGTCGCGACCGCGGTGGTCCCGGCGAGCAGAGCAGCGCGCGACCAACCCGCGGATCGCAAAAACGTCCACGCCAGGCGGGTCATAACCGGACGCCGGTGAGGGCGAAGGTGCCGTCAACCAGCACGACCTCGCGGTCGGCGTGCGCAGCGACCCGGTTGTCGTGGGTCACCAACACGACGCTGGCGTCTCTCTCGCGAGCAGTGGACAACAGAACGTCGAGCAACGCCTCACCACCCACGGTGTCCAGCGCGCCGGTCGGCTCATCCGCGAATACGACCTGCGGGCCGGTCACCAGCGCCCGTGCCAGGGCCGCCCGCTGCACCTCACCACCCGAGAGCTCACCCGGCAGCGCGGCCGCCAGGTTGCCCACCTCCAGCCGGTCCAACCAGGTGCGGGCCGCGGTGCGGGCCGCGGACCGGTCATGGCCCTCCAGCAACAACGGCAACGCCACGTTCTGCTCGACCGTCAGCTCCGGAACGAGCTGCCCGAACTGCAACACGATCCCGAACTCGCGGCGACGCAGTCTGGTGCGCGGCGCCTCGGCGAGGTCATCGAGACGCTGCCCGTTGTAACGGACCTCCCCGCCCTCAGGGCGCAGAATCCCGCTCAGACAATGCAGCAACGTGGACTTGCCGCCGCCGGAGGGACCAGTCACCGCCAGCACCTCCCCGCGGGCCAGCTCGAGGGAGACCCCCCGCAGCGCCTGGGTCCGTCCAAAGGACTTCTCCACCGCCCGCGCCGACAGGATGACCTCGGTCATGTGTGCACCTTTCCATTGGGCGCCACTCGCGAGGCGGCGGTCTCGAGCCAGCGGAGGTCGGCATCGAGATGAGCGATGGTGTGGTCCAGGGCGATCTGGGCGCCGAGCTCGAGCACGACGCTCTGCGCCTGGACGAGCTCGCGCATCCGGGCCATGTGCTGCGCGCGCTGACGCGCCAGAAACCCGACGGCATCGGTGCCTAGGTGCAGCGCGGTGATCGTCTTGCGCACCAGCTCATCGGCCGGGTAGGGGCCGGCGGGCTCCACCTGCTCCAGCCAGTCATCCAACGTGCGTCGACCTTCGGGGGTCAGCGCGTAAACCGTGCGCTCGGGGCCGCCGCCCTGCGCCGTCTCGGCGATCTCAGCGTGCCCGTCGCGTTCGAGCCGAGCGAGCGTGGCATAGACCTGGCCGTAGGCGAGCGGCTTCGCCCCGGGGAAGCGCGCGTCATGCTCGCGTTTGAGGTCATACCCGTGAGCGGGACCCCGGGCGAGGATCCCGAGAAGCGCGTGGCCGACTGACATGAAGGTCACTATACACACACTGAATACACTCAGCGAATAGAATGGATATTGTCCGGGTAGCAACTACCGGATCTGCCGCGATGGGTAAGCGGAACCCGTACCGATGAGCGGGAGTTTCGTAAGGTCCTTGGTTCGCTGAAGTCGCACGAGCGCGGCGGGGGACGTGTGCGAGTGTAAGTAGATGAGCAGTAAACCGACCGGTCAGACCAATGCCAACTGGCATCTCGCGCTGGCGCTTGTGCTCCTAGTCGTCGGAGGGATAGCGGGGCTCGTCGCGGACTTGGTCGATTTGCCTTTTCCGGTCCTTGTGTGTGCAGTGGCCCTTTTCCTACTCGCTGTTGTGTTGGCGTCTGTCTTCGCCTTTCAAGATGCCCGCGCGGACCACGTCTCCGTGCTGCGAGCCATCGGCCGGGCGCTCAAAATGGCTTTCGGCTGGATCTTCTCCCTGCCGTAGTGACTCGGGTGCGTCCCGACGACGACCGGATCTGCCGCAGACAGGGCGCGTTTGCGTCGTAGTTGCACCCGTTGACTGACCTCACGACCTCAGACCGATGGCGCGCGTCGCGGCGTCCAACTGGGGCTGCGCGAATGCGATAGCACGGTCGCGGCCGGCTGCGAGGAGCTTGTCGACGCTGCGCGGGTCTGCCGCGAGCTCGGCGTACCTGGACTGCACGGGTTCCAGCAGAGCTACGACGGCATCGGCGGTGTCTGCCTTCAGGTCCCCGTATGACGTGTAGCGCGCAGCCACCTCGACAGGTGGTGTGCCGGTGCAGGCCCCGAGAATCTCCAGCAGGTTCGTGACGCCGGGCTTGGCGACCGCATCGTGACGCACCGTGGCGTCGGAGTCCGTGACGGCCCGCATCACCTTGCGGCGCAGCACATCCGGGCTGTCGAGGATGCGCAGCACCCCGCCTGCTTCGTCGGGGTCGGACTTGCTCATCTTGGCCGTCGGGGTCAGCAGGTCGCGAACGCGCCCAGCGGTCGTCGCACGGTGGAGCTCGGGTACGACAAACGTCCGACCGTAGGTGCGGTTGAAGCGGATCGCCAGGTCACGGGCCAGTTCCACGTGCTGGTCCTGGTCGCCGCCAACCGGGACCCGTTGGGCGCCGTACAGCAGGATGTCGGCGGCCATGAGGCAGGGGTACGTGAAGAGCGAACCCCGGGTCATCGGCTTGCCCCGTCCCTTCTCCTTGTACTGCACCATGCGGGAGAGCTCGCCGACGTACGCCGTGCACTCCAGCAGATAGGCCAGCTGGGCGTGGGCAGGCACGGCCGACTGGATGAACACCGACTCGTCCGGCAGGCCAGAGGCCAGCATCAGCAGCGCTGTCTCGCGAGTCAGCGACCCGAGCCGTTTCGGGTCGTGCAGAGTCGTCATGGCGTGCAGGTCGGCCACAAAGTAGAACCCGGGCTTGTCGGTCGGTTCGGCGAAGCGGCGCAGTGCCCCGAGATAGTTGCCCAGGGTCAGATGGCCAGATGGTGTGATGCCGGAGACGGCGGTCATGGACATGCCTTTCGATGAAGGCCCCGCCGAAACCGTCTGGCCCCCAACGAAAGAGGCCGCCTCGTCGAGGCGGCCTTGGGTTGCGTGCGCAACAGGATGGACCGCCGGTCAGGCGGGCCACGACTGGATGCTAACGGTGTTGGTCACAGAAGAAACATAGCGCACGCCCACATCTCCGACGTCCGACGTCCGTAGACGATCCCGGAGGCCCAGAGGTTGCACCCGCGTCATGAACGCACGCATCTGCCGCCGAGAGGACCGCTCCGCCCGTCCGACTTTGCGTTGGTGGAGGACGGCTTTGCCAGTCCGACGCTCCGGCAGACTCTCCTTGGGGGCGAGGAGAATGCCCGCATGAACCATAGGGATGAGCGAGCTGAGTTGCGAGGCGTGGTCTATCGCGGCGACCGCGGATCCTTCGTCACCATGCTGACGAGGGAGACGTGGCCAGATCACGCCCTGCAGTTGATTGGCGATGGACTGCTTGGCGTGCTGGCTGCGCGGGCTGACGGCGTCGAGGAGTTGGCTCGGCGGTGCGTGATCGGGTTGCGGGAGCGTGGTTATGAGGGGGACGGCGAGCTCGCCGTCGGCATCGAGGCCGCTCTCGGATCCGGGCCGGTGCCGCTGCTTCGGCCGTTGCCGGTGGACCTCGAGGAGCTCGCGGGCGTGCTGGAAGGTGACCCGGTCACGGGTGGCGGGCGCATCGACCTGCGGACCGGAGAGGTGTGGCCGCAGCCGGCGATCGAGTACGCCGAGGAGACGGGCGACTTTGACGAGGACGACGAGGACGATGAGGAGCGGTGGCTGTGGGTCGAGTGTGAAGGGTCCCACGCGGGGTACCGCGACATGGAGCTGTTCATTGCCGCGGTCGAGGACGCCGGTCAGGCGGACCGGCTCAGCATTGCCATCGGCGGGCGGGGCGCGTTCCGCCGGTTCAAGGACGTGTTGTCGCGATGGCCCGTACTGCTCGACCGGTGGTATGCCTTCAGCGAGGACCGCCAGCGGGGTCGGGCTCGAGCGTGGCTGGCCGCCGAGGGATACACGCCTGCGCCGCACCGGCCAGGGGCGTGATCAGCAGGTCGGCATTCAACGGCATGGAGCCTGTCGGCGGTTTCCGCCCACCGCGAGGTGTGCGGTCGTCACCGCGTTCGGAGTCGCCATCCCGGACGCCGGTCCAGTGCATCGGCGACATCGGCAAGGGCCTGGGCCAGGGCGGGCAGGTCCCGGTCATATACACGCCCGGTATCCAGGGCCGTGGCGAGCTGGGCCAGCGCCGCTGGCCATTCCGCGCCCTTGGGGACGGTGGGCACGGGCACTT
>JABBOX010000262.1 GCA_012927555.1 Phycicoccus sp.
GGCGACTTCCTCGCGGTCGGAAGACAGCTGTGGGTCCCCCGCACCAAGCCCGCCCCACTCAGTGCCCCCGCCAAGGCCGCCCCGGCCGCACGGACGGCGACCTATGTGGTTCGCTCCGGCGACACGCTCAGCGACATCGCGGCCAACCACAAGGTGAGTCTCGAGACGCTGTTCTCGCTCAACAAGATCAGCCAGACGGCATACATCCAGCCCGGACAACGGATCAGACTGCCCGCGCCCGCAGCCATGACAAAGGCCAAGTCAGTGGCTTCGGTTGCCGTCACCACGACGATTGTCACCGTTCGCTCCGGAGACACCCTGAGCGACCTTGCCGTGCACCACAAGGTGAGCGTGGCCTCCTTGCTGAAGGCCAACAACCTGTCGCTGCGCTCGCTCCTGCAGATAGGTCAGAAGCTGAAGGTCGTCACCCCTAAGAAGGCCACCAACAGCAACACGTTTGCCGGTCGCACGTACTCCCCCGCGATCGTCAATGCCGCCGCTGCCAACCGCGCCTACCTCGCCAGGCACAGTGTGCCGAGCCGCACCCAGACCAAGGCCATGATCATCGCCACCGCGCGTCGGCACGGGGTCGACCCCAACCTGGCGCTGGCCATCTCGTGGCAGGAGTCCGGCTGGAACCAACGCCAGGTCTCGGTCGCCAACGCCATCGGCGCGATGCAGGTGATCCCGAGCTCGGGCGTCTGGGCCTCAGAGCTGGTTGGCCGCAAGCTCAACCTGCTCAACACCCAGGACAACATCACGGCGGGCATCGTCATCCTGCGCGCCCTGTCACGCAGCGCGACCACCCAGAGCCAGGCGATCGCGGGCTACTACCAGGGCCTGTATTCCGTCCAGAAGAGCGGGATGTACACGGACACCAAGCACTACGTGGCCTCCGTCCTGGCCCTCACCATCAGGGTCTAGCCAGAGCTCGCAGGGGCACGTGGCTGTTCCCCGGCTGTGCCTACACAGATTGCTCTGCGGTGTTACATAGACTCTCCGCGTGTCTTCCGCTGGTCCCTCCTCCCTCATCGACACTGTGCTCGATGGGCGTTATCACGTCCTTTCGCACTTGGCCGATGGCGGGATGGCGACGGTCTACGTCGCCCTTGACCAGCGACTCGACCGACAGGTCGCGCTCAAGGTCATGCGCCCAGATCTGGCCAGGGATGAGACGTTCGTCAACAGGTTCCGCCGCGAGGCCCGCTCCGCCGCGAAGCTCAGCCACCCCAATGTGGTGGCGGTCTACGACCAGGGCGAGGACGCCGGCCACATGTTCCTGGCCATGGAGCTGGTCAACGGGCTGACGCTGCGACAGGTCATGCAGGCCGAGGGACCGCTGACCCCTCGCGCCGCCCTGGACATCCTCGACCCGGTTCTCCAGGCGCTCGGTGCCGCGCACAGCGCTGGCCTGATCCACCGCGACGTCAAGCCCGAGAACGTCATCCTGCGCGACGACGGCACCGTCAAGGTCGCCGACTTCGGCCTGGCGCGGGCGATCGACACCGTCACCTCCACCGCCCACACCGGCGTGCTTCTCGGCACCGTTGCCTACCTCTCGCCAGAGCAGGTCGAACGGGGAGTCGCCGATGCCCGCAGCGACGTCTATGCCGCAGGGCTGTTGTTGTTCGAGATGCTCACCGGGACCAAGGCCTTCATCGGCGACTCACCCATCCACGTGGCCTACCAGCACGTCAACAGCAGCGTCCCTGCGCCCTCGAGCCGGGTCAACACGGTGCCGGTCGAGCTCGATCTGCTGGTCGCAAGGGCCAGCGCGCGCGACCCGGACAACCGTCCTGCGGACGCCAACGAGATGTTGGCCGAGATGCGACGGGCCCGGCGTGGCCTCACGACCATTGAGCTCGACCTTCGCCCTGCGGGCATCGGCGGCTCAGCCCCCGCGAGCTCGACGATCGCGCTCCCACGCACCGAAGTGGTCCAACCGGCAGCCGCGCCACGCCGGCCCTGGGTGGAACGCCTCGGTCTCCGCCGGCTCCGGCCAGGCGACCTTGAAGGACGCCGACCCAAGCGGCGGATGGCGCTGATCGCGCTGATCCTGCTGGCAGCGGTTGCGGCCGTCTTGTTCTTCACGGTCGGCCCGGGCGCCACGGCCACGGTGCCAAAGGTCACGGGTTTGACCACCCAGGCGGCCGAGCGCGCCGTAAGCCTGGCCCACCTCACCCCCAAGGTGGTTCGGGCCTTCGACGAGACCATCAAGGCTGGAGTCGTCATCGCCAGTGACCCTGCGACCGGCCGCGAGGTCGGTCGGGGATCCACTGTCACCTTGACCGTGTCGCAGGGATCGGAACGGTACGCCGTGCCCCCGCTGGTCGGACGCTCGCAGGCCGAGGCGGAGCAACGTCTGATCGAGCGCCGGCTTACCACCGGCAAGGTCACCCAGGCGTTCAGCGAGACCATGCCACAGGGCCAGGTCGTCTCCACGTCTCCCGCCGCAGAAACCCCGGTCAAGCGTGCCACGGCCGTCGATCTCGTGATCAGCAAAGGCCGTCAGCCGATCACGATCCTGGACTGGACCGGCAAGCCGGCCGACCAGGCGTTCAAGGCACTGAGCGATGCCAAGCTCAAGGTCGACGCCACCAAGCAGGACTGGAGCGACACGGTCCCCAAGGGGTCGGTGATCAGCCAGGCTCCGGCCACCGGAACGCTCTACCAAGGCGACCTGGTCACCCTGGTCGTCTCCAAGGGCCCGCAGTTCGTGGTTGTCCCTGATGTCTTCCTACAGCAGGAGGGCGACGCGAAGTCGCTGCTCGAGGGCCTGGGCTTCACGGTGAAGATCAAGCGGATTGCAGGTGGCCACCTGATCGCGATCCAGTCGATCCCCGCAGGAACCAAGGCACCAAGCGGCGCGACCATCACGCTCACCGTCGTCTGAAGGCCCGAGCCCCGTGACCCCTGCCCGTTCACGCCTCCTCGCGACGCTGTTGCTCGTGGGCATCACCGCGGTGTGGGGTTCGACCTTCTTCCTGATCCGTGACGTCGTTCGCGTGCTGCCCCCGACCGACTTCCTCGCAGTCCGCTTCACGATCGCGGCAGCCGTCATGGTGGTCGTGTTCTGGCGCTCGTTGTTGACCCTGGGCAGGCGCGAGCTGAAGATTGGCGTCGGCCTGGGTGTTGTCTATGCCGTCGCCCAGGTCCTGCAGACCGTCGGTCTGGCGCACACCGACGCCTCCCGGTCCGGCTTCATCACCGGCACCTACGTCGTCCTGACCCCGATCTTCACTGCCGTCCTGCTCCGCGACCACGTACCCAGGTCAACCTGGCTCGCGGTGCTCATGGCCACTGCGGGCCTGGCGACCTTGTCCCTGGGCGGTCTGGACACCGGCCTCGGTGGCAGCTCCGGCTTCGGGTTTGGCGAGACCGTGACTCTGCTCGCTGCCGCCCTCTATGCGCTGCACATCATCGGCCTGGGGCGCTACTCGTCGCCAAAGACAGCAGCGGCCCTCTCCACCGTCCAGATGATCACCATTGCCGCGGTGTCCCTGGTAGCGGCCACACCTGGTGGCATCGAGCTCCCGGCAGGTGGCGGCCAGTGGGCTTCAGTCCTCTACATGGCACTGATCGCGGGTGCCGTGGCCATCTGGGCGCAGACCTGGGCACAGTCCCATCTGACCGCCACCCGCGCCGCCATCGTGATGACGCTCGAGCCGGTGTTTGCGGCCGTGTTCGCGGTGGCACTCGGCGGCGAGTCGATGACACTGCGGATGCTGCTCGGAGGAGCAATGGTCCTCGCCGCGATGTACACGGTGGAGCTGATCGGCCGCCGGGCCGACGCGACCGCGGAGCAGGACCCCCCGGCCGAGCTGCTCCATCACGAGCTCTGACGGAACCCACTCCTTGGGTGAGCCGCTGTGCCCTCGGGTCAGCCTCGGACTATGGCCAGCGCCATGATGATGCACAGGCCGAGGGCCACGAAGAGCACCGTTGTCAGCGGGCCATCCTCTTGGTCATCCTGGTCTTCCTGCTGCACGCGCTGATCCATGTTCGTCGCTCCCCGTGCTCGCATCCCCCACGCCGCCCAGGGCCAACCTCAGGTCTACCAGCCAAAACGCGCTGCCGACCTTCGGATCTGCGTGACCTATGTCCCAGTTTGTCCTCGCCGGGACAACAGACTGCTGAGACCAGTCCGCGAGCTCACTCCTGATACGAGTAGCGCTCTTCACGCCATACGTCACCGGTGACGTGATAACCCCGCTGCTCCCAGAAACCGCGATCGGGGTATCGCTGATAGTCCATGGCCCCAACCCATTTGGGGCCTTTCCAGCCATAAAGGTGCGGCAGCACGAGCCGAACCGGCCAACCATGCTCGGGAGTCAGCGGCTCACCGTCGAGGTGAGTGGCGAACAGCGCCCGTGACGACGACAGGTCCTCGAGCCGGATATTGCTGCTGTATCCGCGCGCCGCCGACACAAGGACGTGCTCCACGTCATCGGCCGGCGGCGCCAGCTCGATGATGGTGCGCGCGGCCACCCCGGACCACTGCAGGTCCAGCGTCGAGTAGCGCGAGACGCAGTGGTGGTCAGCCCGGACAACCGTCTGCGGCAACGATGTGAGGTCCGCCCACGAGAGCGACAACGTCTCACCATCGCGGGTGTTGC
>JABBOX010000065.1 GCA_012927555.1 Phycicoccus sp.
GTCATTCCGGCTCCCCTTTGTTGTCAACTGGTGGTTTGGGGCGTCCTTGGCTGGGAGGTCTTCCCGGTGGGTCTGGCCGGTTGTAGCGTCTGAGTTGCGGGTCCGGGAAGTGGCTGATCCGAAGTGTCGATGTGCGGGGACAGGTCGACCGCGCTGGATTGTTGAGTCGCCCCGCAGTGCCCTCCCGGGCCCGTGTCAACTGGCTGTGCCGCGCTGAGGAGTTGTGCTTGTTCGGCGTCGGCGAGGAGTTGGCGGTAGAGGGCGTCGGAGATCCTGCGTTTGAGGCAGCGCAGCGCTTCGAGTTTGGTCTTGCCGGCCGCTTGCTTGCGCCTGTAGTAGGCCCGGCCGTCGGTGTCGAGGCGGATCTGGCTGATCGCGGCGATGTGGATCATGTGGTTCATCCTGCGGTTCCCGGCTCGGGAGAGGCGGTGGCGGTTCTGCTCGCCCGATGAGGCATCCAGGGGTGCGGTGCCGGTCCAGGATGCGAACCGGTTGCGGTCGGCGAACCTGGCGATGTCGCCGACGTCGGCCAGGGTCCGGGCGGCGACCACGGGTCCGACACCGGGCAGGTCCATCAGCTGTGACCCGCGGGCCTTGACCAGGACCTTGAGCTCGGCGGTGGCCTTCTTCATCTTTGCCTCGACCGTGAGCAGGTCGGCGAGCTCCTCTGCAGCGATGCTGCGCCGGGTCTTGCCGGCGATGTCGCGGGGGCGCACGGTGGCGAGGATTGCCTTGGCCTGCAAGGCGGTGAGGTCCTTCTTGGCCGTGCCGGGGACCAGTTCGGCCAGCAGCCGGTGGAGCCTGTTCACGGTCTGGACCCGCAGTCGGGTGAGCTCCTCGCGGCGGTCGCACAGCATCCGCAGCGCTTCGAGCTCACCGTCGGGGCGCAGGACGCGCAGGGTCTTGGTGCGGACCGCGACGATCGCGATGGAGTGGGCGTCGAGCGCGTCGGTCTTGCGGTTGTGGCCGGTGTCGAAGAGCCGGACCCGGGCGGCGAGCTTGGCTGGGACGTCCACCACGTGCTCGCCGGCCTCGAGCAGACGCTGGGCCAGTGGTCGGCCGGCGCCGTTGCTTCCCTCGATCGCCCAGATCCGCTCGGGCCAGGTCTTCGCGTAGGCCCGCATCGCGCTGTAGCCGGGCTGGTCGGTGCTGAACCGGCCGGAGCCGAGCAGCTTCTCGTGATGGTCGACGACCTCGATGGTGGCCGACAGTTTGTGGGGATCGACCCCGATGATCACCTTCGCCATGGCGTTCTCCTGCGTCTCCTGGTGCCGATAGGGACGGCGAGGTGGGCAGTGCTACTACGAGCTGGGCAGTCCCCTTTCGAGCCACGCCTCGTCAACGGTGCCCGACGGACTGCAGACCGGAAGAGAGCCACACCGACACTTGGTGGGCAGCCGCGTGGAGAGCCCTCCGCCGGACACCTGGACCGAGTCTGGCCTGACACCGGCCCTGCGAGAAGTCTCTAGTAGCCGCGTGTGACGTGAGTCTTCCGCTCAGGGTCGGCTTCGACCAACATCCTCTATGCCGCGATGTGGGCGTGGCCATCCCCGTCCCGAGCCTTCGCCATCAGGGCATCCAACGCTTGACGTTGTGAGCCCATGTGAGCCCAGCGATGCCGCCAGCCACGGCGGGGCTGGCGAACGTTGAGACGTCCTGCAATACGATGGCGAAGTCTTGGGCGAGGCGATCGGTGAGTCGCTGTTTGCGAACCCAGGCACCCCACTTGTTCTGCGCGATCTCGGCGTAGCCGGCCAGAGCCTCGTCCAGCGGGTTGAGTGTCGCGTTGCGGTACGTGGCGACCACGTCGATGGACCCGGTGAGTTCGTCACCGTTGACGTCGTGTGCCGCGCTGAGGATGGCGATGTCGGCGTAGTCGCGCCAGCGAGTGTTGACCGTCCCGCGTTGAACTGCTGTGACGATCTTCTCCGCAAACACCATGGATAGCGGGTACCCCCGCACGGTGATGGCTCCCCCGAGAAGGCGGGACACCTCGACGTTTCCCGGCGGAGGCCAGATGGGGTCGCCAACGTTGACGTCAACGTGGAACGGGATGCGCGCGCGCGACAAGCGAGCGATGAGCCTGACGCGCACCCCGGAGTACTCCTCCTCGTCCCGGATGACTTCGGCCGTGGCGCTGCCCGCGTCGTAGACCAGGCCGTCGTCCTTGTGGATGGCCGCGATGTCACGAACCAGCTCCAAGACAGTGTCAGAGTCGCCGGCCAGATTCGTCGCCTGCAGGTCGATGTCGCGGGTGGGACGCCGCATGTCGTAGGCGGCCAGAAGCACACCACCCTTGAGCACGAGGTCGTCCGCTCGGGGTGATGAACTGAGCCGGTCGAGGAAGCCTTCGAGGGCGTACAACGCCAGCAGCTCGTCAGTGGCTCGACCATCAGCTTTGGCCAGCTTCTGTAGGTCAAGGTAGGCGTCACCGTCCGGGGTGTTCCGGGTTGGTCGGTTCACAGCAAAGCCGCCAATGCCATCCGCATTGGTGTTTCGGCTCTGGGGAACTGGCCGGCGAGGTGGATCAACTGGCCGGGTTGGGAGCCCGACGCTCGCAGCCAGCGGCGCAACGCCTCGTATCCCAGCTCGTGGCCTTCGGTGGCCCGCATTCGGAAGGCATCGATGATGCTTCGAGGGGCGTCATAGATGCCGATGTTGATGTCCCCATCCAGGGCCAGCTGTTCCCTGCCGATGTCGAATGTCGCCGGCGCGAAGTGGTGCCACCGGGCAATCGCATCCGTGGCAGGGAATCGAGTTCCGCGAGGCAGCGCGAGATCGGGGGCAACCGGGATGGCATCGGACAACCCATGGCGGGCCAATGCGGTCTCCAGACACAGGGTGGCCCGGGGGGACTTGACGGCGATCGCAAGGAGATCGGTGTCGGCGGGTTCGGCGCCGGCTTGCCGGTACAGGCCGCGACTGATGGCTGCGATGAGCCCGCCTTCCCGAAGGCGATATAGGGCGTGCTTGCTCAGGCCCGCGTCGCGCGCCTGAGCGTAGGTGAACGTCGTCGGCAGCGCGCTCAGCGGTTGCATCGAGGCGGTCCTTGGCATCGCGTCCCCAATCTGGTCTTGAGAACAACTGTATCCACAAATTAGTTTGTGTGAACACTTATTCCGAGTGAACCCGCCTGCGACTCCTGATCCGACACGGGTCCTCGCAAGCGTGCACCGGCAAACAGGGCCTGATGACGGTCCACCGTCAGTTCGTCGCGCGGATGCCCCGCTCTGCGAGGTACTCACGAGCCCGACCGATCTGCCGTTCGTCGGAGAACTCCTGCCATGCCTGCGTCAGACCTTCGTCCCCGATGAGATCACGGAACCGGCGGTAGGCACCTTTGCCCTCGATGGCGCGTTCAAGCTGCTCACGCAGGTGAGAATCCGCAACAGCCGCAACGTAAGTGGCCATGTCTTCCCAACCAGCCCTCGACCCCTCGCAGGATACCCATAGCCATCGGTCGGGTTCGGCGTCAACGTCAATCGCCGCGTCCGCCCCAACCATCGCTTCGTCGGTCATGACGGCGGGGATCACGTCCCCTGTCCGCAGATCCAGGAAGCCGCCCTCGTTGCTGGCCAGGTCTCCCTCGAGCAGTCCCGACAGCGCCTCGAGATCAACGGATAGGGGCCGGCCGGGCGGCGGCTCCCGGCGCACCGCGGCGAGCAGGTCCTGGGCCAGCTCCTCATCGCCGGGCAGGCTGCGCAACTCGAGCCGCTGCACCAGCGAGATGGCCAACGACGAAACCCGTTCGGGGTCAGCCTGCAGCGCGACCAAAACCGCCGATCCCGCGCGCTGCAGAACTTCCGACACGTCATGGCCTTCGAGGGCGGCCGCGATGCCAGGCACGTCGCGGGACGCCGCCGCAACTCGCAGCTCGTCAACCAGGACCAGAGGCGGTCTTTCACCGTTCTCTGGCCACCCATGGTCCAGCATGGCGTGAGGCTGCCGCGGCCTGCCGGGGGCTCTTCCCTCGCCGTCGTCCTCCGCCCAACCCCGGTCGTACTGGTCGGGAATGGTGCCCCATCCCCAGTACGCCATCGGTGCCGGCGGTATGGCGCCCAGGACGTCCGCTGGGTCGATGTGGCCGGCGTCGACGGTGCAGCAGTGGGTCCAGTCGTCGCCGAGGTCGAAGACGTAACGGAACTGTTCACCCTCCTTCACCGTCCGCATCACCTTGGCGACCTCGATGTCCAGCGCGGCGGTCGGGATCGCACCGAAAGCGGAGGTCGCCAAGTCCGCACCAGTTTCAACATCTGTGACCACGCGCCCGTCGGCCAGTGTGAACACCGACAGGTGGGACAGATCCCAACGAGCGAACGCGTTGTCGATTGCCCTGGCTAGATCGGCGAAGGTGTGTGCCGGCCCGACGGCGAACAGCCGCCCTGGGTACGGCCACAACTGCTCCCCCCTGCCACCCAAGAGCTCCACCCTGATCGAGAACCAACGGCGCGCCATAAGGCCAACACTGACACGCCGATCTGAGGTTCACCCCGAACGGTGGACACGCGTTCAGGCGGCTTGTGCCGCCTGAAGTTGGTGCTTTTCGAAGAGTACTGGGGTCAGCATGCCGATCGAGGAGTGACGCCGCTTGCGGTTGTAGCG
>JABBOX010000136.1 GCA_012927555.1 Phycicoccus sp.
CGCTCGCCTGGTCGCCCGTCGGGGATCAGCCCGACCAAGGCCGCAGCCGCAAAGGCCATCTCGAAGTCTGCCGTCTCGAAGAAGGCGGCGGTGAAGAAGGCGGCGGTGAAGAAGGCGGCGGTGAAGAAGGCGGCGGTGAAGAAGAACGTCGCGAAGAAGAACGTCGCGAAGAAGACCGCGACAACGTGAGCGCCGGTCAGTCCTCGCCGAGGTAGGCCTTGCGCACTGCGTCGTTGACGAGGAGGTCCTTGCCGGTTCCCTCGAGGACGATCTTGCCGACCTCCAGCACATAGCCCTTGTCGGCGAGCTTGAGCGCGGCCTGGGCATTCTGTTCGACCAGAAGGATCGTCGTGCCCTGGGACTGCAAGGTCTTGACGGTCTGCATGATCTTCTTCATCATCAACGGCGACAAGCCCATCGACGGCTCGTCTAGCATCAGCAGCTTGGGTCTGCTCATCATCGCCCGGCCCATGGCCAGCATCTGCTGCTCGCCGCCGGAGAACGTCCCGGCCGGTTGGCTTCGACGTTCTCCGAGAACAGGGAACAGGTCGTAGGACGCGTCCAGGTCGGCCCTGACCCCCGAGTCGCTGCGGGTGAACGCGCCAAGCAGGAGATTCTCCTCAACCGTCATCTTCGGGAAGATCTTGCGGCCCTCGGGGCAGTGAGCCAATCCCATGATGACGATCTCGTGCGCCGCAGTGGCGTCGATCCGCTTGCCCTGGAACAGGATCTCTCCGCTGGCGGGCCGGATGAGCCCGGAGATCGTTCGCAGCGTCGTGGTCTTGCCGGCGCCGTTGGTACCGATCAGGGTGACGACCTGACCCTCGTCGACCGAGAAGCTGATCTTCTTGACCGCGAGGATCTTGCCGTAGGCGACCTTGAGGTCCTTGACCTCGAGCATGGCTGTCATGGGGTGTCCCCTGCTTCGTCATCGTCGTCTGTGCCCGTGCCGATGTAGGCCTCGATGACGCGGGGGTCCGACTGCACCTCGTCCGGAGTTCCCTCGACCAGGGTCTCGCCCCGCACGAGACAGAGCACCCGGTCGCACAGGTTGAAGATGAACCGCATGTCGTGCTCGATGACCACGACGGCGAGCCCGCTGTCCCGGATCTTGAAGATCAGGTCGCTGGCCTGCCGGGTCTCCAGCGGGTTCATCCCGGCCGTTGGCTCATCCAGGAGAATGAGCTTGGGGTCGGTGGCCAGCGCCCGGGCGATCTCGAGACGACGTTGGTTGCCGTAGGGCATGTTGCGGGCCAGGTGGTCGGTGGATGTTCCGAGGCCGACGAAGTCCAGCAGCTCCTGGGCCCGTTCTCTCGTCTCGGCCTCTTCACGTCTGAACTTGGGTCCGTGCACGATGGACGTGAAGGCGCCAGAGCTCGTGCGGCAGTAGCGGCCGACCATGACGTTCTCCAGAGCCGTCATGTTGGCGAACAGCCGGATGTTCTGGAACGTCCGCGCCATACCGGCCTTGACGACCGCACGCGGTTTGGGCGGCAGCTCGACCCCGGACAGCCGGACGTGTCCCTCTGTCGGCTTGTACATCCCGGTCAGGCAGTTGAAGAAGGTCGTCTTGCCGGCGCCGTTGGGGCCGATAAGACCGACGATCTCGCCTTCGCTGACGCTCATGGTCACGTTGTTCACGGCGGTCAGGCCGCCGAATCGCATGATGACGCCCTCTGCCTGCAGCAACGGCACACCGGTCGGCGCCTTGGCACCCACGGCTTCTGCGGTCACGGTCATATCACCACCTCGGCGATGTCGCCCTCGACGCGGACAGCAAGCTCTTCGTCCTCTTCATGGAACTCCAGCTGTCTTCGTCTACTTGCGACCAGTCCTTCGGGCCGGAAGCGCATCATCAGGACGAGGAGAAGACCAAAGAGCAACAGGCGGTAGTCCGCGAAGAATCGGAGCTTCTCGGGGAGCAGCTTGAGAATCACCGCGCCGATCAGGACCCCTGCGACGGTGCCCATGCCGCCCAGGACGATCGCCGCGAGCAGGAACGCAGACTCCAGGAAGATGTACTGGTCGGGTGTGACCGAGACGTCCTGGTGTGCCTTGATGGTGCCTGCCAGGCCGGCCAGGAAGGCACCGACGACGAAGGCGAGGATCTTGAGCCCGAAGACGTTGACACCCATGGCCTCGGCGGCCTTCTCGTCCTCGCGAATGGCCACCCAGCCGCGGCCGATCCGGCTGTTGTTGAGGCGCGAGAAGACCAGGATGATGAACGCGATCAGCAGCAGGAGGAGGAAGTAGTAGTTGGAGAAGCGGGCCAGCGGGATCCCCAGGAGAGTGTGGGTGTCGCCGAAGTTGAAGCTGCCGAAGGTCAGGTCAGGGATGGCCGGGACGCCGTTCGGGCCGTGGGTCAGGTTTGGTCCGTTGTTGCCGTCGAGGTTGAACATCGTGAGGCGGAAGATCTCGCCGAAGCCGAGCGTGACGATTGCCAGGTAGTCACCGGAGACGCGCAAGGTGGGCGCGCCGATGATGAGGCCGAGCGTGGCTGACACGCAGCCGCCCACGAGCATGACAACGATGAACGGTGGTTTCCACCCGATGGTGGCGAACGCCGAGGTCGACATCGTGGCCCCGACGTAGGCGCCCGCGCCAAGGAAGGCGATGTACCCGAGGTCGAGCAGGCCGGCCAGACCGACAACGATGTTCAGACCCATGGCCGCCGCCGCGAAGATGAGGACCTGGGATGCGATCGACATGTTGGCGTCGGAGCCGTTCTGGGTGAACGGGAACAAGAACGCCACCGCAAACGCAGCCAGCATCAACACGCGCTTGTGCCTGGTCGTGACGTGTCCCAGCCACGTGAGAAGGCCCGCGCGGACCCCGGTGATCAGCACGCCGGTCACGACCATGAGGAAGAGGACGAACTCCCACGCGTCGGTCAGACCCAGGGCAAAGGCCGTCCCGAACAGGATTGCCGCCATGAGGATGACGATGACCAGGATCTCGGACCAGTCGGGAAGCCGTGCATGGCCCAGGTCGCGGGTTTCCCTGGGTAGGACCAGTCGCGACGAGGCAAAGACCAGTACCGCGCCCAGGAACGAGATCCAGCCACCCGGCTCGATGTTGACCAGGCCGCCGGCCTCAACCGTGATCGCGACGAGAACCAGGGCCATGAACAGCAGGGCCCACGTGGCCAGGGCCCGCAGCGCCAGTGCTGTGTCAGCCCATTCGCCGAAGGAGGTCAGCGGACCCTTGTCCGCCAGCAACAGGATGATGGCCAGCACGCTCTGCGCGATGGCCATGATCTGCAGGGCGCCCGGGTTGAAGCTGATGGAGAGGTCACCCAGGACCTGGGGGTCGAAGCTCCAGGAAAGCAGGGACCCGATGATGAGCAGGCCAGCGCCGGCCAGGCCCAGCGGCCAGGCCTTGGGGCCATGTTTGACCACCACGGACTCGGGGATGTTGGGGATTCGGATCACGCGCGGTCCACCGCCTTCGCACCGAGCAGGCCTTGTGGACGGAACACCAGGACGAGGATGAGGAGGACGAACGCCCAGACGTCCTTCCAGGGGCTGCCGCCGAACTGGCCGGGGATGTACTGGGTCGCCATGCCTTCGGCAACGCCCAGGACCAAGCCTCCGACTACGGCCCCCTGGATGTTCCCGATGCCGCCAAGGACCGCCGCGGTGAAGGCCTTGAGCCCCGCCAGGAAGCCCATCCGGAAGTCGATGTTGTTGTTCTGCAGACCCTGGGCAACCCCGGCAATCCCGGCGAGGACTGCGCCGTGGGCGAAGGCGACCACGATGATGCGGTCGACGTTGATGCCCATCAGGCGAGCCGTGTCCGCGTCCTGGGAGACGGCCTGCATACCCCGGCCCGTCTTGGTCCGGTTGATGAAGTACCACAGCAGTGCGGCGCACATCAGCAAGGCGCCAATGGTGAAGATCGCCGAGCGCTGGATGGTGACGCCGCCGATCTGGAACGCCGGCCCGGTCACCACGTCGATCTGCGGGAAGGGGATGCGGGACTTCGCGTCGGGCAGGTTGAACGGGTTCCAGCTCGTGAACGGTACGTGGTTGTAGTTCAGGCGGACGAGCTCCTGGAGGAAGACCGAGATGCCGATGGCGGTGATCAGCGGCGCCAACCGTGGCGCGTGGCGTAGCGGCCGATAGGCAAACCGCTCCATCAGTACCGCCGTGCCGACCGAGGCGATGATGGCGCCGATGATCATGAAGGGCAGTACCCAGAGGGCGGTCTGCCCGCGGAAGAGGACCAGCGACGTGGAGAGGGCGCCGAAGGCGCCGATCATGAAGATCTCGCCGTGGGCGAAGTTGATCAGCTGCAGGATGCCGTAGACAACGGTGTATCCGACGGCAATCAATGCGTACAGCGATCCAAGGGTCAGCCCATTCACAAGCTGTTGGACAAAGGTGTCCAGGTTCTGTTGGTCAAAGATGCCCACGTCGTCAACCTCCCGGTGGTCAAAGATTCGACAAGGCCGCAGGAGCGGGCACCGCCCACTCCTGCGGCCCAGAGGGTCGACCTACTTGAATGCTTCGGTGCTCACCGGCGCCCATGCGCCGGAGACGACCTTGTAGACGGTCAGCACCCGGCTGGTGCTGTCGC
>JABBOX010000030.1 GCA_012927555.1 Phycicoccus sp.
CGCCCAGCAGCCCTTGTAGCCCGCCCTGGGCGGCGAGCCCTTGTCTGACCGCGGCACCGGAGGAGGTGCCAGGGTCGACAAAGGCGAGCAGCTTGAACAGGGCCATCGGTGCGAAGCAGCTGATGAGGATCAGGATGACGCCGGGCAGTGCGGTACCGATCGCAGCCTGGGTCTTGTCGGCGAGGCCGTTGGCCACCCCGGTGGTCATCTGGATCCCGATGCCCAGGACCAGGATCATCAGGACCGGGGTGAACGCGGCGGCGTGGAACCACCGCAGGCTCTTCCAGAACCAAGAGCGTCCGGCGTCGGAGACAAGCCCGGCGGCCGAGATCGGGGTCGTCGCGGAAAGGACCATCAGCGCCCCACCGCGGGTGAGCATGACCAGCAGGTGCCCGATCGCGGCGAGCCACAGCAGCAGGCCCATCAAGCCCAGAACGGTTGCGACGGTCCCGTCGACAATGTCGGCGGTGGTGAACGGCTCCCACGGCTGCCACGCGGACCAGGAGCTGACCTTGAGCAGGCTGCCCATGAGGGCGCGAGTCAGTCCCCCGCACGCTGCGACGACGGCCACACCGTAGGCGACCCACGCGGCCCAGACGATGGTGAACTGCGCGCCGCCGACCAGTAGCGTCGCCAGGCTTTTGCCGTCGCGGCGGATCGCGGCGACGCCGAACTGGATCATGACCATGACCAGCACCAGTGCCCCGGCGATCCAGAACGTCACGGCGTAGATCTGCGCGCCGGGGCCGTTCTCGCTCAGGTCGGGCGTCAGGAACGCGTCCATGATGTTCAGGACGAGCCGCATCGCCCACAGGCCGGCGTTCCACAGCCCGAGCATCGCGGCGGTCCACCCGTCGGCGACGACCTTGCCGGCGGCCCCGGCGAGGTAACCGAAGGGGTTGAGCTGGTCGTACCAGCTGCCGGCGGGAAGCATGCTCACTCCTGCTGCCCGCCGACCCAGGTGCGCCAGCCGGCCTTGATGCTCAGGTCGCTGCCTGGCCACGTCGACGGCGCTCGCGCCGGTGGCGTGCCGGAAGCGATCATCCAGCGCACTGAGCGCCACGCCATCCGCTCGCAATACCCATAGCCCATCGCGGCGTCGGCGGTGATCGTGGCTCGCATGTCCAGCAGCACGCAGGCCAGGACCCAGTCCGGCCCGTCGCTGCCCTTGACCTGGGCTGCGGCCGGTGTGGCTACCACGGTGGACGTCATGTCTTTCTCGGAGCCCATCTGGGCAGTCGCCAGGAACGCCTGCACGTCCTGGGTGATCTCCCAGCCGGCGACCCCGACGCCCCCCGGTAGCGCCCACTGCTCGTAGACGTGGTTGGCCGCGGCGATGCTCATCCCTTGCAGTACGGTCGTCTCGATCGCGGCGAGCTGGGCGACTGCCCCTTCGGGAGTGCGCGGGAACCCCGCCGGCACTGAGGCCGGACCCTGCCGGGTGGACGCCGGGATGGTGATCGTGGGCCCGGCCACGGCGGCAGGAGTGGAGGCCCGGCTGTCGGCCGGGCTGACCGCCAGCATGGGCGCGGACGCAATTTCGTCCCGGCGGGCTGCGCCTTGTGCGGCGTGAGGACCGGGGGGGCCGGGTGTGTCCTGCGCCGCTGCGCTGGCCGAGACTGGCTTGGCCGTCCCGGTGGCGGACGTGAGCGCGAAGTGGACGGCATACCCGAGTCCGAGCAGCAAAAGCAGGCCCGCCGTGACCACGCAGCCCAGGATCACCAGGAGTCGTCGCCGGTCCCATCCGCCGAGGTTGACCTGCCCGACCCCGCCCATCAGATGCAGCCCGAGCCGGTGATCCCCGAGATCATCGAGGGCACGATCATGTAGCCGATTGCGGCCAGGAAGACGACCACGATGCTGATGACGCCGACCTTGGAGGCGTGCGGCATCGAGAAGACCCGCCCTGCCACGATTGAGCCGATCCCGGTAATGCCGCCGATGACGAACAGGGCCAGCACACCCCACAGCACGTACCCGGTCAGCTGGTCGACGAATGTCTGCGCCCCGGCGGGAGCCTTGGGGCAGACCTTGCTCGCCAGCGCGGTCAGGTTGGTGGCGTAGTAAGCCGTCATTGCGTCTTTCCCTTCTTGATGGTGTCTACGGGCGGAAGCAGTCGGAGCAGGGTCGACGCCGCCTCGAGCAGCGGGGTCGGCAGGGGCGTGGCGTCCAGTCCCGCGATCGCCAGCGCCCGGTCCTGCGGCACGTCGACCAGGCGCCCGGCCTGGTCGAGGGCGCGGATACGGGGTCCGGCGCTGTATTCCGCCGCCCGCGGCCACTTCTTGCGCTTGGGGCCGATCACGGCGGCGCAGGTGCTGGGTCCGGCGAGCAGTTCCAGTGCGCCCTCAAGGCGCCGCAGGCCCGGCACCGTGGCAGTGGTGACCAGGATGACGAGGTCGGCGCTGCGGACCTGCTCGCCCAGCCAGGCTGGCGTGGTCAGGACCTGCCCGATCTCCCATCCGACGTCCAGGACCGTCAGAGCGATGATCCGGTCCGGGACCGACGGCGTCGGGACCTCCTGGATGCTCACCAGGACATTGCTGGCGCGCTCGAGCAGGACGCCGTCGCGGGTACCACGTGTCCAGCCGGACTCGTGCAGTCCGAGCTCGGCGGTGCTGGCAGCAACCAGACCGGAGGCGGTCACCGAGGTGCACTCCACCACGCGTGCCGGGAGCGCGGCGGCGCCAGCCAGGGCCAGGGACATCGTGGAGGCGCCACATGAGCCGACACACCCGATGACGGGCAGCACCCGCTCCCCCGCGCCGGGCTCCCACTCGGTGCCGGCGTGCGGGGGTGTGGGCTCGCGAAGTTCGCGGGTTACACGGTTGCCGGTGCGGAACCTCCCGGCCTGAACGGCGCTCCAGGCCCGCTTGAGCTCGTCGACTGACACCGCGGCCCGGCGCGCGCCGAGGGTCTGTGTCACGCGGGTTCACCTCCGTGCGTCTGGCGCTGGAACTCCGGGGTTTCCCTCAGCTCGCAGTCGGTTAGCCACTTGAGAGCTGTGCGATCGGCGTCCCGGCGGTCACCGTTCATGCCGAAACCCGCCCGTCGGTTCCGGTGCAGGCACTGGAGAGGGCGTCCATGCTGCGGCGGGCGCGGCGGCGCACCGTGCTCGGCGAGATGCCCCATTGCTGCGCGACCGCCTCGGAGACGTTGTTGGCCATGAGGCCGCCAGTGCCCCGGCCGAGCTTCCGGGTCGCGGCGCCGTCGGCGGCCTCGACCAGGCACAGCAGCAGCGCGCGGTCGTCGTCGGTGATGACCCTGTTCTTGCAGCCCCACGCCAACAGCTTGAGCAGCTCCTGGCCCGGGCTGGCCGGGTGTTGGCCTCGGATGGATGCGTAGCCCCAGAAGTGCGCGTAGGGGTCGACGGGGCTTGTCCTGCTCCACGTCGGGTCCGTGCGCTCGAGCTGGGACTTCGCGTTGCAGTCTCGAAGAACTCCTGTGCGGGTGTTGAGCAGCACGTTGGCAGCGACCTTTCTCAGGCGCCGCCAAGGGAACGTTCTGACCTCGACCCACAGCTGCGCGGCGACGATCTCGTCGATGTGCCAGTCGAGGGTCCGCAGCCGGTTGGCCAGGGTGCAAGCCCCGGGCATCAGCGCCCAGGCCAGGGCGGCCGCGGCCGCGATGTCGTCGCCGCCGTCGACCGCGGCCAAGGTGGCCAAAGCGTGCAGGGCCGCGTCTGCCTCTGCCTTGTCAGCGCTGCGCAGCCATGACCTCAGCTCACGCACCCCGCAGCAATGGGTCAGGGCCGGGTGGGAGGTGGCCCAGAGGCCCCAGCGCTGGTCGGCCAGGGCCAACAGCTCGCTGGTCTCATCCCGAAGGCCCAGTTGTTCAGCAACGCTCATCGCAAGTTCCTTCCGCCGTGTCGAACACGGCAGAAATCTCGCTGGTAGACGTCCCCTGTTTCGTTCCCCCTCGGGCGTCAACCGGGGGGGTACGTTGCGGGCAGGCGCACGTTTGCGCAGGTCAACGCACGTTCCCCAACTCGTCCAAGATTTCTTGCTGGAACCCTTGTCAGCGGCTCTCACTTGTCGAGATGCGGCCCCGATTGATCCAAGCCGCCGCTAGGTCGACGAGGTTTGACCGCATTGCGCGGTGGAATCCTCCCGGCCCGCTGGCGAGACTTCGAAGTCCCTAAGGGTCAAGTCGCCAGGCCGTCATCCAAGCCGACCCTGGATACCAGAACACCTGTTCGATACTCTGAAGCATGACCGAACGTCCCCGCCTCGCCCAACGCGAGCCACGGAGCCTGCTGCCAGAGCAGATGGGGCAGTTGACGGTCTGCACCCCGGCGGTCCCGCAGCAGGTGCAGGCCTGGGTGCTGTGGGAGGACGGTGTCGAAGAGCTGGCGCAGGCCCAAGCGATTGCCTGGACCAAGAGGGCCGTACGAGTCAGGTTCGGAGTTCCACCCCACCAACACGAGGTGTGGGTCTGGGCTGGTGCGGTCACGCGGGTCTGACCTAGTCGCAATCCGTGGAAGGATCCAGCAACGGGACGACTCGGAGTCGTTGACGACCAACCGAAAGTGGTCGTCTGATGACAGCGGACACGAGAAACTGCCCGGAGACGGCCACGAA
>JABBOX010000240.1 GCA_012927555.1 Phycicoccus sp.
ACCTGCTCGCGGAACTCCGGGGAGAACTTCTTCGGAGCCATCCAGATCACCTCCATCAAGTCCCAAGGAATTCTACCTTGGGAGCGGTGGTCCGAGAAGAATCCCTCACCTCAGATGTTCACCGCCGCCTGCGGGCCACCGTTCCCCGCGACCTGACCACCCAGCCCCACCGGCGCAACGCAACATCCCACGTGGAAGAACCGGACAGACCGGTCGCTTCCTCACACCAAAAGACAAGAACCCGGTACCCGGAACCGACCAAACGACCCCAGAAACCGCGTCGGTGGATCGAGGCTCAGCGTCGACCAGGTGTCGCCGGGGTCGGACTACTCGACCCGTCCAGCCGATCGGGTCTCACCGGTGATCGCCTGACCAGGTACGGCGGCCATGAGTCGTTGCAGGATCTGGTCCTGGACCTGGAGGTGGGCCTGGATCTGCAGAGCCTCATGAAGCACCGCCTCGGCGTCCTTATAGGTGTCCTCGGCCCGCTGATCGGAGGCGGCGGCCTGCACGTTCTGTCCCACGATGATGATCGGCAAGAGCACCAACTGCAGGAACGTCTGCGCGATCCAGGCCACGATGATGATCTTGTCGTGGGACTGCAGCGCCGCCGGCAAGGAGACCAACGCGAGCAGCGTGAACAGGTACGCGCACCACATCGTGCCCACAGCCACCGTGATGAGCACCCCGAAGCGGGCGTTCAGCCGACCTATCGGCCCCTTGCCTCGAGTTCGGATGTCCGACGTCTTCGCCGATCCTGCCACCTTCCGAGCAGCGATGCGCGGGTGCGGGACGTGCTTGAAGATCTCACTCGACGGGGACTTGTGCGACCCCGTGTCGGAGGCGGTGGACTCAGTCACGCAACGAGGCTAGCGCCCGCGCCGCTGGCCACGTGCCCGGCGCGCTGCACGGGCGTGGCCCGGGACGATCGGTGCTCGGAAGGTCAGGGCTTGCTAGACGCCACGTGGGGGCGAGTTGTTCATTTCACGCAGGGGATCGACCCTGACGCGAGCGGGACTGGTGGGTTGGCGTAGAGGTTCGGAGCCGGAGCCGGCGACGGGCTCGTTCGGGTCTTGGTCGAGGTGGTGGATCTGCTTGCCGACGTCGGGCTCGGGCTCGATGTTGCGGTCGTGGCTGGCTGTGTGGGGGTGCTGGACAACAGCTGCGCCGTCAGGGTGTGGATCTGGTTGAGGTCGACGATGTTGACGTCCTTGCCTTGCCGGACGCCGAATGCGGTGATCGGAAGTGTTGTAAAGGTCAGTTTTCCGCCGGCGAGTCTGGAGGCCTGGCCGGCGAAGCTGAGGAGGTTGAGCTTGGAGTCCATGGCGATGTTCTGCTTGGCCGTGGCGATCAGTGACTGCAGTGTGCCGAGGTTGGTGAACGTATCGGTCTGCCTGATCTTGAACGCCAGGGAGATGATGAACGCTTGTTGTCTGCCTTCGCGATCCAGGTCGGTGAAGTCGAGGCCGGGGTTGGCGGTGTCACGTCGTTGTCGTACGAAGCTGACTGCCTGGGCCGCGCTCAGCTGCTGGACGCCGGCGGGGAAGTTCGCGCCGGAGTACGTGTCGGCAGTGGCCTCGTTCAGGCAGACAGTGATCGGTTGGACGGCCTGCGCGACCTGATAGAACGCGGCCATCGTGACTTCGATGAAGTGGTTGATGGTGACTCCGCCGAGGCGCTTCAGACACCGTCGCGATCTCGGTCTGGCGCGCCGCGGTGCGCGCCTGCTGGTAGGCGTCCTGGTGGCTGATGCGGCCGGTGCTGGTCAGTTCGCGCAGCTTCTGGTCAAGGGCGAGCCCGTACGCCTCCTTGATCTTGGACATGGACACGCCGTCCGGGTTGCCTGCCAGGGCTACGTAGTCGTCGCGGGGTATCGAGATCCCGACTGCTTTTCCGTTGTTCGCGGGGATGTGGATGAGCATCAAGACGTTGGTGTTGTAGCCGCCGTCGGACTGGTTCCCCGCGTTCAAGGCGTCGTAGACGTCCGCGGGGAGCGGGTTGCCGTTCTCGTCGAGCCGGGAGTCCAGGCCCATCACCAGGATGTTCGAGTCGACGGTGTTGTCCGGAACGCCCGGGAGACTGATGGCCGAGCGACGGATCCCGTTCGAGAGGTCGTTGTACTTGTAGCTCGCGAACGCGGCCACGCCACCGATCAGTAGCACCGCCGCACCCGCGATGATCGCGACGGCCCGTCTCTTGCGGCCCGGCGCTGGCAGTACCGGTGCGCGACGTCGCACTGGTGGAACCGAACCTGTGGCGGGCGCGAGAGGTGGTTCAGCCCGGTGCGGGGTGCCGATGGTGACCGCCTCGTCACTCCGAAGGGGGCGGGTTGCCGCCGCGTTCTGCGGGGTGAAGCTCGGTGGGCTCGTGGGTATCGCTCATCGCGCGCTCAGCTGCAGACGGCCGTGACGTCCGCGGGGGTGAACGCTTCCTTGCCGGGCTGCTTGGTCTGCGCGGGCGCCGGGGTGGCGGCGGAGGGTGTCGCTGGCGTGGTCGCGGAGCTCGTCGCCGTCGCAACGGGCGCTATCGCCTGCGCGGCCTCGGCCGCGAGGACCGGCTTGTCCGCGGCGATGCTGGCCCAGATGGGCGCGGCGGCCGGGGTCCAGATCACCTGATTCGGGTCCGGTGTATAGGGCGAGAAAGGCACGGTCAAGAAGGTGACTCCCGAGCTGGGGATGTCCTTGAGGCTGAACGCCAGACCAGCCATGTTCGGTATGGAGGCCAGATCAGGGCTGGCAGTGATCGAGCTCGACGCGGCATCAAGGAACTTCAGGAGCTGGGGGGCGTTGGTGAGCAGATTCTTGGTCTTGATCTCGCGCACGGTCGCTGCCAGAAGCTGCTGTTGACGACCGATGCGGTTCGTGTCTGAGCCGTCACCCACACCCGTACCAGTTCGCGCCCTCGCGTAGCCGAGTGCCGTGGTCCCGTCCAGGGTCTGGTACCCCGCGTTGAGGTGCAGCCCTGCTTTCGGGGCGTCCATCGTGTTCGGTATGCAGATAGCCACCCCACTGAGGGCGTCGATCATCTTGATGAAGCCGGCGAAGTCGATCACGACGTAGCCGTCGATGCGCACATTGGTCAAGGACTCGACGGTCTTGATGGTGCACCCTGCGGCGGAGGCCGTGTCGCCGCCGGTGTCCGAGCCGTACGCGAAGGCTGCATTGAACCGTTCGCCAACCGCCTTGGTGGTCTTTCCGTTGGTCATCGTGCACGCGGGGATCTGCACGTGCGAGTCGCGCGGGATGGACACCGCTTCCACCCGCTTTCGGTCAGCAGAGATGTGCAGCACGATCGTGGTGTCGGAACGCGCACCTGCGACCACCCCGCCGATCGCACCGTCCGCGCCGCTACGCCCGTCCGAGCCGATGAGCAGCAGGTTCACGGCCTTGCCGCTGCTCGGGTCGTTCGGATTCGCAGCGGGCGCCGCGCTCGGCCGGTCCTTGCCGAGCAGGCTGGTGACGTCCTTGGACTCGATGTTGCCCTGCAATCGCGCATACGTTGCGCCGGCGCCACCCACCCCGAAGGCGACGATCGCGGTCACGGTCAACGCCACGGTGCGGGCTACGTGGCGACCGCCCAGGTTGCGCGCATGGCGTCGCGTCTGAGGTCGCACAGAGGCAGGGTGTCGGTGGGGCACCCTGGGATCGTACGATCGGCGCGTTCCCAGGTAGGGGCGCTGCAGCGGTCAATGCGTGGAGGATCCGTGCAGATCGCAACCTTGACGAGGCTTCGCGTTCGTGGACCCTGCAGCGCCGCAGGCCCGAGACGAGGTCGAAGACCCTCTCCCTTGAGCCGTCGGCACGGCAGGGTCAGGGGTGACATCCGCGTGGGTCCGCGCGGGCGCCGTGGTTCCGTCGGAGAGCATGGTGGTGGCGTCCTGGAGCATGTTGGAGGCGGTGACCTTGCCCTCGGCCACGGCGACCGGGGGCAGTCGCATTCCCGGGCTGCATGGGCCGCACCGGGGCGGTGCGGTCCAACGCTTGGATCTGGGACTTCTCATCCACGCACAGCATGATCGCGTCGGTCGGCGAGCCAGGTCGAGACTGACGACGTCGGCGACCGTGGGGGCGTTGCCGTCGATGCTGAGGTGTGGTCGTGCCATGTTGTCGTGCTCGAGCCAGATGGGCAGAGTCGGCGGGTCCTCGTGCCCGCAGCGCGCCTGGTCACGCTCACTGACACTCACCCGGTCGCGCCAGGCAGCGCCCGTGGGGCCGTCTGTCAGGCGAAGCGCGCGATGGAGATCGCGCCGGCGAGGAGGCAGTAGACGGCGAAGGGGGTCAGGGTGCGGGTGCGGAACCAGCGTTCGAGGAACTTGGCCGCCAGGAGGGCTGCGACGAACGCGGCCACGGCTCCGGCGAGAGACTGTCCGCGGATGCCGTCACCGAGGGGACCGAGCAGGTCGGGCACCTTGTACACACCGGCGGCCAAGATGATGGGCGTGGCGAGCAGGAACGAGAACCGGACTGCTTCCTCATGCGTCAGCCCACGCAGCAGCCCTGCCGCAATGGTGATACCAGATCGGCTGATCCCGGCGAGCAACGCGCCGGTCTGCAG
>JABBOX010000098.1 GCA_012927555.1 Phycicoccus sp.
GGATGACGCGCACCGCCGACACCGACTCGCTGACCGAGGTCGCCAACCGGCGGGCCTTCGACCGCGTTGTCGAGTCGATGGGCGCTTCCGGCGGCGACCGCCGCGTCGCGGTGCTCCTCGTCGACCTCGACGACTTCAAACAGGTCAACGACACCCTGGGCCACGCTGCAGGTGACGCAGTGCTGCGGGACGTCGCTGCAGTGCTCTCTGGAGAGGTCCGCGACGTTGACCTCGTCGCCCGCCTCGGCGGCGACGAGTTCGGCGTGCTGCTGCCAGGGGCCGACACCGCCACGGCCAGCCTGGTGGCCCACCGGATGATCGAGGCCGTCAGCGCCCTCGGCGGTTGCCCCGTCAGCGTCAGCGTCAGCATCGGCGTCGCCAGCGGTGCCGCGTCTGGCGTCTCTGCGACGTGGCACGCGGCGGACTCAGCCATGTACGTCGCCAAACGGTCAGGCGGCAACCGGGCCCACCTTCACGAGCCGGCCTCCTGAACCGGCGGCACGACAAGAAGGGCACTGATCTATCGCGGCGGGCGTCATGCGCGCCGCCGCAGTCACCCGCCACTGCGGCCCCAGCTACCAGATATGCCTGAGTGGATCGCTCGGCGAAACCCCTTGCCAGCCCTAGATGAGAACGGCAGTGGTGCGGCCGAGAGCACATTGAAGGTAAGTCAGCAACAGCCGCCAGGGGATCCCCTGCGGACACCCGTTGACAGGGGCGGGCCGATTCCTCAATCTGGCCGGCGGCCCAGCAGTCCCTGACACGCGCGAGACCCTCCACTGTTGCCGACGTGCATGACCATGCATGGACGGAATCCGGCCAAGACTGCCGGATCCAATGGCTTCTACCGGGTCTGCCGAGCTGAGTGCGTCACTCCGGCGTGCGGACTCGGCTCCGTCCTCCGTTGAGCGCAGACTTCACGTGCGCTGTGCCCGAGTCGCCAAAGCAGAAGGCGTTCGCAGCAACGACGTCAAATACGCTTCCTGACTGGCGCACCCGCACGGACCGCCCGCGGGATCTCCGCGACCTCGTCGATCACAGCGCCGAGCCGCTCCAACGCCTCCACCGGCGCCCTGGAGTCGAGCGTGACGCAGTACTCGATACCGGTCGAGCGCCACTCGTCGTCGAAGTTGCCGTCAGCCTCGACCGCTACGCCCTCCACCTCGACGCCAAGCCGTTCGGCCTCACGGTAGGTGTCGTTCAGGACGCATAGCGCCACCGACAGGTGCAGCACTTGGGCGCCGTTAACAACCGGCGAGGCTGGGACGCTTCGGCTGCGAACTTGACCACTCGCTCGGTGAGCCCCTTAGCGGCTTCGTAGACGAAGGCCGCGACATTGCCCAACTCGTCGGGACTAACGCGAGCCATTGACCTGTTCACATGAGTGCACAGCCCTTGGCCCGCCGGAGAGCGGCTGGGACGGTTCAGTCGAGAGGATCGCGCTATGGCCCCCGAGAGTTCTTTGAGTGAAACCACCCGGGCCTCGTTGAACAACAGCCAGGTCATCGATCTGACGACGACAGGCCGGCGGACCGGCCAACTGCGGCGCATCGAGATCTTCCTGCACAACGACCACGGCCAACTGTTCATTACCGGGATGCCCCGGGCTGACCGAACGCGTGACTGGATCCACAACATCGAAGCCGACCCCAACGTCGTTATTCACCTAAAGCAGTCGGTCGTCGCGGACGTGCCCGCGACGGCGCGAGTCATCGCTGACCCCAACGAACGCCGGCCCCTCATCGAGGCGGCCGCCCGGCGATGGGGTCGCACGGATGTTCCGGACATGCTCCGGCACAGCCCGCTCATCGTGCTTGCCGTCGACCACTCCTCCGACGATCCGATCGGCCCGTAGCGGCTGGACATCGCACCAGACGAATCCTGAGTCACACCGCCGCGTTTCGGCGATGCGGACGACCGGGCCTGCTCCGATGACAGGGCGTTCGGTCTATGGCCTTGCGGCCGAAGTCGAGGGCACCAGCTGGAGGGCTCGGAGGGTCTTTGGGAGCTTCATGAGGTGTGAGATTTCGGCATCGGGCGTGTATTCGTCGGGCCGATCGCGTCCGTCCCGGTTGAGCCATATCGCTCGCCAGCCTGCGTTCTGGGCGCCGCTGACGTCGTTCGGCAAGGAATCGCCAACCATGACGACTTCGTCCGGGTCGCACCCCACTTCGGCAGCTGCGACGTCGAAGAGCCTTCGGTCGGGCTTCTCCACGCCATGATCTTGGGAGAACACCACCGAAGCGAACGTGCCTCCAAGCCCACTGCGCTCTGGGTAACCGTTGCCATTTGACAGAAGGCCGAGGACGTAGGACCGGCTGAGCACGGTCAACGCATCGACAACCTCAGGGAAGAGCTCGACATTGTCGAAGCGATGCAGGAGGTAGTACGCGTTCAGCTGCCCGGCCAGATCATCGTCCGGCAAACCAAGTCTGCTCAGGGTCCGCGAGAAAGCAGCCAGACGGATCCGTTCGAGGTTCGCCTCTGTGCCTCGGAGTTCCTTGGCAACAGCTTCGCGATCGGCCACGACCGACTCAATGTCCAGATCCTCGGTTCGTATGCCGGGGCGCAGAGCCTTTAGCTGCGTCAGGGTCGCGGTAAGCGACCGGCGCATCAGAACCTCAAAGTCCCACAGCGTCTGATCGCCATCGAAAAACACGGCCTTGATCACAACGGGATCGTCGCACGTCTTGCTGTGCAGACCCCACCATCCGGAATCGCCACGGCGGGCCAGTCTCTTCCCACTCTCGTGCGGCGATGGGCGTGTGGTCGTGTCCGGTGATGGATCGGTCTGCCTGTTACTGACGGTCGGTGTCTGCGAGAGGATCCCATGTTCCTCAGCGGATTCGGTCGCGCCCGGGCGGAGCGAGATGATTGTCGGCGTGACCATCCCAGCTCCAGCACAAGTCCAACTCCGCCGTGCCACGGTTGAGGATGTGACGGCGCTGGTACATCTGCGTTCGCTGATGTTCTCGTCGATGGGCTCAGACGTCGGGGGCCACGACGCTGAGTGGCGCGTCGCCGCAGCCGGTTGGTTTCGCGACCAGCTCACCCGTCCGCGGCAGTTCGCTGGCTTCGTCATCGAGCACCCGGCCGACGGTGTCGTCAGTGCGGCACTTGGCAGCTGCGACGCCCGCGCCCCCGGCCCCCACGATGTCAGCGGAACTCAGGGGCACGTGTTCAACATCAGCACAGAGCCGGCCCACCGCCGCTGCGGCTATGGGCGTGCTTGCCTGACCGAGCTGCTCACCTGGTTCCGCACGGACACCGATGTGCGTGTCGTGCACCTCAATGCCACCCCCGAAGGCGCCCGGATGTACCAGTCGGCCGGCTTCCGTGAACCGGCGTTCCCCTCGATGCGGCTGCTGTTGGAGCGGCCCGCCAAGAGTTGACGTGGACACGTGGCCGTAGCCGGCGATCACCGCTCCTGCGCCGTCCTGCGCGCGACCGGGATCGGCCAGCTTCTCCCAGATCCTGGCCACCCGCTCAACGCTGGGAGGTAGGAGCCTGGCAAGGTTCGCCGCGCGCCAGACACCAACGGCAGACTCGTGATCTGCCGGAAGCCCATCGAGAACGTCCCGGTGCACAGCCACATTCTGCCTGCCCAACTGTGGAACGCTCGTCCGCAGCAGGATCGCCAACCGAAGCGCCCCAGGCGTGTTAGCGAGCAGGCTCCGAAGCTGTGGCTAGCCTGACCGGGTGAAATGGCACCGGCATTCGAGAGGTTCGGCCGTGCGCAGCCGGCAGTACGACAGGCTGCGGGCGATGTACGTGGGCGGGCGCGGCAACGCGACGGCCCGACGGTACGCGTGGTTCTGGAATAGGGCGTTTCGCCTCGGCCTGCTGCCGCGGCGCTGGGTCACACTCGAGGTGCGCGGTCGACGTACCGGAACGCTCACTCGGTTCCCTCTCGGCATGGCGGACCTCGGGGGCCAGTGGTACGTCGTCTCGATGCTCGGCGAGTGCAACTGGGTCCAGAACGTGCGTGCCGCACAGGGGTGCGTGACCCTGCGGCGACGCCGGCCGCGTGCGGTCAGACTCGTCGAGGTGCCGGTGGAGGAGCGGGCGCCGGTGATCCGGCGGTACGTCGGGAGCGTGCCGGGTGGCCGCCCGCACATCCCTGTCGACCGGCACGAGCCAGTCGAGGCGTTCGAGACGATCGCCTCGAGCTACCCGGTCTTCAGGGTCATGCCGCTGCAGACTTTCATCTGAGTCAGCGACCCGCCCGCGAAGCATCGCGTATCCCGATCGTCTTGGCAGGACACCTGGACGTCCCCACCGGCGCCACGTGAACGCACACATGTGCCGCGATCCGCGCGGGTGGACGACCTGCGTTTTTTCGCCGCGTGCAGGGCTGCGCTGATCGCCTTGCCCAATGCGCCACCAGGCCGATCTTGGTCGTGTGGGTGGCCTTTCGTCCTGAGCCGCCACTACCTTGTGGCGGAGAGCAACTCCCCTCACACCAGACGGAGCGAAAAGCATGACTGAACCTCAGGACAAGTTGTCCGAGACGCAGGTAC
>JABBOX010000024.1 GCA_012927555.1 Phycicoccus sp.
CCGTCCCCCGCGCTGGTTCAGAAACAGGGCGGGTGTCCCCTTGCCCTTGATTGCCATGGATGGACGAGCACGGACCGTGTATGCCGTGACGGCCTCCCTCGCATAGCTGCCGAGGGGCACGATGCGCTCCTTGCCCCCCTTGCCCATGAGCCTCACGGAGCCCTGCTCGAGGTCGATGTCGTCGACGTCAAGGCCAACCGCCTCGCTGATCCGTGCGCCTGAACCGTAGAGGACCTCGACGATGGCGCGATCACGCAAAGCAGCGGGGGTGTCCCCCACGCTCGCCGCTGACAGCAGTCGCTCGATGTCGTCGAGCGAGATTGCCTTGGGAAGTCGTTTGGGAGCCTTGGGCGGTGCCACCGCTCCGGCCGGATCGGTGGGCGTCTCACCCTCGAGCGCCAGGAACTTGTGGAAACCGCGCACCGCGACGATGGTGCGAGCGGCCGATGCCGCTGACAGCGCTGGCCGTTCGGGCGCTCCATCGCGGAGCTCGGCAAGAAAGTCCATCACGTCGGACTCCCCCACCGCGACCGGATCGTTGATCCCCCGTTCGTCGAGGAACCTCCGATAACGCTCAAGGTCGCGACGATAGGACGTCAGCGTGTTGGCGGCTGCTCCACGTTCGACCCGCAGGTGGTCCAGCCATCCGCGGGTCGAACGCTCGATAAGCGAGCCTTGGGTCAGCGCAGCACCTCATCGAGGGTGACCCAGGACATGCCGTGTGCCTCGGCGACGGGTCCGTAGGTCACAGCGCCGTCGTACGTGTTCAGACCGAGCGCCAGCGCGTGATCGGCCTTCATGGCGTCGCGCCATCCGCGGTTGGCGAGCTCCACGGCATACGGCAGGGTCACGTTGGTCAAGGCGTAGGTCGAGGTGTGCGGCACCGCGCCCGGCATGTTCGCGACGCAGTAGAACACCGAGTTGTGGACCTTGTAGGTCGGGTCGGCGTGCGTCGTCGCGTGGGAGTCCTCGAAGCAGCCGCCCTGGTCGATGGAGATGTCCACGAGCACCGAGCCCGGCTTCATCCGGGATACCTGCTCGTTGGTGATCAGGGTCGGAGCCTTGGCACCGGGGATCAGGACCGCTCCGATGACCATGTCGGCGTCGGCGATGGCGCGCTCGATCTCATAGGCGTTGGAGGTGACCGTCTGGCAGTGACCCTGGTAGATCGCGTCCGCGACCCGCAGCTTGGCCACGTTGCGGTCCAGCAGCAGCACCTCGGCCTGCATCCCCAACGCGATGGCGGCGGCGTTCATCCCGGAGACACCCGCGCCGATGACGACGACCTTGGCGGCATAGACGCCGGACACGCCACCCATGAGCACCCCGCGGCCACCCTGTGCCGCCATCAACGTCTGGGCACCCACCTGCGGCGCCAACCGGCCGGCCACCTCACTCATCGGAGCCAGCAACGGCAGCGAACGGTCGGCCAGCTCGACTGTCTCGTAAGCGATTCCGGTCACCTTGCGCTTGACCAGCTCGTCGGTCAGCGTTCGGTCGGCGGCGATGTGAAGGTAGGTGAAGAGGGTCTGCCCCTCACGCATGTTGTCGTACTCGGAGGGCACAGGCTCCTTGACCTTCAGGATCAGGTCACCGGCCGCCCACGTGTCGTCGGCGGTGCCCAGAATCTGTGCCCCTGCCGCGACGTAGTCCTCATTGGTGATGGAGGACCCGACACCGGCTCCGGTCTCAATAAAGACCTCGTGGCCGTGACGCGTCAGCTCGTGCACACCTGACGGCGTGATGGCCACGCGAAACTCATTGTTCTTGACCTCGCGGGGGATTGCGACCTTCACCTGATATCAGCGTCCTTATTGATGCGCCGCCGTCGGTGCAACCCCATTGTTGCCTCGATCGGCTGCCCGAAGGCGTGCGTTTGCGAGTCTAAGCCAGACGATTCAGGTCACGACGCGGGGCCGAAGATCAGCCGCCGGGGGCGCCCACGAGGAGGCATCGGCCACCGTCTGGTCGCCGCTTCGAATGTCTTTGACCGAGTCGTTGTTCTGGTCCGCGGATGCAGGGAACCATACGAACGGTATGCCGCGTCGCTCGGCGAACTTGATCTGCTTGCCGAACTTTGCGGCCACCGGTGCGACCTCGCACGGGATTCCTCGCCGGCGCAGCGCAGCGGCAACGGTCATCCCCTGCGGGCGATCGGTCTCGTCGGCGAGCGACACCAGCACGCACGAGGGCGTCGAGCGGCTGGCTGACAGGGACGGCATGATCTTGGCGAGCAGTCGCGACAGGCCGATCGAGATGCCGACTCCTGGGTAGGTGGTCCGGCCGTCCGAGGCGAGTGCGTCATAACGCCCACCTGAGCAGATCGAGCCGTAGGACTCGTGCCCGATGAGCTGGGTCTCGTAGACGGTGCCGGTGTAGTAGTCCAGCCCGCGTGCGACCTTCAGGTCGGCAACCATCAGCCCTGGCGCCTGCTCGGCACCGACCCGGATGACTGCGGCCAGCTCAGCCAGACCCTCGGTGAGAGTCTCGTGCTCGACGCCCAGCGCGTTCACCCGCTCGACGAAGCTCTCGTCCGGCGCACTGATCTCGGCCAGGGCGAGGCACTTCTGGGCTTGTTCGGGGGTTGCGCCCGCAGCCTGCAGCAGCTCGGACACGTTTGCAGGACCGATCTTGTCCAGCTTGTCCACGATCCGCAGCACCGACGTCACATCGGTGAGGCCGATGCCGAGATAGAACCCCTCGGGGATCTTGCGGTTGTTGACCTGGATCCGGAACGGGCCGATCGGCAGCTTGCTGAACGCATCGGCTATCACCAGCGGCAGCTCGGCCTCGTAGTGGGGGGCAAGCTCGCCCACGTCGACGATGTCGATGTCGCACTGCAGGAACTCGCGGTATCGCCCTTCCTGGGGGCGCTCACCACGCCATACCGGCTGGATCTGGTAGCGGCGGAAGGGGAAGGTCAGCTTGCCTGAGTTCTCGAGCACGTATCGCGCGAACGGGACGGTCAGGTCGAAGTGCAACCCCAGCTTGGGCTCACGGGAGTCGTCTGACCCTCCCGCAAGGCGGCTGACCGCGTAGATCTCCTTGTCGGTGTCCTCGCCAAGGCTGGTAAGCCGTTCGATCGGTTCCACGGCCCTGGTCCGGATCGACGCGTAGCCGTGCAGCTCGAACGTCTCGCGGATCACGTCCAGGAAGTGCTGTTCAACGATGCGTTCACTGGGCAGCCACTCCGGAAAACCACTGATCGGGCGAACTTTGGCTGGTCCAGTCTGTTGCTTCATGGCGCCAATCCTTGCAGGTAAGGGTTGGTGGCCCGTTCACGCGCCATCGTGCTCCCCGGACCGTGCCCGGGCAGCACCAGCATGTCGTCGGCCAGCGTCAGGACGACGTCACGCAGGCTTGCGTTCATCGCCGCGCCATCGCCGCCGGGCAGGTCCGTGCGCCCGATCGAGCCGGCGAACAGAACGTCACCGGTCAGCACCGAGGAGCTGACGCCGACATCGGGGTCCAGGCCTTCGGGCACGTTCGGCAGAACGAACATCACCGATCCCTCGGTGTGCCCCGGCGCGTGCAGAACTCTGATGTCGAAGCCGGCAAGCGCCAGGCTCTGCCCGTGGACCAGATCGACCACATCCGTCGGTTCCTGCCAGGTTGCCTTCTGGCCGAACTGCTGTTCAAACATGGCGATCAGATCAGGACCCACCGCCGACATGGGGTCTTCGAGGCGGTAGCGGTCCTCGCCATGGATATAGGCGGCGACGCCTGCGGACCCGCACACCGGCGTCACGGAGTACACGTGGTCGAAGTGCCCGTGGGTGAGCAGGACGGCTGCTGGCCTGAGCCGGTGCTCCCGCAGGACCTCGGCAAGCTGTGCGGTGACGCCCACGCCGGGGTCGACGACAAGGCACTCCTCCCCCGCGCCGGGAGCGAGAACGTAGCAGTTGGTGCCGGCGACAGCGGCCGGAAACACGATGGTCAGCACCCGCGCGAGCCTAACGTGATGGAGCCGTGACTATGCACCCGTGCGTGCGCCGGGGCCAATGCCTTCTAGACTGACCGACGGTCCGGACATGCGCCCGGAGCCATTGACTTCGTCCACAGTCCGAAGGAGTGACCCAGTGTCGCCGATCGAGCGCGACCGAGCCCGCGAGAAGCGTCGCTACGAGAAGCATCAGGCCAAGCTGGCGAGGCGTCAGGTGGAGGCTCGCCGAAACAAGCAGGTCCTCGGGATCGTCCTGGCTATGCTCCTCGTGATCGGCGGGTTCGTGGGGGTCAGCCTTGCGGTGAGCAAGGACGGCAAGACCACGGCGAGCGGCCAGCCCACCGGTCAGGTGACCGACCAGCCCACCTCCGCTGTCACGACGCCGGCCGTGCACGTCGCCGGCTGTGACACCCCGCCGAAGGTTCCCACCGACAAGCGAACGGCCACTCTGCCCGACAAGGCGACCGCTGCCGGCAAGACGTTCATCGCGACCGTGACCACGAACTGCGGCGTCATCACGATGGAGCTGGACGGGACCAAAGCCCCCCAGACCGTGGCGTCGTTCCTCGGCTTGGCCAGGAGCGGCTACTGGGCCGACAGCCCGTGCCACAGACTCACGACGTCGGGGATCTTCGTCCTGCAGTGTGGTGACCCGACAGGGACCGGTCGCGGCGTCCTCGGATACGGCTTCGGCGTCGAGAACGCACCAGCCGACTTCACGTTTGCTCCCGGCACGCTTGCCATGGCGCGGGGCTCCGACCCCAACAGCAACGGCGGTCAGTTCTTCATCGTCTACAGGTCGACCGTTCTGCAGGACGCGACCGGTTATTCGATTTTCGGCAAGATCACGTCCGGAATGGATATCGTCGACAAGATCGCCGCAGCCGGAGCCACCCCACCTGACGCCGGCGGCAACACCGCACCGGTGCAGCCCATCAGCATCCTCACGGTGGATGTCACCGAAAAGAAGGCCTGACAGTGACTGACCAGACGGACCACACTGACCACACTGATCAGACCCCCAAGCACGACGTGGTCGTCGACGCTCCCGCAGAAACAGTGGTCGAGCCCGATGCAGGGCTAGTCGAGGCCGAGACGGCAGTCGAGCCTGAGTCTGAGCCCGTCCTGGACACACCCTCGGACGTCGTGATCGCGGCCGACGCAGAGCCAGCGGCGCCAGAGGCGACGACGGTTGAACCGCAGCCGACATCGGTTCCGGCGCCGGCTCCACGGCCTGCGCCCGCCCCCGCGCTGCCCAAACCCCCTGCTTCGCCCGTTCCGAGTCCTGCGGTCCTCGCGGGGCGCCTGCACGGGACGGCGGCGCCAAAGCCCTCCGAGCACGGTCGGGTGGACGAGTCAGGAACCGTGTTCGTGCGCACCGCCGACGGTGAGCGAGAGGTGGGTTCCTACCCGGGTGCCAGCCACGCCGAGGCTTTGGCCTACTTCACCCGCAAGTATGACGAGCTGCTCGCCTCTGCCGACCTTCTCCTGCAGCGTGTGACGCACACGGATCTGCCGGTACGGGAGGGCTCTGACGGGCTCGCCAAGCTGCGCGAGCAGACCACTGAAGCCCACGTCGTCGGAGACCTCGCCGCCCTGGACGCCAGGCTTGCCGAGATCGCTGCAGCCGTCGAGGCCAAGAAGGCCATCGAGGGTGCTGAGCGCAGCGCGGCCCGTGAGGCGGGCAAGACAAAGCGCGAAGAGCTCGTGCTCGAGGCGGAGACGATCGCCGGGCAGCCCGAGACCAAGATCCAGTGGAAGACCAGCAGCACGCGCATGCGTGCCCTCCTCGACGAGTGGAAGGCCCTGCAGCGGACCGGCCCCAAGCTGGATCGAGAGTCCGAGACCGCGCTCTGGCAGCGCTTCAGCGCAGCGCGCAACTCCTTCGACAAGGCTCGGCGGGTGCACTTTGCCACCCTCGAGGACACACAGTCCGAGGCCAAGTCCGCCAAAGAGAAGCTGGTCAAGGAGGCCGAGGCCCTCGCCACGAGCAAGGACTGGGCACCGACTGCGACAGCGTTCAAGCGGCTGATGGATCGCTGGCGCGAGGCCGGCCGCGCCTCTCGCACCGACGACGACGCGCTCTGGGCTCGGTTCAAGACCGCACAGGACAGCTTCTTCAAGGCCAAGGACGAGATCGTTGCGGCTGAGAACGAAGAGTTCAAAGCCAACTTGGCGATCAAGGACGCGCTCCTCGCCGAGGCCGAGGCGCTTCTGCCCGTGACAGATGTCGAGGCTGCAAAGGCAACCCTGCGGGTCATCCAGGACAAGTGGGAACACGCGGGCAAGGTTCCTCGCGCGGACATGGAGCGCGTTGAGAAAGGCATCCGTCGAGTCGAGCAAGAAGTGCGAGATCGCGACGAAAAGCGTTGGGCCAGCAGTAATCCTGAGGCAGCCGCTCGCGCACAGAGTCTGGTGGACCAGCTCGAGTCGGCGGTAGAGGGCCTTCGCAAGGACCTCGAGAAAGCCGAGGCGTCCGGCAATGCCAAGAAGGTCGCCGATGCTCGGGCGGCTCTTGAGGCCCGCGAGCGGTGGCTGGCGCAGGCTCGGGCCGGCGTTCAGGAGTTCGGCAGCTAGCTGGTCGAGCTGGTCGAGCGTCGCTGGTCGAGCGTCGCTGGTCGAGCGTCGCTAGTCGAGCGCGGTCTCGTCGCTCGTCTTGCTTGCCGTCTTTCCGGTGGTCTTGCCACCGGTGATCCGATAGACGTCAAAGACGCCGTCGATCTTGCGGATGGCCTTGATCACGTGGTCGAGGTGCCCCGGGTCGCCCATCTCGAACGTGAACCGCGAGAGCGCAACCCGGTCACGCGAGGTGTGCACGCTGGCCGACAGGATATTGACGTGCTGGTCGGAAAGGATCCGCGTGACGTCCGAGAGCAGTCGGCTGCGGTCCAGCGCCTCAACCTGCAGCTGCACAAGGAACACGCTCGCCGCTGACGGCGCCCACTCGACCTCGATCAGCCGATCGGGCTGGGCGAGCAAGGACTCTGCATTGGTGCAGTCCGAGCGGTGCACGGAGACACCGCTGCCACGCGTGACGAACCCAATGATGGGGTCGCCGGGGACCGGCGTGCAGCAGCGCGCCAGCTTGACCCAGACATCAGCCGTCCCGACCACGACGACACCGGGGTCACCGCTTCGCGGGCGCGGCAGCCGCGCCGAGGGCGTGGTGGCTTCGGCGAGGTCCTCACTGGCGCCCTCCTCCCCACCGAGGGAGGCCACCAGACGGCCGACCACGTGTTGGGCCGAGACGTGGCCCTCCCCCACTGCGGCGTACAGGCTGGAGATGTCGGGGTAGCGCAGCTCGCTGGCCAGGCCGGTGAGCGTGCCGTGGGTCATCAGCCGTTGGAGTGGCAGACCCTGTTTGCGCATGGCTTTGGCGATGTCGTCCTTGCCGGCGTCGATGGCCTCGTCGCGGCGCTCCTTGGAGAACCACTGCCGAATCTTGTTGCGGGCGCGGGGGCTCCGGACGAACGTCAGCCAGTCGCGTGAGGGCCCGGCGCCGTCGGCCTTCGAGGTCAGGATCTCGACGACGTCGCCGTTCTCCAGAGGGCTCTCCAGCGGAACCAGCCGCCCGTTCACCCGCCCGCCGATGCAGTGGTGACCGACCTCTGTGTGCACGGCGTAGGCGAAGTCAACCGTGGTCGCGCCGGCCGGCAGCGCCACGACAAACCCCTTGGGGGTGAAGACGTAGACCTCGTTCGCGCTGATCTCGAAACGCAGCGAGTCCAGGAACTCGCCTGGGTCGGCCGTCTCGCGCTGCCAGTCGAGCAGCTGGCGCAGCCACGCCATGTCGTTCACCGGCCCGACATCGCCCTCGTGCGCAGCTCGTCCCGTCGCGGTGCCCTCTCGCGGGGCGTCTTCCTTGTACTTCCAGTGCGCCGCGACACCGTACTCGGCGCGACGGTGCATCGTGTGGGTGCGGATCTGGATCTCGACCGGCCGTCCCAGTGGACCCATCACGGTCGTGTGCAGTGACTGGTACATGTTGAACTTGGGCATCGCGATGTAGTCCTTGAAACGCCCCGGGACGGGGTTCCAGCGCGCGTGCAAGGCGCCCAGCACGGCATAGCAGTCACGCATCGAGTCCACCAGCACCCGCACCGCAACCAGGTCGTAGATCTCGTCAAAGTCACGGCCGCGCACGATCATCTTCTGGTAGACGGAGTAGTAGTGCTTGGGCCGCCCGGTCACCACCGCCTTGATCCGGGCAGCCTCCAGGTCGGCTTTGACCTGCTCGCGTACGCCCGCGAGGTACTCCTCCCTGGCGGGGGCGCGCTCGGCCACCAGTCGGACGATCTCGTCGTAGACCTTGGGGTAGAGGGTCGTGAAGGACAGGTCCTCAAGCTCCCACTTGATGGTGTTCATGCCCAGGCGATGGGCCAGCGGAGCATAGATCTCGAGCGTCTCATGGGCCTTGCGTTGGGCCGACTCCTCGGAGACATAGCGCCAGGTGCGGGCGTTGTGCAGGCGGTCAGCCAGCTTGATCACGAGGACGCGGATGTCGCGGGCCATCGCCACGACCATCTTGCGGACGGTCTCGGCCTGCGCCGCCTCCCCGTAGGTCACCTTCTCGAGCTTGGTCACCCCGTCGACGAGCATCGCGATCTCGTCGCCGAAGTCGGCGGTCAGGGCCTCCAGGCTGTATGCCGTGTCCTCGATCGTGTCGTGCAGCAGAGCCGCGGCCAACGTGTCGGGGGTCATCCCGAGCTCGGCCAGGATCGTTGCCACGGCGAGCGGATGGGTGATGTAGGGATCGCCGCTCTTGCGCATCTGGCCCTCGTGCGCCTGCTCGGCAACGGCGTAGGCACGCTCGATGATTGACAGGTCAGCCTTGGGGTGGGTGGTGCGTACGCTGCGCAGCAACGGTTCCAACACCGGGTTGCCGGCCGTGCGACCGCCGAAACGCGCGAACCTGGCGCGGACCCGCGAGGACGTCGGGATGGCAATGGTCGGCAGGTCGGACTCCGGTGGCACGACCGTGCCAGGGCTGTCGGCCATGACCTCCTCGCTCATAGATGCAGTCTATGGGCCTTACAGGGAGAGCATCGCGTGGACGGTTCGACCCGACAGCTTGCTGCGGCCGTTGAGGAAACCCAGCTCCAGCACCACCTCGACCGCCGCTATGTTGGCGCCTGCACGTTCGATCAGTTCGCAGGTCGCCTCGGCGGTGCCGCCGGTGGCCAGGACGTCATCCATGACCAGAACCCGCGCCCCCGCGGGGAATGCGTCGACGTGGACCTCGATGACGGCGCTGCCATACTCCAGCTGGTATTCAGCACTGTGCGTCTCGCCCGGCAGCTTGCCCGCCTTGCGGACCGGGACAAAGCCGACGCCGAGCTCATAGGCGACCGCGGCACCGAGGATGAAGCCACGTGCCTCGATGCCAACGATGACATCCACCAGACCGACATAGCGGCTGCTGATCTCCTGCACGACGGCCCGAAAGGCCGGTCCGTCGCTCAGGAGCGGTGTGAAGTCCTTGAAGACCACACCCGGTACAGGGAAGTCCGGGATGTCGCGAAGACGGCTGGCAATGACGTCGGCGATCGAAGCAGTCAACGGCAGGGCCTTGAGCGGCGCCTCACCCATCAGCGTTTCGACTTCGGCGGCCGTTTGGGCTGGTTGCGCGGCCCGGTCTGCACAGATGGGTGAAGCGGACGTCCGGTGATCGAGGTCCCGTTGCCGGCCGAGACAGACGCGCGGTCCTGGAGGTCCGGACCATCCTGCATGCCGGTTTCGGAGACAGCCGGAGCAGACGCAGCCTGACGGGCTTGGCCCGCCTGGTAACGCTCGGCATGCTTCTTCTGCTGGGCCATGACAGGTTCACGTTCGCGCAGGTCGGCGAGCACCGGGGTGGCGATGAAGATCGAGGAGTAGGTGCCGACCGCGATACCGACGAACAAAGCCAGGCTCAGGTCGAGCAACGTGCCCGGACCGAGCAGGAAGAACCCGATGAACAAGATCGACCCGACAGGAAGCAGTGCCACGACGGAGGTGTTGATCGAACGGACCAGCGTCTGGTTGACCGCTTGGTTGGCAGCCTGAGAGAACGAGAGTCGGCCACTACCCGCGGCCAGAAGCGTGTTCTCGCGGACCTTGTCGAAGACCACGACCGTGTCATAGAGCGAGTAGCCGAGAATCGTCAGGAATCCGATCACCGATGCCGGTGTGACCTCGAAGCCGGCGAGGGCGTAGATGCCCACGGTGATGACGAGGTCGTGCGCCAGGGCGATCAGCGCGGCCAGCGACATCTTCCACGTGCGGAAGTACGCCGCCAGGACGAGCGAGACCAGGATCAGGAACACGATCAGAGCCTTCACGGCCTTCTGGCTGACCGAGGCGCCCCAGGACGCTCCGATCGTGGAGGCCGTGATCTTGTTCTCACTCACCTTGAACTCGCTGGCAAGAGCCGACTTGACCTTGTCCGTCAGGGTGTTCTGGAACTTCTCGGTCTGGATCCTGACCGTGTCCGTGCCGATCTTGGTGACCACGACGTCGGTGCCGGTGTCCAGGGTGCCGACGGCGGTCTTGCCCCGGGCCTCGAAGTTGTCGATGTTGGTCACCGAGGAGACCCGGAACTCAGATCCCCCTTTGAACTCAAGGCCCACGTTGAGGCCGCGGCCGAACAAACCGATGCTGGCCAGAATGAGCAGCACCAGCGACACGGTGTACCAGGTCTTCTGGCGGCCAACGATGTCGAAGGAGCGTTTGCCGGTGTAGAGATCGTTACCGAAGTTGGCGAAGCTGCTCATGACTGGTTCCCCTCGGCTGCGGCGCGACGCGCGGCAATGGTGACTCGACCCCGACCGGCATAGGTGACGGTCCTGGCTCCCAGACGTTCGGGATCCAGCCCGGACCACTTGTGCCCCTCACCGAAGAACTTGGTGTTGGCCAGGATCGAGAGCAGCGGGTGGGTGAACAACATCACCACGACGATGTCGATGATCGTGGTCAGCATCAGTGTGAACGCGAAGCCGCGGACGTTGCTGGCTGCCAACACGTAGAGGACGATCGCTGCCAGGAAGTTGACGGCGTCCGAGATCAGAATCGTCCGTCGCGCCCGAACCCATCCGGTCTGGACGGCTGCCCGGAGCGCCCGACCGTCACGGACCTCGTCCCGGACGCGTTCGAAGTAGATGATGAACGAGTCCGCGGTGATACCGATCGAGACGATCAGACCGGTCACACCGGCCATCGTCAGTCGGTAGCCGTAGGACCAGCCGAACAGCGTGACCGTCGCGTAGGTGATGGACGCCGCGATGATCAACGAGCTGACGGTCACCAGCCCTAGCGCCCGGTATTGGAACAGGGAGTACACGACGACGAGTATCAGGCCGATGAGGCCGGCGAGCAGACCGCGCCTGAGCTGGTCGCCACCGAGCGTGGGACTGATGTCCTCACGGGTCTGCAGCGTGAAGGACATGGGGAGGGCGCCGAACTTGATCTGGTCGGCCAGCACCTTGGAGCTCTGAGCGGTGAAGCTGCCGGTGATACTCGCGTTGCCGGCAGTCAGCGCTGCCTGGGTGACCGGAGCCGAGATGACCAGGTTGTCCAGGACGATGGCGAACTGGTTGCGCGGGGACGGCAGCACCACGAGGCGCGAGGTCACGTCACCGAATGCCTTGGTGCCAGCGGCGTTGAAGTCCAGTCGGACCTCCCAGATGCCGGTGGAACCACTCTGGGTCTGCTGCTGGCCGGAGGTGGCGTTGCTGATCTCCGAGCCCAGAACCTCTGCCGGGCCGAGGATGTACTTGACCGGACGCTCGGTGTCGCAGGTCACCATCGGCTTGGCCGGGTCGTCGACAATCGCCTCGATGTCCTTGGGGTTGGAACAGTTCAGCGCCGTGTATGCCGCTTCGACGTCAGGTGTGATCCACGCCGGGTCACTGGCGTTCTGGGGTGTGCCAGCCGGCACCGTCGCTGCGGGTGTGGGTGTAGGTGTGGGTGTCCCGGTGGGCGCGGGCGTCGTGGCCGCGGCAAGTGCCGGCGGGTAGCCCGACTTGGCAGTCGGAGTCGCAGTGCCGGTGGCCTTGGCTGTGGCCTGGCCCGTTGCCGTTGCCGTGGGCACGCCGGTCGGCGTACTCGTTGACGTGGGCACCGGAATCGGTGTCGTGGAGCCCTCGACGAGCACGGCGCGGAAGCGCAGCTGTGATGACTTCTGCAGGCTGTTGATGGTGGCCTTGTCCGGGGTGCCCGGCAGCGAGACCACGATGTTGTTGCTGCCCTGGGTGGTCACCTCGGCCTCGGCGATACCGGATCCGTTGACCCTCTGGCGGATGATGTCGACTGCCTTGGTGATCTGGCCCTCGTTGATCGTCTGGTTGCCGACGAGCTTGGGCTGGAGGATCAGCTGGGTGCCACCCTCGAGGTCAAGACCGAGCTTGGGGGTTCGCTGTGCTTCGCCCCAGGTGCTGACGGCGCCGAGAAAACCATAAAGGCCGAAGACGATCACGAAGAGCGCTGCCAGTGTGCGCAAGGGCCCACGATTGCGCGGATTGAATGCCACGGGATGTCCTAGTCAGTGGGACTGGTCGGGTCCGACGGCGTGTCGGTCACGGGGTTCCTTGATGATGCAAGGTTTGAGGCTGATGCGGTGGGCGCGGAGCCTGCGATCGCTCGGCGATCAAGACGCACTTTCACTCCAGGGCTGATCTCAAGCGTGGCGATCCCGTCGTCGAGCGCGGTGATCCTGCCAAGGAAGCCTGAGGTGGTCGTGACCTCGTCGCCCACGGCGAGGTCGGCCTGCATGCTCATGACGGCTTTCTGCCGACGCCGCTGCGTGATGAACATGTATCCGATCAGCAGCACTGGCAAGGCGAAGATCAGCAGCGTGCTGGTCCCGTTGCTCGTTGCTGCGGCCGCGACAAACGAAGACATGAGTCAGTCCTTCATGAAGAGTTGGCAGGCGAATCCGCGAAGCGAGCTGGACGCGCAGGAGCCCCGACGCAAGACGGAGCATCGCAGAGAGTCTAGGTGAGCCACCCGAGTGGCACGAACGCACCTCGCCCCTTTGGACCCAAACGTGATCAACCGGCAGGACCTGTCCCTGCGCTCAGCCGCCGAAGCGTCCGTCGCCGGTGCCGAGTGGCAAGGCTTCGGGCACCGGGATTCGTGCTGACGCCGCGGGTGGAGTCAAGCCCAGATGCCTCCAGGCCAACGGGGCTGCCGCCCGCCCGCGCGGGGTACGAATGATGAAGCCCTCGCGCACCAGGAACGGCTCAGCGACGGTTTCCACAGTGTCGGACTCCTCACCGACCGCGACGGCAAGAGTGCTCAAGCCAACCGGCCCGCCAGCGAACCGGCGACACAGGGCCTCCAGCACGGCACGATCGAGCCGGTCGAGACCGCGGTCATCGACGTCGAACAGCGCGAGGGCCGCATGTGCAGCATCCAGGTCGGCCATGCCCTGACCGTGCACCTGTGCCCAGTCGCGGACCCGGCGCAGCGGCCTGTTGGCGATACGCGGTGTCCCCCGCGATCGCCGGGCTATCTCGGTGATCGCAGACTCGGTCGCCTCGATCTTGAGCAGCCCTGACGAACGTCGCAGGATCTGGACCAGGTCCTCGACGGCGTAGAAGTCGAGGTGCCCGGTGAAGCCGAACCGATCTCTCAAGGGGGCCGGCAACAGACCGGAGCGGGTGGTGGCGCCGACCACGGTGAACACAGGCAGCTCGAGTGGAATCGCTGTGGCGCCCGGGCCCTTGCCGACGATCACGTCGACACGGAAGTCCTCCATCGCCAGGTAGAGCATCTCTGCGGCAGGGCGGGCCATCCGGTGGATCTCGTCCAGGAAGAGCACCTCTCCCTCAGCCAGCGATGACAGGATCGAGGCGAGGTCGCCGGCGTGCTGGATCGCCGGCCCGCTGGTGATCCGGATGGGCGCCTCGAGCTCGGCAGCGACGATCAGGGCCAGCGTGGTCTTGCCAAGCCCGGGGGGACCGGACAGCAGCACGTGGTCCGGTGGGGTGCCACGCCGTTTGGCCGCTTCAAGAACCAGCCCCAGCTGGTCACACACCCTGGTCTGACCCGCAAACCCGCTGAGTCTGCGAGGGCGCAGTGCCGCCTCGACCCTGCGCTCGTCGTCATCGCCGCCGGCGTCGACGATGCGAGCGGTGGCGTCGACGGAGGAGTCGCCGTAGGCCGAGGACTCGTTGTAGGCCGTGTCGTCGTCATAGCGATCGTCCTGGGTCTCAGGGAAGCGCTCGGTCATCGGGCCAGCTCCCGAAGGGCGGCACGCAGCAGGGCGGACACGTTCGGCGCCCCGCCGGCTTCTGGCTGCTCGGCCAGGGGTTGGACTGCCACGACGGCCTCCTCGGCCTGCTTGGTCGACCACCCGAGACCGACCAGCGCGTCGCGCACCTGGGCCGTCCACTCAGCTTCGACGCGACGCGGTGCCGCAGCAGAGGCGGGGCTCGACGATGGCAGGCCGATCTTGTCGCGAAGCTCCAGGACGATGCGTTCGGCGCCCTTCTTGCCGATACCGGGGACCTTGGTCAGCGCAGCCAGATCACCGCTGCTCACAGCCCGACGCAAGCCGTCCGGGGTGTGAACGGCCAGCATGGCCAACGCGATTCGGGGCCCAACGCCCGAGACGGTCTGGACCAGGTCAAAGACCACCCGCTCATCCTCTTCGGCGAACCCGTAGAGCGTCAGAGACTCTTCGCGGACGATCAGAGTGGTGGCCAGCACGGCCTCGGCACCAGGCCGCAGGGAAGCTGCCGTCGCCGCAGTGGTGTGCAGCCACAGGCCCACTCCCCCGACCTCGATCACCGCGGCGTCCAGACCGACGGAGAGCACCACGCCACGCACGGAGGCAATCATTGCGGGACCGCGCGAACTCGATGAGTTGACGGCAACGGTGTCAACAGGGCACTCATCGACTTCCTGCCTTGGCGCGTTGGGACGCAGCGGCCTGGGACGCAGCGGCCTGGGAAGCGGCGGCCTGGGCAGCAACGGCGACCTGCAAGCGGTTCTGGGCGGTGCCACGCCATACGTGACAGATGGCCAGCGCCAGCGCGTCCGCAGCATCCGCGGGCTTGGGCGGGGTGTCCAGGCGCAGGATTCGGGTGACCATCGCGGTGACCTGGGCCTTGTCGGCTCGACCGCTGCCGGTCACCGCGGCCTTGACCTCGGTCGGCGTATAGAGCGCCAGCGGCAGCCCGAGGCGGGCGGCGGCGAGCATCGGGACCGCCGAGGCCTGGGCAGTGCCCATGATCCCCTTGATGTTGGCCTTGGCGAACACTCGCTCGACTGCGACGGCGTCCGGCTCATAGAGCGCCAGCCACTCGTCGATCTCGGTCTGCAGAGTCAGCAGGCGCTCGGCCGGCTCATCTGACGTCGGGGTGCGGACCACGCCGACGGCGATCATCCGCAACGGCTGGCCCAGCCCGCCCTCGACGACACCCAGGCCACATCGGGTCAGACCGGGGTCGACACCCATGACACGCACGCTGATGGCTCCTCACCTGTTCCGAACACCTGTTCGCATAAAACCTACAACGCGCCGCCCCCAAGTCGAGGACGCCGCGCCGTGTGAGCCTGTATGCCGGGCCTGATCAGTCCTCGTCCTCGTCCAGCGCAGCGAGGATCTCGTCGCTCACGTCGCCGTTGGTCCAGACGTTCTGGACGTCATCGCTGTCCTCGAGGGCCTCGATGACCCGGAACATCTTGCGCGCCCCGTCGAGGTCGAGCTCGATCTAGATCGTGGGGATGAACGCCGCCTCGGCCGAGTCGTAGTCGATGCCAGCCGCCTGGAGTGCGCTACGGACGGCGACGAAGTCGGTCGGCTCGCTCACGATCTCGAAGGCCTCGCCGAGGTCGTTGATCTCCTCGGCGCCAGCGTCCATGACGACCTCGAGCAGGTCGTCCTCGCTCTGGTCGCCCTTGGGCACGATGACGATGCCCTTGCGGGTGAAGACGTAGGACACGCTGCCGGGGTCAGCGAACTGGCCGCCGTTGCGGGCGAGGGCCGTGCGCACCTCGGCGGCCGCACGGTTGCGGTTGTCGGTCAGGCACTCGATCAGGACCGCGACACCGTTGGGCGCATAGCCCTCATAGGTGATGGTCTGCCAGTCGGCGCCGCCGGCCGTCGCGCCGCTGCCCCGTTTGACGGCGTTGTTGATGTTGTCGTTGGGGACGCTGAGCTTCTTGGCCCTTTGGATCGCATCGAACAGGGTCGGGTTGCCGGCCACGTCGCCGCCGCCCGTACGGGCAGCCACCTCGATGTTCTTGATCATCTTGGCGAAGAGCTTGCCTCGCTTGGCGTCGATCACGCCCTTCTTGTGCTTGGTCGTCGCCCACTTGGAGTGACCGCTCATCGCTTCTCCCTCGTATGATCGGTGCCTTGCGCTCAGCGCAGGGCCGTGCGAACCATCTGCATGAAGTACTCGTGGATGCGGTGGTCCCCGGTGACCTCGGGGTGGAAAGACGTCGCGAGCAGGTTGCCCTGCTGGATCGCGACAACCCGGCCTCGTGCCGGCCCAGTCTCCACTGTGGCCAGAACCTCGATGCCGGCGCCCATCTCTTCCACCCAGGGCGCCCTGATGAAGACCGCTTTGAACGTCTGCGGATGCCCTTCTGGCGCAGACGTCTGCCCGGCGATGCGCGGGATGTGGAGGTCCTCCTCGAACGAGTCCACCTGACGCCCAAAAGCGTTGCGCCGGACCGTGATGTCGAGACCACCCAGCGTGTCCTGGTCCGGTCGGGCGTCCGCGATCCGGTCGGCCAGCATGATCATGCCGGCGCAGGACCCGTAGACCGGCATGGCGTCCGCAATGCGCTTGCGCAGTGGCTCCTGCAGGTCGAACGCGCGAACCAGCTTGTCCATGGTGGTCGACTCACCACCAGGGATCACCAGAGCGTCGACGTCGTCGAGCTCACGCGGACGGCGTACTCCGATGACGTTCGCGCCCAGAGCCGCCAGGGCGTGCATGTGTTCCCGCACATCGCCTTGGACGGCCAGGACGCCAATGCGGAGAGTGGATGTGCTCACGCGATGGCTTGTGACTACCAGCCGCGCGTGGACAGTCGCTGCGAGTCCGGCAGCTCTGCGACGTTGATACCCACCATGGCTTCACCCAGACCGCGGGAGACCTTGGCGATCACGGCGGGGTCGTCGAAGAACGTTGTCGCCTTGACAATCGCCTCGGCGCGCTGTTCGGGGTTGTCGGACTTGAAGATGCCCGAGCCCACGAACACGCCCTCGGCGCCGAGCTGCATCATCATGGCCGCGTCAGACGGGGTCGCGATGCCGCCGGCGACGAACATCACCACGGGCAGCTTGCCGGTCTCGGCGATCTCCCTGACCAGCTGGATGGGGGCCTGCAGCTCCTTGGCCGCGACATACAGCTCGTCCTCGCTCATGGAGGACAACCGGCGGATCTCTCCGCTGATCTTGCGCATGTGCATGGTGGCGTTGGAGACATCGCCAGTCCCGGCCTCACCCTTGGATCGGATCATCGCCGCACCCTCGCTGATCCGGCGAAGGGCCTCGCCCAAGTTCGTCGCGCCGCAGACGAAGGGGACGGTGAACTTCCACTTGTCGATGTGGTTGGCGTAGTCGGCGGGGGTCAGTACCTCGGACTCGTCGATGTAGTCCACGCCGAGGCTCTGCAGGACCTGCGCCTCGACGAAGTGACCGATCCGGGCCTTGGCCATCACGGGAATGGAGACCATCTCGATGATGCCCTGGACCATGTCCGGGTCGCTCATCCTTGAGACGCCACCCTCGGCGCGAATGTCGGCGGGCACGCGTTCGAGTGCCATCACGGCGACGGCGCCGGCGTCCTCGGCGATCTTGGCCTGCGCCGGGGTGACGACGTCCATGATGACGCCGCCGTTGAGCATCTCGGCCATACCGCGCTTGACGCGCGAGGTCCCGGTGGCAGGAACGTTTGCGGGGGTGGTCTCTTGCGATGACAAGGCGGTGCCTCTTCCGGGTGTCTTGCGGTGTTTGTGGCGCTGCGGGAACACTCGCCATATTAGAGCGTCAGTCATCCCGACCGAGCATCGGTAGCTCATCGTCGATCTCGAACGTCTGTGGGAGCTGGGCATGGCCGGCCAGCCGAAGCAGACGCACGCCCGGCTTGCGCCGCACGCGCTGCACGTCGGTGACGGCGTCGTTGAGAAACCTGCGGGCCAACTGGACTCGTTGGTTGGTTGCGGCCACGCGTTGGAGCACCGGGGCGCCGACCGCCTCGTCCGCTCGCAGGTGTGCCAGCGCATCCTCGCCCAGTGCCACCTCGAGGGCCTGGGTCAGGTCGCTCTCGATGGCCTCACGCGACGTCTGATCCTCGGTGTCGGCCTCGAGCGAGTCGGACGCCGCGCTGGCAAGGATGAGCGCGCTGGCAGTGTCCAGGGCGCCACAGTTCGCCAGCTCGAGCGTGGATTCGGCACGGCGTACCAGCTGGGCGTCGAGGACGCTGAGCGCGCCTTCGACCCGAGAGTGCAACCGGTCGAGCCGTGCGGCGCCGTACGACACGTACCAGGCGATCACGACCAGAAGCGCAATTCCACTGACGACCCAGCTGACGTCCATCACGTGCCTCCCGAGCTTCTGCCGGTACGAAGCAGTCGTCCCCACCGCGAGTCGGGCTCGCTGGTGGTGCGCGCCGGCGGCCGCCCGAAGACGACCGTCTCGTAGACCGCCATCACGTCTTCAGCGACCACGGACCAGTCAAAGGCATTGGCCCGCGCACGCCCGGCAGCCGCGAGCTGCTCGCGCCGTAGCGGGTCGCGCAGCAGCGCCACGACGGCCCGTGCCAGGTCAACCGGGTCCTCGTTGCGGAACAGCTCCCCCGCTTCGCCACCGCGAAGGACCCTGGAGAAGGCCGGCAGGTCGCTGGCCAGCACCGTCGCGCGGGCGCTCATGGCCTCGATCAGGATGATGCCGAAGCTCTCGCCGCCGGTGTTCGGCGCCACGTAGACATCCACCGACGCCAGCAGGCTGGCCTTGTCGTCATCACTCACCGGGCCGAGAAACTCGCACGCTGCGACGGCTTCCTTCGTCATCTTGTCGCGGACGTCTTGGGGGTCGCCGGGACCGGCGATCAAGACTCTGACGCCGGGGATCTCGCGAAGAATGTGAGGCAGCGCCGCCGCCAGCACCGGCATACCCTTGCGTGGCTCTTCCATCCGGCCCAGGAAGGCGATCGTGGGTCGCTCGAGGGTGCCTTGCCAGTCGGGGCGACGAGGGGCTGACGCGAAACGCTCGACGAACACGCCGTTGGGGATCACCACCGCATCGCCCCCCAGGTGCGTGGTCACTGTGCGACGCGCGTCCTCGGAGACGGCGATACGGGCGCTGATCTTCTCGAGGCTGGGGCGCAACAGCGGGTATGCCGCCTGCATCGCTCGCGAGCGCAGGTTGGACGAGTGGAACGTGGCCACGATGGGCCCATCCACGGCCCACAGTGCGAGGACGGAGACGCTCGGCGCCACCGGCTCGTGGATGTGGACGACATCAAAACGGCCCGACTCGACCCATCGGCCCACACGGGCCGCGGTCAGCGGGCCGAACGACAGCCGGGCGACGGAACCGTTGTAACGCACCGCAACCGCATGGCCGGCGCTGACGACATAGTCCGGCAACGGGGTGTCGTCGTCAGCCGGTGCCAGGACACTGACGTGGTGGCCCTGGGAGATGAAGTGCTCGGCGAGGTCACGCACATGCAGCTGCACTCCCCCGGGCACATCGAAGGAGTAGGGGCTGACGATCCCGATCCTCATGTCAGGTCCGCGGGTCTGGACTCAGCCGGCCTGGGCTCCGCCGGCCTGTGCGCCGCGGGGCTGTGCGCCGCGGGGCTGGGCGCCGCGGGGCTGGAGTCAGCGGGCGACGGGGATAGGCGGTCGCCATCAAGGTCCTTGGTGAAGACGCGTTGCATCATGTGCCAGTCGTGTGTGTGCTCGCGGACACCCTGCGAGAGCACGTCGGCGCAGACCTGGGTCATCGCCTGGACCTTGTCCCGGGTAGTGCCCTCAGCGGGTACGGCGACAGCGTCGTGGAAGGTCACGACTGTCCGCCAGCCGTGCCCCCGCGGATGGGGCTCGTAGTGGACCATGGCGGGGAAGAGGGCGGCGCCGGTGTTGACCGCCAACGCTGCCGGCCCGATGGCCATCCTCGCCCGCTGACCGCAGAAGTCGACCTCGACGCCGCCCTTGGTCAGGTCCCGGTCGGCCAACAGTGCGACGAGCGCCCCGGAACGGCAGGCTTCCGTCAGCTCGCGAAAGACGTCACTGCCACCGGTCAGGGGGATGATCCGCATGCCGAGCCCCTCGCGGAACGCCACGAACTCATCGAAGAGCTCCTCCGGCTTGAGCCGCTCGGCAACGGCGGTGACGGGCGCAAGCTGGGTCGTGGACCAGGCGCCGCCGAAGTCCCAGTTGCCCATGTGCCCCAAGAAGATGACAGCGGACCTGCCTGACTGCAGCTGGGCACGGACCGCGTCGTCGCCAACCGCCCGAACGCCGTCGACCAGCTCTTCGATGCTGCGGTCGGGAAGTCGGAAGGAGTCACACCAGTAGCGCAGGTAGGAACGCATCCCAGCCCGAACCAAGGTGTCGAGCTCGGCGGGACTCAGCTCTGGCCGGACGGTGGCGTAGTTGCTGCGCATCCGCTCGACGCTCTTGCCCCTGCGACGCCATGCGACGTCGGCGAGGAGGTCGAACGCGCCATAGGCCAGACGAGCCGGCATCCGGCGCACGAGGGACCAACCCGCGCGATAGGCGGCGAGGGTCGCACGTTCGGACAGCCTGCTCACGCGATCTCGAACGCCTGCCGGCGGACCTCGAGCATCCGCTGAATCACGGTGATCAGGCTTGCGAGGGCCAACAGGGACAGGACCACCGTCAACAGCACCTCGGGAACCCCCAGCCCGACCAGACCCGTGGCGATGAGCACCGCGACCAGTCGATCCGCCCGCTCGGCGATGCCGACGTTGGCGGTCATGCCCAGGCCCTCGGCCCGGGCCTTGGAGTAGCTGACGACGCTGCCCAGGATCAGACAGGCCAGCGCCAGAGCCGCGAGGTATGGCGTGCCGCCGTCGCCGGCATACCAGAGGACGAGCCCGCCGAAGACGGCACTGTCGCCCACCCTGTCCAGGGTTGAGTCCAGGTAGGCGCCCCACTTGCTCGAGCGATCGGAGAGGCGGGCCATCACGCCGTCGATCGTGTCGGAGAGCGCGAACACCGAGACAACGATCGAGCCCCAGAAGAACTCATGACGCGGGTAGAAGCCCAGCGCGCCAACGCAGACCCCGATGGTGCCCACGATCGTGACGACGTCGGGACTCAGGCCGAGCTTGAGGAACAACCGGGCCAGTGGCGTGAGGAGCTTGGTGACGAAGGCTCGCGCGAATCGGTTCAGCATGGTGGCCCCAGCGTACCGACTTGCCCAACGGGGTTGTGCCCAGCGCCCTGAGACGACATCGTTTTCGCCATGAGCACCAAGACGTCCACGAGCGCTCCCGTCCAGCAGGCCACCGCCCCCGGTGGCATCCGCAATGTGGTGCTCGTCGGGCACAGCGGCGGCGGCAAGACGACGCTGTTCGAGCATCTCGTTGCCGCGACAACCCCGGGCTATCGAGCAAAACCGACCCTCGATGAGCGCTCCGTGCAGCTGGCTGTCGCCTCGTTCTCCCATGACGGTGTGGTGGTCAACCTCATCGACACCCCCGGCTATCCGGACTTCGTCGGTGAGCTGCGGGCGGGACTACGGGCCGCGGATGCCGCGCTCTTCGTGATCTCAGCTGCCGACGGTGTGGACGGCGCCACCATGTTGCTCTGGGAGGAGTGCGCGGCGATCGGCATGCCGCGGGCGGTCGCAGTGACCAAGCTCGACGCCGGACGGGCAGACTTCGAGGACACCGTGGCGATCTGCCAGCGGGTCTTCGGCGAGGGCGTCATGGCGCTGTACCTGCCGCTGCATGGCGACGACGAGTCGATCGTCGGCAACCTCGGGCTCTTGACGCAGCGGATCTACGACTACAGCTCGGGCGAGGCGGTGGGCCGGGCCGCTGACTCCGAACACCGTGAGCTCATCGAAGCTCACCGGTCGGACCTGATCGAGGCGATCATCCAGGAGTCCGAGGACGACACCCTCCTCGATCGCTACCTCGATGGTGAGGACATCGACATCGACCTCATCATCTCGGACCTTCTGACGGCCGTCTCGCGCGGTCGTTTTCATCCGGTGATCCCCGTGTCCACCGAGACCGGCGTCGGCACCCTCGAGCTGCTGGAGCTGTTGACCGCGGCCTTCCCCCCGCCGAACCTGCACCCGCTGCCCGCGATCATGGCGCCCAACGGCGACCCCCTGCCGCCGCTCACCTGTAACCCTGATGGACCTCTGGTGGCCGAAGTCATTCGTACGGCAGGCGATCCGTATGTCGGCCGGATCAGTCTCGTTCGCGTCTTCAGCGGGACGCTGCGGCCGGACTCGGTGGTTCACGTCTCGGGTCACCTTGACCGTCTCGCCAACGGATCGATCGAGGGGCATGTGGGTCACGACGACGACGAGCGCGTCGGGCTCCTGTCCTCGTCGCTCGGGGATGCGTTGTCCCCCAAGCCCTTCGCCATTGCCGGCGACCTCTGCGTGGTTGCCAAGCTGACCAAGGCCGAGACCACGGACACGTTGAGCAGCAAGGAGATGCCGGCGCTGGTCGAGCCGTGGATGTTCCCGGACCCGCTGCTGCCGGTGGCTATCACAGCGGCCACGAAGTCTGACGAGGACAAGCTGGCCGGTGCCCTTGCCCGGCTGGTGGCCGAAGACCCCACCATGAGGCTCGAACACAATCCCGAAACCCATCAGGTGATCCTCTGGACCATGGGCCAGGCTCACGTGGACGTCCTCCTGACGCGGCTCCGGGAACGCTATGGCGTCAACGTGGATTCCGAGCCGCTGAAGGTCGCGCTGCGAGAGACCTTCGTCGCCAACGCGATCGGTCATGGGCGGCATATCAAACAGAGCGGGGGCCACGGTCAGTACGCCGTGTGCAACATCATCGTCGAGCCCCTCGACCGGGGGGCTGGCTTCGAGTTCGTCGACCACGTGGTCGGCGGGGCGGTCCCCCGCCAGTACATCCCCAGTGTCGAGAAGGGGGTTCGCGCACAGCTTCTGAAGGGCTGCATCGCGGGCTACCCGATGGTCGACCGGCGCGTCACTCTCACGGACGGGAAGTCCCACTCGGTGGACTCGAGCGACATGGCCTTCCAGACCGCCGGGGCGCTGGCCCTGAAGGACGCCGCCTCGCCGCAGACCGTGACCTTGCTCGAGCCGATCGACTCGCTGCTGGTGACAGTTGCCGACGAGTATGTCGGGGCAGTCATGACCGATCTGCAGACGCGCAGAGGCCGGGTGCTCGGGACCGAGCAGGACACCTCAGGCCGCAGCACGATCAAGGCCGAGGTGCCGCAGACCGAGATCACCCGCTACGCCATCGATCTGCGCTCGGTGTCCCATGGAACCGGGGTGTTCACCCGGAGCCCCCACGGCTACGAACCGATGCCGCCCAACCTGGTCAAGGACCATCTGCCCGGGTGACCCGGAACTGCTCATCGTGTGCCGTGTGCCTTTTTTGGCTGCGCCCGGGTGCCGGAGTTGGCCGCGCGTTTCAGATCGGTCGGGTCGGGTTGTCCATTCGGCAGGCAGGGGTCCCGCCCGGTAACACATCACGGTGGGCGGCAACCCACGTGTAGAGACGGGCGGCCAGCCACGAGAAACCCGGAGCCACGAGCAGCACGCCAACGGGACGCCATACGGAATGACCGGCGCGCAGTGCTGCAGCGACAGCGAAGTGACCGCTGGCAATCTGGCCGTCCTCGCCAACCCACTGAACGGCCGCTCGACACTGGTCCGCGGTGAGACCCAGCGTCTCGAGGGCCAGGAACTGCCAGGGGGCGACGGACATGGAGCCATCCCGGACCACCCACCGGTGCAGGAACCGGGCGGACGTGGTGCAGAATCCGCAATCGCCGTCGAAGACCAGCACCGGCCGACCGGGCAGGTGAGTCAACTGCGCGGCCATGCGTCGACGAGGCGTTGGCGGGCGTCCTCAAGGAGCATGGGCAGCGCCTTGGTCTGCCCGATGATGGGCAGGAAGTTGGAGTCGCCGCTCCACCTCGGGACGATGTGCTGGTGCAGGTGGGCACGTATGCCGGCACCGGCAACCGCGCCCTGGTTGATCCCGATGTTGTAGCCCATCGGGGCCGAAGAGCCATCCAGCGCCACCATGCTGGCCTTCGTGAGCGACCCGAACTCGAGCGTCTCCTCGTCGGTCAGATCGACGTAGAGCGAGACGTGACGGTAGGGGCACACCAGGACGTGACCAGGGTTGTAGGGGAAGAGGTTCATCACGACGTAGCAGCTCTCGCCGCGATGGACGATCAGACCCTCAGCGTCGTCCTTGGCGATCACCGCACAGAACGGGCAGCCATCCCCCGCGTCGTCGGTCGGACGATCACCGTTGATGTAGGCCATGCGATGGGGCGTCCACAGTCTCTGGAACCCGTCGTCGACCAAAGCGAAATCGTGCGCCGACTCGAGCTCGGGTCGCGGGTGGTTCTCCTCCTGCGTGTGGCTCTCGTCCTGCGTCATGGTGCCGATCCTATGCACCGTGCCGTCAGGTCGCCGCCGCTACCATCCAGCGTCCGCCGACAACCAGAGCACCGACAGTCACGACGAGGAAGAATCCGACCCATACGATCGCCGGCAGGAAGGTGAGCCGGGCGAGCTGGTCCGCGTCGGAGCTTCTCGTCCCTGAGCCACGTCGGTGTGCCTGCAGCTCAAGGACCGGGCGTGGGGCGGCCAGGAGCAGGAACCACGTCAGCACGTAGGCGAAGGCGGACTGCATCTGCGGTGCGAGCCACCACGAAACGCCCAGCACCACTGCCGCGCTGACCAGGATGGACCAGAGGCCGAACCAGTTGCGGACCTGAATCAGCAGCAGTGCCAACAGGATCAACAACGCCCACAGCAGGCCAACGGCTCGGTGATGGGTGAGCATCGCGGCTGCTCCCAGACCGAGCAGACCGGGGCCGACGTAGCCGGCGGCGGCCGTCACGATCATGCCCAGCCCTGTGGTCTTGCCCGCGGACACCGTCAGGCCGGAGGTGTCCGAATGCAGGCGTATGCCGTGCAGCTTGCGTCCGGACACGAAGGCAGCGAGGCCGTGGGCGGCCTCGTGCGCGATGGTCACGACGTGCCGGGTGACCGACCACGCGCCCGGGGCCCCGACGAGGAGCACCGCGACCACGGCGGTCAACGCGACGACCCGGCCGGACGGGGCCGGCTGGGTCGTCAGGGCGCGGTGCCAGATCTCATTCAGGATGTCCACGATCGGCGATCAGACCTGCACGCGGCTCTCGATGGCCACCACGATCTCCTCGATCGCCTCAGCGATCGGGACGCCATTCTTCTGCGAGCCGTCGCGGTAGCGGAATGAGACCGCTCCGGCGGATCGGTCGTCCTCGCCGGCGATGAGCATGAACGGCACCTTGGACTTCTGCGCTGTGCGGATCTTCTTCGGGAAGCGGTCTGCCGAGGTGTCGATCTCGACGCGAATCCGCTTGGCCTTCAGTCGTTCAGCGATCTCGAAGAGATAGTCGTTGAACTCCTCGGCCACCGGGATGCCGATCACCTGGACCGGAGCCAGCCACGGTGGGAACGCGCCGGCGTAGTGCTCGACGAGCAGTCCGAAGAACCGCTCGACCGAGCCGAACAGGGCTCGGTGGATCATGATCGGGCGCTGGCGCGAGCCATCGGCTGCCTGGTACTCGAGGCCGAAACGCTCGGGCAGGTTGAAGTCGACCTGGATCGTTGACATCTGCCACGTCCGACCGATGGCGTCGCGGGCCTGGACCGAGATCTTCGGGCCGTAGAACGCGGCACCGCCGGGGTCGTCCACCAGATCGAGACCTGAATCCGTCGCCGCTTCCCTCAGCGCCTCGGTGGCCTTGGCCCAGCTCTCGTCCGTGCCGACGTACTTGTCCTCGTTGCGGGTGGAGAGCTCGAGGTAGAAGTCGTCGAGGCCGTAGTCCTTGAGCAGGTCGATCACGAAGGTCAAGAGGTCCTTCAGCTCGGCCTGCACCTGGTCGGCGGTGACATAGATGTGGGCGTCGTCCTGGGTCATACCCCGAACGCGCGTCAGACCGTGCACGACGCCGGACTTCTCGTAGCGGTAGACCGAGCCGAACTCGAAGAGCCTCAACGGGAGCTCACGATAGGAACGTCCACGCGCCCGGAAGATCAGGCAGTGGAACGGGCAGTTCATCGGCTTCAGGTAGTACTCCTGGCCCTTGCGCGTGACGTTGCCTTCGGCGTCACACTCCTCGTCGACGTGCATGGGTGGGTACATACCGTCGGCGAACCATTGCAGGTGACCGGACGTGTCGAACAGGTTCCTCTTGCTGATGTGCGGGGAGTAGACGAACTCGTAGCCGGACTCCTCATGACGGATCCGCGAGTAGTCCTCCATCGTCTTGCGGATGACACCCCCCTTGGGGTGGAAAACCGCCAGACCAGAGCCGATCTCGTCGGGGAAGGAGAACAGGTCGAGCTCGACGCCGAGCTTGCGGTGGTCACGCTTCTCCGCCTCGGCCAGCCGGTCGAGATAGTCCTTCATCTCGTCTTTCGACGCCCACGCGGTGCCGTAGACGCGCTGCAGCTGGGGGTTCTTCTCGGACCCGCGCCAGTAGGCAGCAGCCGTTCGCATCAGTTTGTAGGCGTTGCCCAGCATCTTGGTCGTGGGCACGTGCGGGCCGCGGCAAAGGTCGCCCCACGCCCGCTCGCCGTCGCGGCGGATGTTGTCGTAGATCGTCAGCTCGCCGGCGCCGACCTCGACGTCGGCCCCCTCGACCGAGGTCACGGCCTCGGCGGCACCGCCCTTCAGCCCGATGAGCTCGCACTTGTAGGGCTCGTCGGCAAGCTCGAGGCGGGCTGCCTCGTCCGTCACGACCCTGCGGACAAAGGTCTGGCCCTCGTTGATGATCTTCTGCATGGCATTCTCGAGGGCCTTGAGGTCCTCGGGAGTGAACGGGACCTCGACGTCGAAGTCGTAGTAGAAACCGTCACGGATCGGCGGGCCGATGCCCAGCTTGGCCTTGGGGTTGATCTGTTGCACGGCTTGGGCGAGCACGTGAGCGGCGGAGTGACGCAGGACCGCAAGCCCCTCGTCGGTGTCGAGTCCCACGGCTTCGACGGCATCGCCCTCGGCGAGCAGGTGGGCCAGATCGCGCAGCTCTCCGTTGACGCGAGCCACGACGGTGCTCTTGTCCTCGGCGAACAGGTCACCCGCAGTCGTCCCCCCCGCGACCGATCGCTTCGTCCCAGCGATGACCACGGTGATGTCGGACGACTGCAAAGACACGTTGGGCTCCTGCACGTTGATTCGGTATGCCGCCCGACCGGGTGGCATGGGATCGGTCACCGGCGTGGATGACCGGGTTCTGATGCTACCGGGCGGGCGGTTCCACGCGATTCGGCCGTGACTGGAGCCCGGCCGCGGGCGTATACTTCAACCATGGCTGGTACAAGTTCGGTTGAAGTCTCCCCCGCGGCGTCGGCCGCCACCATGGTGCTGGCCGCGGTGGCCGACCCGGTCCGTTGGACCGTGCTGACGCGTCTGGCCGAGTCGCCGCGGTGCGTGTGCGACCTGCAGGAGCACGTCCCCGTCGCCGCGAACCTGCTCAGCTACCACCTCAAGGTTCTGCGCGAGGCCGGTCTGGTGACCACCAGCCGGCGCGGTCGATGGATCGACTACGCGTTGGCCGACGACGCCCTCGCACGCCTGCACGACGCCCTGCCAGGCGGGCTTGTCGGAGCACCGTCATGACCTCGGTCGCGGAACGGTTGCGTCCGGGCACCCCGACCCGCCGCTGGGTCGGTCTGTCCGGCGCAGCCGTGATCTGGGCGGTTCTCTACCAGGCGAACGAGCCGTTCTGGACCTGGCTGATCCGCGACGTCGTCGGCATGGACCTGGCCGGTCGCGCCGGGTCGGCAGCGCTGTTCTTCTTCGCCGACACCGTCAAGATTGCCCTGTTGCTCGTCGGAATCATCTTCGTCGTCACCGTGCTGCGCTCGTTCATGTCGCTCGAGCGCACCCGGGCGATGCTCGGCGGCAAGCGGGAAGGCGTCGGCAACGTCATGGCCGCGAGCCTGGGCGTGGTCACCCCGTTCTGCTCGTGCAGCGCGGTGCCCGCCTTCATCGGCTTCGTCGCCGCCGGCATCCCGATCGGAGTCACGATGAGCTTCCTCATCGCCTCCCCACTGGTCAACGAGATCGCGATCGGGCTGCTGTTCGGCATGTTCGGGCTGGGACCCACCCTGCTGTATGTCGTGGCGGGGCTGACCGTTGCCATCGTCGCCGGCTGGATCCTTGGCCGCCTCGGCGTCGAGAAGTGGGTCGAGCCGTTCGTCTTCGAGACCCGCCTCGGGGGTCAGGTCATCGACACCACCGCCGGGCTGACCTGGGACGACCGGATCCAGATGGGTGTCGAGGAGGTCGCCACCATCCTCCGGAAGATCTGGCCATACCTGCTCGTTGGCATCAGTCTGGGCGCCGCCATCCATGGCTGGGTGCCCACTGACTTCTTCACCACGTACGCCAACGCGTCCAATCCGCTCGGTGTCTTCGTCGCTGTCCTCATCGGAGTCCCGCTGTACTCGAACGCCGCCGGGGTCATGCCGCTGGTCCAGTCGTTGTACGGCGCAGGACTGCCGATGGGCACCCTGCTCGCGTTCATGATGAGCGTCGTCGCGCTGTCGCTGCCGGAGATGATCTTGCTCCGTCGGGTCCTCAAACCCCAGCTGATCGCCACGTTCGCCGGCGTCGTCGGCACCGGCATCATCGCCGTCGGCTATCTGTTCAACATTGTCCTGCCCCACTGATCGCCTGCCCCACCAAAGGAGAAGCACATGATCATCAAGGTCCTCGGCTCCGGTTGCGCCAACTGCAAGAACCTCGAGCGCGTCACCCGCGAAGCCATCGCCGAGCTCGGCATCGACGCCACGATCGAGAAGGTGCTGGACTACCCCACGATCGTCAACTACGGCGTGATGTCCACCCCCGGGCTCGTCGTCGACGAGAAGGTAGTCCTCTCCGGCAGGGTCCCCACCGTCGCCCAGGTCCGCGAGCTGCTCGCAGCGGTCAAGCCCTGACCTGGCCCGAGGTGCGATGCAACCTTTCTGGGGGTCCCGGCTGTCTTTTGGGGTGAATAGGTCAGGAGGTGGCTGGGTTGCTGAGTATTGAGGATTTCGTCGACCGAAACTCCCGGATGCTTCTTCGATCGGCATGGCTGCTGACGGGTAACTGGACTTCGGCCGAAGACCTGGTCCAGACCGCCCTCTTGCAGTCCTGGCTGCACTGGGATGCGATCAGGTCCGATGCGCCCGAGTTCTATGTTCGTCGAGTCTTGATGAACACGTTTCTCAACGGGCAGCGACGCCGCTGGACTCGCGAGAGCCCGGTCGCCGTACTGCCCGACCGTGCGGCGGTTGATGAACTGGCCGCGACCGAGCTGCGTCACGTCATCTGGAGTGCGTTGTCCGGATTGCCCGCCAGGCAACGAGCCGTCGTCGTGCTTCGCTACTTCAACGACTTGTCCGAGACGCAGACCGCTCGCGTCCTCGACTGTTCGGTTGGCACGGTGAAGAGCCAGACGTCACGCGCCCTGGACAAGCTGCGTCTGGTACCGGAACTTCAATCCCTGCTGGAGGAGGTTGGGCATGAATGACTTCGAGCGTCACCTCACTGATCTGCTGCACGCCGGGACCCCGCAGCCACAGAGAGTCATCACCGCGAGCGAGATCGCAGAGCTCGCCCAAGAGGAGCGCGCGCCGAGGGGACGCCGCTCGCAGCGATGGGGTGTGCCTCTGATGGCTGCCGCTGCTGTTCTCGTGGCCGTGGCGGTACCGGTGTTCGTCATCGGCCACGACAACAACTCCCCCGCACCAACCTCACCCTCATCGAGCGCTCCGACCTCGACACCGAGCAGCTCACCCACACCCACACCCACAGCAAGCGACACGACAGGATCTGTAGCCACCTGCCTGACCAGCCAGCTGAGCCTGGGCTCAGGGCCCAGCGGTGCCGCGGCCGGCAGTACCTACACGACCTTTTTCTTCACCAACACCGCCGGCACGCCCTGCGCCGTACGCGGCTTCCCTGGCGTGTCTCTGCTCAACGACGCGGGCAGTATGGTCGGCCAACCGGCCACCCGAGACGGCTCCGAAGCTCCAACGGTGCGGCTCGCTCCAGGCCAGCGAGCCCAGTTCACGCTGAGAGTGAGCACAGCCACGCAGACCGGCTGCGATTTGCCGAGGCCGTCCAGCCAGATCCAGGTCTATCCACCAGAGCAGACAGTTCCGCTGCGCAAAGCCTTCGCCACGGGCTCCTGCACGATCTCGGTCCAAAGCCTCACCCCTGCTCACTGAGCCCTCAGCCAGCCAAGAAAGATTAGGTAAGGCAACCCAAGCCCTTGACACGGCGACCGACCCGAGGTCCGCTGAACTGTCACACCGGGTAGGCAGCTCGCCCCAACCCCCTCATCGCGGAGGCACGTGATGGCCAGATACCGAGACGCCCTTCCTCAATTGGCGCACAGGCCGTTTCTGACCGACACCGGTTTGGAGACGACGCTCATATTTCACGACGGCTACGAGCTTCCGCACTTCGCGGCCGTGGCCCTGCTGCGGGAAGAAGAAGGCCGGGAGCGTCTTGACCGCTATTTTCTCGAGCATGCACAGGTCGCTGCACAGTCCGGGGTTGGATTCATCCTTGAGTCCGCGACCTGGCGGGCCAGCTCAGACTGGGGAAACCTACTGGGCTACACCCCTGATGCGTTGGCAGAGGCGAACCGGGTCGCCATACAACAGCTCGTCCATTTGCGGTCTCAGCTGGGTGGAGACGAAGGGGACGTCGTGGTGAGCGGCTGCATCGGCCCGCGCGGGGACGGCTATGACGGCACCGCACGGATGGACGCACAGCAGTCGCGCGACTACCACGCCGTGCAAGTTGAGACACTCGCCGGCACCGACGCCGACATGGTGAACGCCATGACGATCACCTACGCGGACGAGGCCGTCGGTATCGTGCGCGCGGCTGAGGAGGCTGGAATCCCCGTCGCGATCTCGTTCACGGTGGAGACCGACGGGGCACTGCCGGACGGAACGCCGCTCGGCGAGGCGATCGAGCGGGTAGATGACGCAACCGGTGGTAGCGCCGCCTACTACGGAATCAACTGCGCGCACCCGACGCATTTCGCGCACGTCCTTGACCCGGCCGCCCCAAGGACACCGCGACTGCGCGGCCTCCGGGCCAATGCATCGCACAGAACCCACGCCGAGTTGGACGAATCGGAGTCGCTGGACGCGGGAGACGCTTTGGAGCTCGCCACCCAATACGCAATCCTGCGCGATACCTTTCCGAGCCTCACGATCCTCGGAGGGTGCTGCGGAACCGACGTCAGTCACCTTCGGGCCATCGCTGACGTGCTGACTCAAGGGGAACGCGCCACGTCTGATACCGGCTCCTTCTGACCCCAACACATTCCGGAGCATCCCCGGGCTCCGACGTAGCCTCGCGGCGGATGTCCTAGCCAATTCCGCCAAGGTCGACCGGCTGGCGCTCCGCGACCAAGCAGTGCGGAGGTCACTTTTCAGGGGGCCGGTGGTCCGGGATAGATGCTCCGATTCTGCGCGCGGCGGTTGAGCCCGCTGGACGAGGAGAGGGCGTATCCCTTCGGGAGCACCTTGAGAACGGCGAGAGTCGCGTACATCAGGGTGTTGAGCGCGACGAAGGTCGCCAGGAGCTTGAAGGAGTTGGCGTGCAGGATCGACTCCGGGAAGAGCACCCCTATGGGCAGAACTGCCACGACAGCCATCATCGGTGGCTCACCGCCGTGACGGTGTCGTCGTCAATCGCCTCGGCCGAGGGGAGATTCGTGACGTGCTTCCAGCCAGCCCGTCTGCCGAACAGGATGTCCATGACGCCCTTGAGGTAGACGACGTCGAGGAACGAGGCGAAGACGAGCTCAGGGAGCAGAGCGGCGGCAAGCAGGCGCGCCCGCCAGCCCCCTGCCCACACGGTGATGACCCGCTCGACGGCGAACAGCAGGCCGAGCCCCATCCAGAACGGGAACCAGACCCACGAGATGACCGACAGCAGCGTGAGCACGATGAGAGCGACGTACCCAGCCAGGGCGATCACCCCGTAACCGATGCCCAGCTGTTGCGCCCAGTAACGAAACGTCTTGGGTCTCAACCCGTACGCTCCCAGGTTCTCCAGCGCGCCTCGCTGCCATCGCAACCGCTGGTTCCACAGGGCACGCCATGACGGCATCACCTCGGTGACGACGGTGCACTGGCTCGGGGAGATCATCAGGGCACCGAGGGACTTCAGGGCGATGGTGAGCTCGTTGTCCTCGGTCAGAGCCGCCGTGTCGTACACGTCGCCCTGGGCCCCCGGGATCGACGAGCCTCGGCTCTGCGCGACCGCCCGCAGCGCTGCCGATCGGAACACGGACGCGGTCCCGGTGAGCACGAACACCCGACCACGGCGGCGCCTGATGTCGCGGCTGTACCGGCTGTACTCGTTGCGCTGGAACTGGCCGAGCACACCTGCGCCGTCCTCGCCGTAGAACAGACCGCCAATCGCCATCAGGCCACGGTCGGCCGTGAATCGCGCGACCGCGGCCTCGAGGAACCCGTCGTCCAGGCGTGTGTCCGCGTCCACGATCATCACGGTGTCGTTGTCGCCCTGGGCGGGCAGGAGCCGGCGCAGGACCTGGTTCAGGGCGCCGGCCTTCTTGTGCGCGTTGCCCACCGACTCAACCACCTCGACGCTGGCGCGCCGCGCAACCTCCACCGTGGAGTCGGTGCAGTTGTCGGCGACCACGATGATGCGCTCGGGTGGGTGCCCCTGCCCGACAAGGGACGCGATGGTCTGCGGCAGAGACGCCTCCTCGTTGTGCGCCGGGATCAGCACCGTGACGGTCACCGGGCCGGAGAAGACACCCGAGGTCCTCGCCATCACGAGCTTGGGCGCGAGCGGGTCGGCGTGCGCGTCGGTGGAGCGACGGGAGCGATTAGCGATACGTAGCTCGATGAGCGCCACCCCCATTGCCAGCAGGGCCGCCAGAGCCACGGCGGCGACGGCCACCCGGACGGACGGCGCCTCGGTGGCGTACATGACCTTCCAGAGCCCGAGCAGGAGCCCCTCGGTGGGGGCGACCTCGACCTGCGGGCCCACGGCGCGCGCCGCGGCCAGCAAGACGAAACCCGCGAACGCCGCCAACCCGAAGATGACCAGGCCGATCAGCCGGGCGAACGCCCCCGCGCCCGCCGGTTGCGGGGCCGGGTCCGCCACGCCGCTCGCGTGCTCACCCACTTTTGAAGACATCGACACCCCTTCGACTCCGTAGCAGAGAATCGGTGAGTGGGATGAAGTCCCCCGACTTGGCGTGACGCTTTCCTGGATTCACGATATTGGCGTTGCTTGACCACGTCAGTTGAATCACAAAACCCACGAAACCCACGAAATCCGCGAAACTCCGGCATCCTGCGCCGCCATGGACGCTGTTGATGCAGTTCTCACCCCGGTGCCCGGACAGGCCTTGATCTCGGGGCACTGTTTGGCCCATTTCGGGGAAAACTCCTTGGTGGACGTGGAGGGACTCGAACCCCCGACCTCTCGCGTGTGAGGCGAGCGCTCTAACCAGCTGAGCTACACGTCCGGACGGCGCCACCCGTCATACAGGCAGCGGAGTGGAGAATAGCCGCTCCCCGCATGGGCAGGCCAATCGGGTCAGCGGGCCAGACCGGGGAGGCCCTTGAGCCACTCCTCGATGCTGTCAGGGAAAAAGCCGGGCACGCCGCTGATCAGGAACAGCAGCCAGAAGATCACCGCGACGGCCACGACGGTGACCAGGAGCACCAGCCCTTTGACCCACCAGGGTTGGGGCCTGAGCCAGACGCCCCAGGACTGCAGGGTGTTCCTGGCGCGGCGCAGCAGCCGCTGGGCCCACTCGAACTCGGAGGCCCAGATCGCCAGCCCGAGGAAGACGATCAGCCAGCCGGGGCCTGGGAACGGGACCAGGATCAGACCGATGACGACAATGACCAGGCCGACGACCCCGACGATGATCCGATAGATCAGGTGAGAGTGCGGGTTGGAGTGAATCTTGCGTCGCCACTCCCAATCGTCGTCGGCCGCGTCAAGGGTGATGTTGTGGTCGTCACCACCCCAGCCGTCTTCGCCGCTCATGGGTCCAGGCGTTCGCGGGACAGCCGGTTGAAGATCTCGGCTACCTGCGCGGTCACGGGTCCCGGCGCCGGGAGCAGTTGGTCGTCGATCGCGTGAACGGGCATGACGTCCTTGATCGATGACGTGATGAAGACCTCGGTGGCCCTGGTCAGGATCGACATCGGCAGCGGCTCGGCACGGACCGTGAGCCCCTCTTCGCGACACCACTCGATGACCAGGTCGCGGGTCACCCCGGCCAACGGTCCGGAGGCCAGGTCCGGAGTGAGGATCTCGCCATCCACGACGACGAAGATGTTGGACCCGGTGCCCTCACAGAGGTTGCCGACGGAGTTGGCGAAGACTGCCTCCGTTCCCCCGCGATCCTTGGCGTAGGCAAGTGCCACAACGTTTTCCGCGTATGACGTGGTCTTCAGTCCCGCGGTGGCGCTGCGTTCGTTGCGGGTCCAGGGCACGACGACAACCTTGGCTGTGACGGGGTTCGGCGGTGTCCGCCCGGCGGTGACAATGTAGGTCAACGGTGAGGCGTCGCGGTCGGAGCCGAGGGGCCCCGCGCCGCCGGTGATCGTGTAGCGAAGTCGCCCGTAGGCGATGGGTTCACCCGACAGCACATCCTTGATGCCGGCATCGATCATCTTGTGGTCAGCATCAGGCAGGCCGAGCCCGGCCAACGAACGGTCCACTCGCCTCGCGTGTCGCGCCAGGGCGAAGGGCACGCCGTCGATGACCTTGCACGTCTCGAAGACGCCGTCGCCGACCGTGATGCCGTGGTCGACTGCGGCGATCGACGGGCCCGTGGCATCCACCCGTACGCCGTTGACCCAGGCCCGGACGTCGCCCACTCGACGGCTCTGGCTGGTGTACCGGTCGCTGGTGCCCTGTTCGAGAATGCCTTGCTCGTTGGTGTCCTGTTCGTTCGTGCCTGGTTCGCTCACGGCTCCAGCCTCCCAGATGCGAGTCCGATCAGGCGAGCGGCTTTGAGCTCTGTCTCGGCCCATTCCTGGCCCGGGTCCGATCCCCACGTGATGGCGCCGCCGGTGCCGAATCTCAGCCAGCGCTGTGCAGTGGCATCCCGATCCGCCCAGAACGTCCTGATCCCGACGGCGAGCTCGGCCTCGTTGGCGTCGGCATCCACCCACCCGATCGCCCCGCAATAGGGCCCGCGCGGCACAGTCTCGAGGTCGGCGATGACCCTCAGCGCCGACGACTTCGGCGCCCCCGACACCGACCCCGGTGGGAACGTCGCGGCCATGATCTCGGGCCAGCCAACGCCGCTGCGCAGCTCCCCCGAGACCGTGGTGACCAGATGCGTCAACCCCGGATGGTCCTCGGGCGCACACAGGGCGTCCACGCTGACGGTGCCGGGACGGCATACGGCGGAGAGGTCGTTGCGCACGAGGTCCGCGATCATGACGTTCTCGGCATAGTCCTTGACCAGCATCGCTGACAGGGTCGTGGCGGTCCCCTTGATGGGACGGGACTCGATCCGGCCTCCATGTCGGATCAGGAATGCCTCAGGTGAGGCGCTGAGCAGGTCCAGGCCTGCCTCGGGAACATAGATGCGGCCGGCGTGGGGGGCTGGATTGCCTTGGGCCACAAGGGGTTCCAGAGTCGCAAGGTCGGCGTCGTCGGTCAACGGATGGCTCATGATCCGACAGAGACACGCCTGATAGACCTCGCCCGCTGCGATGCGATCGCGGATCTGGGTCACGCCCGATCGGTATGACGTCTCGTCCAGTGAGGTGCTCCAGTCGCCAGTCAGCGGCTCCCAGTCCCCCGGCAGCAGAGGCTGCGGGTCGGTCACCGTAGCGAAACGGACACACGTGACATCTCCCTCGAAGGTGACGACGACGGCCCAGAATCCACCTTTGTCGAGGCACTGGACGTCATGGGAAATCTCGACCACGTCACGGGCCAGTCGACTGCCAAAGCGTGCGTAGCCCACGCGCAAATCATAGGTTGCTCGGGTGGTGGTCGATCGAGTTGACGTCGGGTTCGGGACAGTCAGGGCTCAAGGCAGCCAGGGTTTGCCGGCGAACTGGGTGACCACGAGGGCGTTGACCACCCAGGGGATCTGCAGCGCGAGGCTGACGGCGCAGACGGCGACAACCAGGGCCCCACGTTTGCGCGGGATCGTGCCGGGCTCAGGGCTTCCGATCAGCAGCAGTCCCAATGGGAAGGCGAGCAAGAGGTAGCGCAGCATCCCCGTGTGCACACCAGCCACGAAGATCAAGAAGATCGGGTAGATCGCGAACCAGGTCCGCAACTCGACGCCCCACGTCCGGGTCAGCTTGCTGAGGGCCAGCACCACGAACAGGACGACGAGAAGTGCCAGCCCGATTACCCCGATCCAGCCGATGTGCTCATAGGCGTTGGTGAACCAGCCGAACCGGCCGGCCGCCACCGCGTTGGACACGCTCCCCCGGTCGGCCCCGGTGGCCTTGACCCCGCTGGTGATCGTGTTGGTGATGGTCGACCACAACGACACCGAGGTTGCGGAAACGACTGCCAGCACGGCCATTCCGACGATCTCGCCGCGGCGGATCGGGTCTTTGTCCCGGTTGCGGTAGCGCACGAAGGCATGGACGACGACGACAACGGCGAGGGGCGGCGTCACCAGGCGGGTGAGCGAGAGCAGGAGCACCGCACCCACCGCCCAGGCATAGCGACGTCGCGCGATCAGCAGAAGGGACGCGCATACGAGCAGCAGGGACATGCTCTCGGAGTAGGCCGCCTGGAACAGTGGCGCAGCGACGAAGGAGTTCACGAAGAGGACCGCGACGCCTGCCGCGAACCGGCCTGCCGTGCGCTCGACCAGAACGAACATGACGACCATTGCCGCGCCACCGGCGATGAGGTTCACGATCGTGACGCAGACCCCGAAGCTGAACCCGGTCACCGTCATGATCGCGCCGACGAGGGTGGGGAATGCGGGGAGGAACGCGAACGCCCAGAGCGCGTCCTTGCCGTGTGGGTCCCCCGACGCGGGCAGGTGATAGCCGTTGGTGGCGATCCGCTCGAACCACTGGCCGTCCCAGTTGGTGATCAGACCCAGATAGCCGGGTGAGTCCGGATGCGCCGAGAACTGATAGATGCCGGGGTGATCGGGCGACGGAAGGGCCACCTGGTAACGCGACGCGAAGGCAATGATCACAAGGCCATAGAGCCGGGTCGCGACGAAGATGGCCAGCGGCAGCCAGATGAAGAGAGGGACCCTGTGTCGCCCTAGCCTCCCGAGCCTCAGAGTCATCAAGCAACCCTACCGATGTAACGCTCCGCCCGTCGGGACGCGGCATGATGATCTTCATGATCCCGATGTTCATGATCCCCATGGCGGAGCCGCTGCCGGATATGCCCCTGTGGATCCGCGGCAACGGCCTGGAGATCTTGCTGCTCGTCCTAGGCGCCATGCTGCTGACCAGATTCGCCACCTGGTTGCGGGCTGTGATCACCGATCGCATCGACTCCAACGACCGCGAGTCCGATTCGATCGTGCGTTCAGAGGCCGCCAAGCATCGGGCGGCACTGGCCCAGGTGCTCACCTGGACGGCGCTGGTCATCGTCTACACCGTCACCGCTGTGCAGATCCTCGATCGCTTCGGGGTGCCGTTGACGGGACTGGCGGCGCCGGCCGCGGTCATCGGTGTGGCACTCGGTTTTGGGGCTCAGCGCCTGGTCCAGGACCTGTTGGCGGGCTTCTTCATCATCGCCGAACGCCAGTACGGCTTCGGAGACCTCATCAGCATCTCTGGTATTGGCATCCCTGGGGGCGTGATCGGCACCGTCGAGGACGTGACGCTTCGAATGACCAAGATCCGCACTGCCAACGGCGAGGTCATCATCACTCCCAACGGCTCGATCGCGCAGCTCACCAACCTGTCACGGGACTGGGCTCGAGCCGTCGTCGATGTGCCCTTCCCCCTCACCGTCGACATCGGCCGCGCCACCGAGATCCTGCGGCAGGTCGGGCATGAGGTCTTCGCCGACGAGGAGCTCCACCCCCAGCTCCTCGGTCCGCCGGTCGTGATGGGCGTCGAGAGAATCGACGTCGACCAGATCCACGTTGAGATCGTGGTCCGCACCCTGCCGGGCCGGCAGTTCCAGGTCGGGCTCGCCCTGCGCGGTCGGATCGCAGCGGCGCTACGCCGTGAGGGCATCAACGTACCGATCGAGCTGGACACTTCAGCGCCGACGGACATGACGCCGTGACGGGGATGGCATCGTGACCGCCATGACGGTTGCGACGACGCGTGCATGGCTCGCGAGGTGGATGCGCCCGCGGCGGTCGACCTGGGTTCTCATGGTGCTGTTTGCGCTGACACTGGTGGCCTACCTGTGGCTTCGCCCGCCGCCAAGAGTTGCGAACGTCCCATCCGGCGTGACCCCTGTGATCAACACCAGGACCAACACGCCGTCTCCCCGTGAACCGACGAAGGGGTCGACGGAGCGACCCACCACGGTCTCCCCGACCGATGCGCCGGCAACCTCTTCGCCGACCACTCCCTCCCCCACCGGGACCACAACGGCCGGAACCCCCACACCTCGCGGTACGCCGACCACGGCGACTGCAACCGCCCCAACGCCCACACCCACCTGATGCTCAGCGTGGGCCGTGTAGTCCAACCGACATGGCGTGGTGCAGGACTGCCTGGGCGGAGTACAACCTGACCAGGCAAGGGGCTTTAGCCGCCGCATATGCACTGCTGCACGGGTCAAAGTCGTGCCAAGCGCGACGATGACCAGTGAGATGGAACGTCGGGGCCACCCCGGTTAATACGAGTGGGCCCGATAGTTCAGCGGAGCCCGATGATGACGTAGTGGGTCTCACCATCGTCGAGCTTGACACCGATCCGGTAGTAGTAGCCGGACGCCAGACCCTTCGTGCTCCAGTTGTAGATCCACTGCTGCCCGTCGGCCCGGTAGAAACCGCCGCCCGTGGCGTTCAGCGAGTAGATGGCCTCGTCGACGCTCGCGGTGGTGGCCGAGCCTTTCAGCGGCGTGACCCAGACAGGGGCACTGGTCGGCGTGATGATCGTGCCGTCGGATCGCTTGAGCTGGAACTTCACCGGCACCGTGCTCCCGGCTTTGAAGATGCTGGTGTTGGTGTCGCCGACCTGGTGGGCGGTGTCGTTGATCGGCTGCAGGAAGCCGTCGTACCGATAGATGGACCGAAGCGTTGCAGTCGCGGAACCGACATTGCCGGCCCTGTCCGAAGCGCCGCCGCATGTCACCGTGTAGTCCCCGACTCCACTCAGGATCGGGATGGTCGGGGTCGCCTGCGTGGCGACATCGGATGTGGCGTCGGTCGTGGTGCAGGTCGGGCTCGGGACTGAGCCGATCTGGTAAGACGCCGCGAGGTTGACGATCGTGACGACGGGAGCCGTCTTGTCGATCTTGAGGGTGAGCGGGTCCGCGTGACCGACGAGTCCGGCCTCGTTGGTGCACGAGCCGTTCACCCCGGTGCCGGCCGAGTCCCCGGAGAACGTCTGGGCAGCGACGCACTCCACCGGGCTGCTGATCGTGTCAGCTCCGGACGTGCTCACGGTGACATTGCTGATGTACCAGCCGTTGGCACCGGTGGTGCCCCCGGTCACGGCGAGCGCCGCGCTCGGCGCGGTCTTGTCCAGCTTCACCACCAACGCAGAGGCGTCCGTCGCGAGTCCGGCCCCGTTGGTGCAGAAGCCGTTGAACGTGGTGCCAGTGCTCTCCGTCGCCAACGACTGGGTGGCGGTGCAGGTGACGGGTCCGCTGATGCTGTCCGCGCCGGAGGTGCTGACCGTCACGTCGGAGGTGTACCAGCCGGCGCTACCCGACGTCCCCGCAGTGACGTTCAGCTGCGCGGACGGTCTGGTTTTGTCAATCTTGATGTTGAGAGGTGCTGCCTCCGTCTTCAGTCCGGCCTCGTTGGTGCACGAACCGGTGACGATCGTCCCTTTCGTATCGGCGGTCAGGTGGACGTCGGCAGTGCACGAGACGACACTCTGGTCGTCGTTGCCTGACGCCCCCACGACAACGTTGCTGGTGTACCAGCCGTTGGCACCCAACTCACCGGTGATGACAGCCAGCGCAGCGGTCGGTGGCGAAGCATCACGCTTGACCGTCAACGGCGTTGCTTCCTGACTGCGGCCGGCGTTGTTGGTGCACGTCCCCTGGAACGCCTGTCCCGTCGTATCCGTCGTCTGGAACTGGTCGGCGCTGCACACGGTCGGGTCGCTGACATTGTCAGCACCGGACGTGCTGACGGTCACGTCGTTGATGTACCAATCGTCGGCACCCAGCGTGCCGGCACTTACCGAGAGGTTCGCCGAAGGGTTCGACTTGTCCAGCTTGATCGTCAGCGAGCCGGCCGCCTTCGTCAGACCAGCCTCGTTGGTGCAGGAACCGGTGACCACGGTCGCCTCTGTGTCATTGGCCAGCGTCTTGGGCTGGTCACATTTCACTGGACTGCTGATGTCATCAGAGCCACTCGCAGTAACCGTGACGTCGTTGATGTACCAGCCGTTGTCTCCCTGCGTTCCGGACGGTGTGAGTGTCGCGGACGGAGCCGTCTTGTCGAGCTTCACGGTGACCGGTGTTGCGCCCTTAGTCAGTCCGGCGTCGTTGGTGCAGGAGCCGTTAAACGCTTGGCCTGTCGTCTCGCTCGTCTGGGTCTGGACGCCGGTGCACGACACCGGGTCGCTGATGCCGTCGCTGCCGTTCGTGTTGACGGTGACGTTGTCGATGAACCAGCCGTTTGCGCCAGCGTCTCCACTGGTCGTCAGTGCAGCGCGCGGCGCCGTCTTGTCCAGCTTGACGGTGAGCTCGTCCCCGCTGGTCCAGCCGGCCTCGTTCGTGCAGGTGCCGGTGAAGAGCTGCCCCGCAGTTTCGTCAGCCTGGTCCTGGTCGGCTGTGCAGTCGGCGATACCGCTGATCGCGTCCACGCCACCGGTGTGGACAGTGACGTTGGACGTGTACCAGCCGTGAGACCCGGCTGTGCCGGCCGAGACGGCGAGGGTGGTGGTCGGCGCCGTCTTGTCGAGTTTGATTGTGACGCCCGCCGCATGGCCGACAATGCCTGCCTGGTTGGTGCAAGTGGCAGCAAACGGCTGACCCTTCGTTTCAGCGGTCTGGTGCTGTTCACCCGTGCAGACGACCGGTTCGCTGATCGAATCGCTCCCACTAGTCGAGAGGGTGACACTGCTTGTGTACCAGCCGTTGTCGCCCTCCGTCCCGGC